>NZ_JBYITE010000041.1:0-67156 GCF_057709105.1 Streptomyces sp. bgisy100
GGGCTCGGCGGGCTCGGCGGGCTCGGCGGGCTCGGCGGCGGCAGATGCGAGGAGGGTGGCGTGCGGTACAGCGAAGGTCCGGGTGCGAGCGGCGATGTGTACATCGAAGCCGTTCCGGCACAGGTCTGGGATCTGGTGACGGACATCGGGCTGCCGGCGCGTCTGAGCCCCGAGTTGCAGCGTGCGGAATGGGTGGACGGTGCGACCGGGCCCGCCCTGGGGGCGCGTTTCACCGGGTACAACCGGCACCCGGGGCTCGGCGAGTGGCGCACGGTGTCCCATGTGGTGGCGCTTCAGGACCAGCGGACTTTCGCGTGGGTGGTCGTCGACCCGGACGGCCGGTTCGGCGAGCCGTCGGCCGACGCGTCGCACCCGCTGGCCACCTGGCGGTTCGACATCGAGCCCGAGGGTGCGGGCACCCGGTTGCGGCAGTCCGCCCGGATCGGCCCCGCCCGCTCCGGGGTCAGCCTCGCGATCGACCGCATGCCGGAGCGCGAAGCGGAGATCGTGAGCATGCGGCTCGACGAGCTGCGCACCAACATCGACGCCACCCTGCGCGGCATCAAGACTCTCGCGGAGGCGAACCGCTGAGGCGGGGGCCGTCCGCCACGACCTCCCCGGCGCCGGGGCCCCGTCCGCCATGATCTCCCCCGGTGCCGGGCCCCGTCCTCCCGGCATCCTCCCGACGGCGGGCCTCTCCGGTCCCGGGCGTCCGCGCCCCGGTCCCGGCGAGCCCGTCCTCGTTACGCCGTGCCCTGCCGGACTCCGGCCGAGGCCATACCCAGCCAGGTGTGCGGGTTGCCCTCCCAGCACCAGCCGAGCTTCGGGGCCTTCTGGCTGATCCAGATCGCCGGGACCCGGCGGTCGCCGCACCGCGAACCGCCCAGCGAGAAGCACTTGTTCTTGACCAGCACCTGCGGGAAGTGCGTGATCAGCGCGATGCCCTCCTCGATGGTCAGCAGGGTGCGACCCCGCTCGGCGATGGCGTTCATGGCGTCGTTGGGGACGACGCCGCAGAACTCCTCACCGCGTTCGACGTCGAGGAGGAGATAGGCCTTCCGGTCGGGCAGTTCGGTCTCCTCGGTGGCGACGAACCGTTCGACGGAGCCGGGCTCGAAGGAGCGGTCGACGAACCCCGGCAGGCGCCCCTTGTGCAGGACGGTTCGGGGCATCGTCTCCTCGATCGGCGCCACGTCCCGCGTGACGACCAGCAGGAACGGCACGCGGCCGGCCTCGGGGTCGTACGCACCGTCCCGCACGGCCTCGGCGCGGGTACGCAGCGGGGCCACGAGGGCGGCGAACTCCTCCTCACCGAGACCGGCCATGGCCGGGTAGCCGAGGTCCGTCAAGGTGCGGACCTGGCGGTCGAATGCGGTTCCGGCGTCGAAGGCTTCCTGGGTCAACTGGGTCCTCTCGTCGCGTTCAGGCCCGGTCCCGAGGGGCGACGGACCGGGTGAAGCTGCTGGACGGGCCGAGCTCAAGGGGGCCGCGGGTCCGACCCGAGGCTGCGGCGCCCGACACTCCGGGAGCCGACGTCCCCCGTGACGCCGCCCGCCACCGCCTGCGAGCGGCAGCGGGCGGCACCTCTACAGCTCTGCCAAAATTTACAACGGGAGTAAAATTACATGAGAGGCAAGCAAGGTGTCAACGTAAACGTACTACCGGGGTAAGATTTCTCCATGGGTATGGAGTCGAGCACCACGACGGAGAGCGCGAGCACGGCCGCGACGGGCCTGCGCGAGACCAAGAAGCGCGAGACGCGGCAACTGATCTCCGACCGGGCAACCGAGCTCTTCCTGGCGCAGGGCTTCGAAGGCACCACCATCGCCGAGATCGCCGACGCCGCCCGCGTCGCCAAGAAGACCGTGACGAACTACTTCCCGCGCAAGGAGGACCTCGCCCTGGACCACCAGGACGAGTTCGTCGCCGGGCTGGCCCGCGCCGTCGCCTCACGGGAACCGGGCGAATCCGCCTTCGCTGCACTGCGCCGCGCATTTCTGTCCGCCGTGGCCACGCAGAATCCCGTCGCGGGCTTCGCCGGACCGGAGTTCACGCGCATGATCGCGGAGAGTCCGGCGCTGTCGGCCTGCCTGCGCGGCCTGCACGACCAGCGTGAAGACGCGCTGGCCGCCGCCCTCGCCGAGGCCACCGACGCCTCCCCTGACGACATCGCCCCGCGTACCGCCGCGTCGCTGCTGGGCGGGGTGCACCGGGTGCTGTTCCGCCGCATCCAGGACCTCACGCTGGCCGGCCGCCCCGGCCAGGAGATCGCCACCGTCCTCGAGGCAGAGGCCACCGAGGCGTTCGACCTGCTCGAACCAGCCCTCGCGGGCTACGCCCAGGCCTGAGCATTCGCCGGCAAGAGCCACGGGTGCTGCGCCGTGGCGCCTCACCACGGCCCCTCGCTGCGATCAGGATGTGAGATCGAGGACACGGACCGGCTCGCCCGCCCACCGACTCGGGGCGGTGGTCGCGATGATCGCGCCATCGGGACGGTCCGGGGCGGGCTGTGCCGCGTACTGGCTGTGCGCCGCGGCCCAGGTCTCCTGTTGCGCGAGAAACAGAGCAGCGGGGAGGTCCAGGTCAACAACCGTGATGCCGGGCAAAGCGGCCAGATGCTCGGCTGTGCCCGGCCGGGCACGGTCAGCCTCGACGAGCGCGCACGCTGGGGCGTACAGAAACCAGCCCGATTCGGCGTGGGCGCGGTGGATCAATCGGGAAGCAAGGACATTGCCCTGACCGGCTGCGGCCATCGCAGTGTCGTCCAAGACGATGTGCATTGCGTCGCTCACCGGGCGTCTACCTCTGCCAGCCGCCGGTCCAACTCAGTGTCGATGTCCTGTTCCTCGGCCGGGGTCGGCGCGTAGCCGTTCCACTGCTTCAATGCGGCCCGGGCCTTCTCTGCGCGTTCGGCGCGTTCAGCCGGGGTGAGCAGGCTTTCGGCAAGACGGGCCAGGTAGGCGCGCAGCGACAGACCCTCGGCAGCCGCGATCGCAGCGAGTCGGTCTTTGGCTTCCTCGGGGATCCGGATGTTCGCGTCAGACATCATCGTGCTCCTTCCCACCCCCATAGGGTACGGGTACGTAACCGTACCCGTCACCTTAGAGTGATCCCCGAAGACCCCATGGCACGCCAGACCTCTGAACAGGGCTCCTGAATCGGAAACTAACCTGCCGCGCGGAACTCGCCCCTTGCCGCGGCGGACACGAAGGCCGCGAACGCGTCGGGAGCGAAGGCCAGGGCCGGGCCGTTCGGGTCCTTGGAGTCGCGCACGGCGACGGCGCAGGCGGCAGTGCCGACCTCGACACAGTTGCCTCCGGTGTCGCTGCTATAGCTGGACTTGCGCCACTGCGCGCCGCCGAGCGGAGCGCATTCCACGCACTCACCGCCGGTGTCACCGCTGTAGCTGGACTTACGCCACCGCGCGCCGCTCAGTTCAGGGGGGCTCCCCATAGCGTTCCTCCATCACCCTGGCAATCAAGTGCACCGAAACCCACGGAGGGGGCAGTTGTCTGCTGGGTGACCGTAGCCCCGTCGAGGGGGCTTCCGCCGGGCAGAAACTGGCCACATCCGAGAGAGGGTGGTGAACCGGTACGTGTTGATCGGCGACGGGGCACAGGCCGAGAGCTCGTGGCCCGGTCGGTCGGAGTGCGGGCGCCAGCAATAGGGCCCGCACTGTCCCCGGCGCCAGGACAGCAGGTGCTCAGACCTTCGTGGAGAACTCGCCGGTCGCCGCGGCGGTCACGAACGCCGTGAAGGCCTCCCGGCTGAACGTCAGGGCCGGGCCGTTCGGGTCCTTGGAGTCTCGGACGGCGACGGCGCAGGGGGCAGGGGCGATCTCCACGCAATCACCGCCGTCATCACCGCTGTAACTGGACTTACGCCACTGCGCGCTACCCAGCGGGGCGCACTCCACGCAATCACCGCCATGATCACCGCTGTAACTGGACTTACGCCACTGGGCGCCGCTCAGTTCAGGGGTTCTCCCCATAGCGCTCCTCCATCACTCTGGCGATCGACTCTGCCGACTCCTCCACGGAGAGTGCAGCGGCCTGTAGGTGATCGTATCGGAGCGAACGCGCCTTGGCCTCTGCCGGATTGGCCGACATGCTCGGCTGGTAACCCTCGTCGTAGACGAGATCCGGGTCATCCTCGAAGCGGAGAATGTTGAACGACCCCATGAGCCCGGCGTGGGCCCCCGCCCCGAACGGCAGCACCTGGATCTGAACCCACTCCCGGTCCTTGAAGTCCAACAAGTGGGCCAGTTGGTTCCGCATGACGTCCCGACCGCCGATGACCTGGTGCAGTACCGCCTCGCTCAGGATCACCCAGGCCAACGGCGGACTCTCCCGCTCCAGGATGCGCTGCCGCTCCAGCCGGGCCGCGACGCGTTCGTCCAACCGGTCCTGCTGGAGCACGCCGAGAACGGCTCGGGCGTACTCCTCGGTCTGGAGCAAGCCGTGCACCAACTGCGCCTGGAAGCTGTAAATGTGGCTGGCTTTCGCCTCCATCTCCGCGTACGGCTGGAACCAGGACGGCAGTTGGCTGCGGCAGCACCAGCTTGAGCAGCCGCATCAGCGCGCCGTCCGTCCCCAGTGCGGCGTCGACCCGCTGGGTGAAGGGGCGGGTGGGCAGTTTGCGGGCGGTTTCGATCTGGCCGATCAGGGAGCCGGTGCAGTAGATGATCTCGCCGAGTTGTTGTTGGTTGAGGCCCGCCGCCTCGCGGAGGCGTCGCAACTCGGCGCCGTAGTAGTCGAGTGGGGACGCGCTCGGGTCCAGGTCACGGATGTTCGCCATGGGGTACCCCCTTGCTCAACCCGCCATTGTGGCGCGTTGCGTTCGATCCGTAGCCGAGAGTAGTCGCGGGCACT
This sequence comes from Streptomyces sp. bgisy100, assembly GCF_057709105.1. Taxonomy (NCBI): domain Bacteria; kingdom Bacillati; phylum Actinomycetota; class Actinomycetes; order Kitasatosporales; family Streptomycetaceae; genus Streptomyces; species Streptomyces sp. bgisy100. The sequence continues at coordinate 4,872 of NZ_JBYITE010000041.1, forward strand.
GACGATGGTGCTGTGAATGTGCCAATTGACCTCGTTCCGGCCCTCGTTCGTCCGGCCCGTCAGTACCGGATGGCGTTCCTGGTCGGTGCGCACTCCGCTCGGCATCTGCGGCGGATCGTCCGTACGTATCTCCAGCTCTGGGAGATGGACGAGCTGATCTGTGCCGCCGAGCTGGCGGTGACCGAACTGATCGCCAATGTCGTCCGTCATGTGCCCGACCGGCGCTGTTCCGTGCTCGTGCTCCGGCTGCCGAAGGGGCTGCGGGTCGAGGTCGCGGACAGCTCCCCGAACGTGCCCACCATCCGTGCTGCGGAACCCTTCGAGGAGGGCGGGCGCGGGCTCGCGATAGTGGCGGCGGTCGTGGACGACTGGGGCGTGGACGTGTGCGCCGGAGGCGGGAAGACGGTCTGGTTCGAGTGCGCGTCCGCTCCCTCCGAAGGCGCGGCCGCTTCCTCCGACGGTGGCGCGGGTCCGTCAGGAAGCGATACGAGCGACGGTTCCGCAGGCGGCACCCGGTGCCGTCGCGACGCGCCGATGTGACCTGTCCGGACCAGCGCTGACGCTTCGAGTGGCGGGGCGGTCCGCTTCATCGGATGCTGAACAGTGCGGCGATCCGGCGGGGCGGTGGAGGCCGGCTACCGGCCGGTCTCCGCCGCCCCGCGTCGCTCTGCGTTGCCCCGCACCCGCTGCCCCGTCGCTCGTCCGCGCCCGCGGCCCGCCCTGTCCGCTCGACCCGCCCTGTCCACACGGGCTGCCCTGTCCTCGGCCCGCCCCGCCCGCACGGGCCGCCGTCGTTCTCCACCAGGTCATCACCAAGTCATCCACCGGCCGCGTGTTCGGGCACCGTCTCCGGCGGAACGTCGTGCGGGGGCGCCTCCCCCTCCCCCGTCGAATGCGCCTTCCCCGCCACGTGCGCCTTCCCCGCCACGTGTGGCTTCCCTCCCGCCTGTGTCTTCCCCTCCGGCTCGGTGTCCGCCTGCGGAGAAGCAGTCCCGTCCCGCGGATCCCGCGTCCTCCCCATCAGCACGTACTGGAGTCCGAAGCCCAGGGCGGCCACGAGCGCGCCGCCGACCGCGTCCAGCAGGTAGTGGTTCGCGGTGCCGACGATCACCAGCGTGGTGATGACCGGATGGACGAACCCCACCGGTTTCAGCCACCAGCGCGGGACGAGCACCCAGATGACGACGGCGCACCACAGCGACCAGCCGATGTGCAGGGAGGGCATGGCCGCGTACTGGTTGGAGATGCCGGTGAGGACGCCGAACTGCGGGCTGTCGAAGTCCTGGGGCCCGTTCAGGGTGTCGATGTAGCCGAGGCCCGGCATCAGACGCGGCGGGGCCAGCGGATAGAGCCAGAAGCCGGCCAGGGCCAGGAGGGTGGTGATGGCCAGGGCCGTCCGGGTCCACCGGTAGGCGGCGGGGCGGCGCACGTACATGAAGCCGAGCAGGGTCAGCGGTACCAGGAAGTGGAGGTTGGTGTAGGCGAGGTTCAGGGCGGTTCTGCACCACGGCAGCTGCGCGACGAAGTGGTTGAAGCCGCGCTCGACGTCGATGCCCAGGGCCTGTTCCCAGGCGACGATCTGCCGGCCGTGCCGTTCCGCGACGGTGCGCCCGCCGGTGGCCGAGATGCGGATGTACGAGTAGACCCAGTAGAAGAGCCGGATCAGCAGGAGTTCGAGGAAGATGTTGGGCCGGTCCAGGGGGCGGCGCACGCGGCGCAGCAGCGGGAGCGCGCCGAGGCGGCCGGGGGCCGGTTCCCCGTACGTGGTCGGAAGGGGCAGGGCCCAGTGCGGGTCGCGGCGCGACAGGAACGGCACGACGCAGGCCGCGACGACCGCCAGGAGCAGTGGGGCGTTCTCGCCGATGAGGCGGATGCCCTCACTGGTGGGGACGATGGCGGCGCTGCTCAGGGTCATCACCATGACGACCGCGACCGGCCACACGAGCCGGTCGGCCTTTCGCCTGCCGACGCGGCCGACCACGGCGAGCAGGATCCAGAGCTGCTGGTGCAGCCAGGCGGTGGGGGCGACGGCCACGGTGACGCAGCCGGTGAGCGCGATGGCGAGAAGCAGCTGGCCGTCCCGGGCGTACCGCGCGGCCCGGCGCAGTCCGAGGACGGCGACGACGACGGCCAGCGCGCCGTAGAGCGCCAGTTCGGCCGGTCCGCTGAGGCCGAGTCGCAGGAGGATGCCGTGCAGGGACTGGTTGTGCAGGCTGTCCGCGGGTTCGCCGAGCCCGGCGCCCGCGATGTGGTGGAACCAGTACGTGGCGGAGTCGCGCGGCATGACCGTCCAGGTCAGGGCGGAGATCCCGGCGAACGTCCCGGCGGCAGCGGAGGCCGCGCGCCGCCGTCCCGTCAGCCACAGCAGCGGAGCGAACAGCAGCACGGTCGGCTGGAGTGCCGCGGCCGTTCCGATGAGGATCCCGGCCCGGCGGTCCGGCAGGCGCGGCAGGAAGCCGAGCATCACCAGCAGGACGGGGAGGATGCTGGTCTGGCCGAGGGTGAAGGTGTTGCGGACCGGGAGCGACACCACCATCAGGCTGATCGCGACGGGCGCGGCGAACAGCGCGGTGCGGCGGGCCACCGGGAGCGGCAGGGCCCGGGCGGCGACGAAGCCGAGGGCCACGACGAGCAGCAGGGTGCCGAACGTCCAGAAAACGCCCAGCCCCTGTTCGGCCGCGCGGGTGACCGGCCGGAGGATGAGGCCGGCGAACGGTGTCCCGGCGAACGTCCCCTTCTCGTACAGCGGTCCGGGCATCCGCAGGACGCCGTGGTCGCCGGTCCAGGTCTCCAGGTCGGTGAGGCGTTGTCCGGGCGGCAGGCGCAGGACAGCGGCCGTCTGGCGGGCGGCGAGCAGGCCGGCCAGGAGCCAGAGGCCGCCGAGGATCAGGGCGCTGCGGAACCGCGGCACCTCGGCTGCCGCTGTCAGTCCGCGTCTCGGTACCGTCGCCACGCCCTGCGCTCCCGTATCAACCCGTCGTTGGGAGCAGGTCGATCGGATCGCCGAGGACCCCTGCCGCAGACGAAGGACACCAGTTCGCCATCTGAAAGCCGCCGCATCTGAGAGCCGCCGTGGGCCGCTCGCTCGAACAGTAGAGGTGGGCGGCGAAGGTCCGCATGTCGGCGACGGGGCCCTGGCTCTTCGCTCTCGGCGCCGGGGACCCGGTCGTCGCTCTCGGCGCCGCCCGTGCCGTCGCCGCCCTCGGCCGCGCCCCCACGGGGGCACTACGGCAGGATGGACGCATGAGCATCGTGAAGATCAATGTCCTGACCGTGCCCGACGAGCAGCGCGAGGTGCTGGAGAAGCGCTTCTCCGCACGGGCGGGGTCGGTGGAGAACTCGGACGGCTTCGAGTGGTTCGAACTGCTGCGGCCGGTCGAGGGGACCGACACCTACCTGGTGTACACCCGGTGGCGTGACGAGGCCGCGTTCCAGGCGTGGATGGAGGGCCCGATGAAGGCCGCGCACCAGGGCGGCGGCGAGGGCGCGCCGAAGCAGAAGCCGGCGGCGTCCGGTTCCACGCTGTGGTCGTTCGAGGTGGTGCAGCAGGCCGCCCCGAAGCAGGGCTGACCGCACCCCGCGGAGCAGAGCCCGACCGCCGGCCCACGGCCCGGGAGACGGCACCGCGGCCGGGCTCCGGGGAACGGCCGGCGCCCGCCGGGGAACCGGGGTCCGCGGTGCGGCCGCCGGCGGGTACGTCGCCCGCCGGCCGCGGCGGGCCGACGGGCGCCGGCTCGGGGGCGGTGGACACGGCTGCACCGGGTCGCACCCTGCGAAGCCACATACGACCAGTGGACGGGCGGCGGCGAGGGCCCGCAACTCGGCCCTGCCGGGTTGCGGGATACCGGAATTCGAGTTGTCGGGGTTCGGGATGCCGGGTTCGGGCCACGGTTGCGCTGAGCCCGCCTCGGCGCTCGGCGCTCGGCGCTCGGCGCTCGGCGGCAGCATGCGGTACGCGCCGCCGTCGGGCAGCGGCGGCACCCCGTGACATGACGCGGCGGGCCGGTTCCGGAGGCCCAGATCTCCTTCGGAACCGGCCCGCTGCGTTGTGCGGCGCCGAGCTGTCCATGCGGTCGGGCCGTCGTATCCGCGGGCGGACCGTGCGTGCGGCCGGTCGGTGCCCGGCCCACGGGGACAGGTGGTCGGCGCCCCGGCCCGCGGGGGAAGGCGGCCGGCGCGGCTCAGACCTTCAGCAGCCGCTGCATCACATCGCGGTAGTCGCGGAGGGCGGTGCGGAGTTGTTCCGTTCCCGCTCCGTCGCCGTCGGCCGGGCCCTCCTGCCAGGCGGTGCGCAGCAGGCGCCGGCGTTCGGCCAGGCAGGCGGTGATCCGGGCCGTCGCCTCCTCGAAGAGGGCGTCCGCCTCCTCGACGGACTGCCACGGCCCGTCGACGAATCCGATGACCGCGTTCTGGAGGCGGAGGGCGAGCTGGTCGCTCTCGGCCCGCGGCAGTACGGGTTTCACTCCGGGGCCGCCCACCCCGGTTCCGCGGACTCCGCGGCGGTCGCGGACGGCCGTCCGGTGCTCGGCGGGTGCCGCGCCTCCGGTTACGGCGCCCGGCTGACCGGTGGGAGCCGCGCCGCCGTCGGCCGGGCCGGGCTGCTGGGGCACGCCGGAGATACGGGCCGCGCGGGCCGCCCGCCTGGCCTCCACGGCCTCCGCTGCCCGGGGCGCGGCGGAGGCTCCGGCTCCGTCGGCTCCCTCGGCCACCACCGGCGCCTGCGCGGCGGGCGTATCAACCGCCCGAGCCGTCCTGCGTTCGTCGGGACGTTCCATCACACACCGCCCTTGGTTGCGCCGGGGCCACGCTGGTTCATCGCCCACGGCAGGTGCAGGCGCCCGGTGTTCGGCTTGCCGCTCCCGGCCCGGTCGGCGGCGGCCCGGTCGCGAGCCGCGGCGCGCCCCCGCGCCGTGAAGCGGCCGGCCGGACGGTTCCGGCCGCGGTGGTCCCGGGGATGGGAGGTGACGAGCTGTTCGAAGAGTGCGCGGGCGCCCACCAGGGCCTCGCGCAGTTCCTCGGTCTCCGTCGTCCGGCTCTCGGTCCCGGTCCGGCCCGCGGTCTCCGCCCGGCCGTCGGTCACGCCCCGGGCCGCCGCGTGGATGCGGCGGTATCCGCCGACCTGTTCGGCGTGGTGCACCGACAGGGCGTCGACCTGCTCGTCGTAGGCGTCCGCCGGGAAGCCGCGGTCCCGGACCAGCCGGCCGAGCAGCCGGTCGGCCTCGGTCACTGCCGCGGCGGGCGAGTCGACGAACTGCTCCTGGATGCCCGCCCATCGGGCCACGTACTGTTCCCGGGCCGCTTCGGCCAACGGCTGTACGCGCAGGTCGCCGTGGCGCCGCAGCCGCTCGCTGAGCTCCTTGTGCGCCGCCTTGGTGTCTCCGTCGTGCCGGGCGACGGCCCGGTCGTACTCGGGACCGAACCGGCGCCGCAGGCCGCTGCCGCCGCTCTGCAGCACCGGCTTGGCGAGCAGCAGCGCCACGATGACGGCAGCCGCCACGGCCAGAATGATGATTGCGCCAGTGGACATGTCGTGCCTTCCGCAGAGGTCCTCTCGTGCGAGGCTTTCATCACCGCGTGTTACCCGGCGCCCTGGCGGCAAACGCCCGGGCTTCACGCCCCTCCCGACCCCCGGACCGGCCAAAGGGGCATCAGGCCAGGTCGGTGGCTTGCCCCCAGGTGGAAGCAACAGCCATGGGAGAGCAGGGCACTCCGCACCACTGGGGCGAACAGCACCGAGAGTGATCAACGAGGCGCCGGGGACGGGCCGTTGATCAGTAGTGGTCCGGCCGGTACGGGCCCGTGGTGCGCCGGATGTCGGGCTGGTGCGGGCGCTCCCCGTCCGAGCCGCACATCTCGGCGTTCAACTCCTTGACCAGTTCGACGAGATCGGTGGGCCGGTCCGGACCCCACCAGTCGCCGAGCAGTTCGGCGAGGGATTCCTCCCGCGCCCGGGACAGCGCGTCCGCGACCTGCCGGCCGTCATGGGTCAGCACCAGCGGCAGCCCGGCCCGTACGGCGAGGCTCCGTTCCTCCAACTGCCGGGCGGCGCCGGAGATGATGCCGAGCGGCACGGTGCTGTGCTCGGCCAGCAGGGCGGGTTGGGCGCCGCCGTAGCGGCTGATGCGCAGCAGCAGCCAGCTCGCCGCCGGTTCGAGGTCGTAGCCCGCGCGCCGGGCGATCTCGGCATAGGCGTCCCGCCGTCCCTCGCGGCTGCCGAGCACCGACAGCGCCCGGCACACCTCGTCGCGCGAGGACCGCTGGACGGGGTTGCTGGCCAGCGTCTCGGTGATGTCGGGCGAGGTGACCGAGCCGCGCAGCGGGTCCTCCTTGAGGAACCAGGCGACGACGAAGGCGAGCGCCACCACCGGGGCCGCGTAGAGGAAGACGTCGGTGATCGAGGTGGAGTACGCGTGGATGACGTCCGGCTGGAGGGAGGCGGGGAGCCGGGCGATGGTCCGCGGGTCCGACTCCAGGGTGCCGAGTCCGATGCCGGGCGGGAGCTGCTTCCCGGCCAGTTCCTCCGCGAGCCGGTCGCCGAGCTGCGAGGTGAAGATCGTGCCGAAGATGGCGACGCCGAACGAGCCGCCGATGGAGCGGAAGAACGTCGCGCCGGAGGTGGCGGCGCCCAGGTCCTCGTAGCGGACGCTGTTCTGCACGACCAGCACCAGCACCTGCATGACCAGGCCGAGTCCGAAGCCGAACACCGCGAAGTAGACGCTCGTCTCCCAGGTGCCGCTGGTCTCCTCGAGCTGGTGGAGGAGGAGCAGACCGACGGCGGTGACGGCGGTGCCGGCGATCGGGAAGACCTTCCACCGGCCGGTGCGGGCGACGATCTGGCCGGAGCCGGTCGAGGCGATCAGCAGCCCGGCGACCATCGGCAGCAGGTGGACGCCGGACAGGGTCGGTGAGACGCCCTGCACGACCTGGAGGAAGGTCGGCAGATAGGTCATCGCGCCGAACATCGCGAAGCCGATGACGAAGGAGATCACCGAGCAGAGCGCGAAGGTGCGGATGCGGAACAGGCCGAGCGGCAGGACGGGTTCGACGGCCCGCCGCTCGGCGGCCACGAACGCCGTCAGCAGCAGCACCGCGAGGACGCCGAGCAGGATGATCTGCCAGGAGGACCAGGCCCAGGTGGTGCCGCCGAGCGAGGCCATCAGGACCAGGCAGGTGGCGGCCGAGGCGATGAGGAAGGTGCCCAGGTAGTCGATGGTGTGCCGGGTCGGCCGCGGCGGGATGTGCAGCACGGCGGCGATGACGAGGAGGGCGACGATGCCGATGGGCAGGTTGATGTAGAACACCCAGCGCCAGCTGAGGTGGTCGACGAAGACCCCGCCGAGCAGCGGGCCGAGCACGCTGGACGCGCCGAAGACCGCGCCGAACAGCCCCTGGTAGCGCCCGCGGTCCCGGGGCGGCACGATGTCGCCGACGATCGCCATGGACAGCACGATGAGCCCGCCGCCGCCGAGCCCCTGGACCGCGCGGAACGCGATGAGTTCGGGCATGTTCTGCGCGACGCCGCAGAGCGCGGAGCCGATGAGGAAGAGGACGATCGCGGCCTGGAAGAGCTTCTTGCGGCCGTACTGGTCGCCGAGCTTGCCCCAGAGCGGGGTCGCCGCGGTGGAGGCGAGCAGATAGGCGGTGACCACCCAGGAGAGGTGGTTCAGGCCGCCGAGGTCGCTGACGATCGTGGGCAGCGCGGTGGAGACGATCGTCTGGTCGAGGGCGGCCAGCAGCATTCCGAGGAGCAGTGCGCCGATCGTGACGAGCACGGTGCGCCGCGACTGTCCCGCTCCGGGCACCACGGTGACGGCTCCCGCACCTGTGCCGGAGCCGGAGCCGATGGGTGGGCTTGCGTCCGGAGCCATGGACGCCTCCTCGCCTGGACCGTCCGCCGCGGCACGGGTCCGCCGCAGCACGTATCCATCCTGAGCGGTCCGCCGGAGGACGGCCCGCTGAGAGGGCGCGGCGGCTGTGGAAGGGGCGCGGGGGCGGAGGAGCAGGTGGGGAGGCGCGCCCGGACGGGGGGGGAGGTGCAGGTGGGGAGGCGCCCGTACGGGGCCGGGGACGGTACGGAGCGGGTGGCGCGGGATGACGGCGGACGGGTGGAGCCGGGTGACGGAACGTGACGGGCGGACCGGGTCGGCGGGGCGCCCGGCGAGGCGCCCGGCGGAGGGCTCCGGAAATTGATGACGCCCGGGACTGGCGTCGAGCCGCCCTCGTTTGTATCGTGTAGGAACAAAGTGGTTCCGCCCGTATTTCCCTGACCGGCGGGCGGAACCACTTGGTATCCCCCGGCGTCCCCCGGTATCCGCTTGCGCACCGGCGCCGTCCGCTCCGCAGCCCGTCCCACCGGCGACCACGGACCGGCCCGCTCGGCCCTCCGCCCCGCCCCCGACGCGCCCTCGGTCCGTACCGCCCCGCAGTACCGCCCCTCCTGCCTGCCTTGCCCCTGTCCCTCCTGTCTGCCTTCCTGGAGCCTGCCGATGACGGCCACCACGCCCCTCACCGCCCGCGCCCTGCTGCTCGACATGGACGGCACCCTCGTCGACTCCGACGCCTCCGTGGAGCGCGCCTGGCGGCGCTGGGCCGGGGAACAGTGCCTGGATCCGGAGCACGTACTCCGCGACATGCACGGCCGGCAGGCGCACGCCACCATGGCGCTGCTGCTGCCCGACCGGCCCGGGGAGCTGAACCGGGCGGACGACCGGCGGATGCTGGAATGGCAGACCACCGACACCGACGGGGTCGTGGCGATCCCCGGTGCCGCCGCCCTCCTGGCGGGGCTCGCCGGGCGGCCGCACGCGCTGGTCACCTCCGCCGACGAGCACCTCACCCGGGCCCGGATGGGAGCGGCCGGGCTCCCCGTTCCGGAAGTGCGGGTCACCGCCGAGCGGGTCGGGTGCAGCAAGCCGGACCCGGAGGGCTATCTGAAGGCCGCGGCCGAGCTGGGCTTCGCGCCGGAGAACTGCGTCGTCTTCGAGGACTCGGCCGTCGGCATCGCGGCGGGCCGGGCTGCCGGGATGCGGGTCGTGGGCGTCGGACCGCGGGCCGCGGCGAGCGGCCCGACGGTTGCGGTGCCCACGCTGGAGCAGGTGCGGGTCGAGGCCGCCGAGGACGGCGGCCTCGTTCTCACCGTCAGCCACTGACGGAGGCCGGGCGGGCGCGGGGGCGATGGGCGCCTCCGGTGGTTCCCGGACGCCCCGGGAACCACCGCGCCCCGCCCCGCACCCCGGGGCCAGGGCAACCCCCGCACCCCGGGCCACCGCTACGCCGCACCTCGGAACCACCGCGACCCCCGCGCGCTCCAGGGCCATCGCCCCGCCGTACCTCGGGACCACCGCACCCCGCACCCGGGGCCACCGCCCCGCCGCGCCCCAGGGCCACCGCAACCCAGCGCCCCAGGGCCACCGCTACGCCGCGACCGCCTCGTAGAGGCTGAACCCGGCCAGCGCCAGCATCACCACGGCCGCCACCCTGGTGATCAGCCGCAGGGGGACGTACTTCATCAGGGTGCGCCCGCCCAGGATGCCGATGGCGGCCACCGTCCACAGCGCGAGCACCGCGCCCAGCCCCACGGAGACCGGGTCGTCGTAGCGGGCGGCGAGGTTGGCGGTCATGATCTGGGTGAGGTCGCCGAACTCGGCGACCAGGATGAGCATGAACCCGGCGCCCGAGACCTTCCAGAAGCTCTGGTCGGCGGGCTCGCGCAGATCCTCCTCGTCCTCCTCCTGCCGCTTGAAGAGCAGCACCAGCGCACCCGCCAGGAAGAGCAGCCCCACCACCGCCTGGACCAGCCGGTGCGGCAGCAGGGTCAGGACGCTGCCCGCCGCGATGGCGAGCGTCACATGCACGGCGAAGGCGGCCGCCACCCCCACGAAGACGTACGAGGCGCGGTAGCGGGTGCCGAGCACCAGGCCCGCGAGGGCGGTCTTGTCGGGCAGCTCGGCGAGGAAGACGACGCCGAAGGCCACTGCGGCGATGCTGAAGCTGATCACTGCGGTTGATTCCTCAATCGGTCGGGGCCGCCGTACCGAGAGACCTGCGTGAATCAGGGGTCGCTTCGGCACGGCAGCATCCATGTGGATCCATGCGGGCATGGAAGGACACTGCTGGCCGAAGGTCTCGCTGGCGCGGTACGCGGACGTACCGGCCTCCGGGCGCCGGCTCAGCCGTTCACCCTGCGCACGAGGCGCCCCACCGGAAGCGGTGGGCGGGTGGCGGGCCGGGCAGTATGTCGACGGTCCGGCGAAGAGCTACTCCCCTTCTGCTCGCCCCAGCGTACGGGACGCCGCCGGCCCGCCGTCACGGCGGTGCAGCCGGCCCCGGGCGACCAGCTCCAGGACGAGCGCGACCGCCACCGCCTGCACCACCAGCAGCGCGACCAGGACGAAGAGCTGCACCGCGCCGGCGTCCACCGGGGACGCCCCGCCCAGCAGCATCCCCACGAAGGCCCCGGGCAGGGTGACCAGGCCCACGGTCCGCGTCTGGTCGAGCCCGGGAAGCAGGGCGTCGGACGCGACGGGCCGGGCGACCTCCAGCCGGGCCTCGCGCTCCAGCAGACCGAGGGCCAGCCCGGCCTCGACCTCGCCGTACCGGGTGTGCAGCTCGTCCAGGGAGCGGCGGCCGGCCAGCACGGTGGCGGTGAGCGCGCCGCCGATCAGAATTCCGGTGATCGGGATCAGCGCGATGCCCTTGAGCGGTACGAGGCCGGTCAGCAGCAGCACGGCGACGACGGGCAGCACCCCGGCGGCGATCGGCACGGCCGCCCACCACCAGGTGCGGTTGGCGGTGATCCGGCGGCCCGCGGTGCGGACGGCGACGGCGAACATCAGGGCGATGAACCCCAGCAGCAGCGGAACCGCACGGACCACCCAGCCGATGACGTACGACACGGCCGCGAGCTGCACCGCGGCGCGGAGGCCGGCGGTGCCGATGGCGCGGGCGTAGCCGCGGCCGTCGTGGTCGGCGAGCCGGGCGACGGCGGCGACCCCGACGGCGGCAACGAGCAGCGCGCCGAGCACGATCCCGAGGGTGGGGTTCACCGGCAGCAGGGGCTCGGCGGCGAACGACTCGGCGGGCAATGGCGACGGACCCACCGTCGCGCCGGGGGCGGGCGGCCGGGTCACCAGCGGCCCGGCCGTGAACAGTTCACCGGCAGCATGCACCCGGCAACCCTACGGTCGGCCGCGCCGCGGCGGAACGGAGGACGGCGGCGCGCCCGCACCTCCTCGCCCTTCCCCGAGAGGCGCCCTTCCCTCAGAGGCGCCCTTCCCCGAGCGGCACCGACTTCGCCGGGCGTCCGTTCCTTGCGGCACACCCGGCCCCTCGGCCGTCACAACCCGCGCCGGTCTCTCGGCCTTCAAACCCGCGCCCGGCCTCTCGCCTTCACAACCGGAGGCCCGTCCGCCCCCACCGGAGGCCGCTCCCCTCCCACCGGAGGCCCGTCCGCCACCTCGGCCCCACTCTCCCCACAGCCCCGAACTCCCCCGCCGGTTCGCCGGGTGGCGATGCGTCAGGTGTGACGAGCAACCTCTTGATATGGCGTGCACATGTCGCCAGTCTGTTACGTGGTGCCCACCCCACGGAAACCCGGCACCGCGACGATGACCGGACCTCATGCGGTCATCACCCCCCACAACCCAGGGAGTTCCTATGTCTCGTACTTCCACATCCGCTTCCGGCCGACGTGGCGTCTACGCGCGTCGAATAGGGATCGTCGCCGGGGTGGCGGCCCTGGCCGGAACGGTTTTCCTGAACGGCCCGTCCGCCCAGGCCGAGCCGCCCGCCCCGCCGAACGCCGAGACCGCCCGCACCCAGCTCGAGAAGCTGAAGGTGCAGCCGGAGGGCTCGCAGGACGGCTACAGCCGGGAGAAGTTCCCGCACTGGAGCGACCAGAAGGACGAGTGCAACACCCGTGAGGTCGTGCTCAAGCGCGACGGCAAGGACGTCAAGCAGGACTCCTACTGCTCCGCGAAGAGCGGCACCTGGACCTCCCCCTACGACGGCGCCACCTGGCACGACCCGCAAGACGTGGACATCGACCACGTCATCCCGCTGTCCGAGGCGTGGAAGTCGGGCGCCCGGGACTGGACCACGGACCGGCGCGAGGACCTCGCCAACGACCTCACCCACTCGCAGCTCATCGCCGTCACCGACAACGTCAACCAGGGCAAGGGCGACCAGGACCCGGCGAAGTGGCTGCCCTCGAAGAAGAGCTACCACTGCACGTACGCCCGGATGTGGGTGTCCGTGAAGCACACCTACGGCATGACCGTCGACTCGGCCGAGAAGAAGGCCCTCAGCGGCATCCTCAAGGGCTGCTGACCCACCCGCCGCAGGGTCCCGGCACGGCCCCGCCGCGCCTCGGCGCGTCCCGGCCGGCCGGGGCCCGGTGGCGGTGCGCGGAGAACCCACCGGGGGAACTCCCGAAGAACCTCCGGAGGGAAACTACCCGCTTCCCTCCGTCGTTCCGTACCGTACGGGGCGACGGAGGGAGGGCGGACGCCCATGGCGGGACTGCTCCTGGGACCGCTCCTGCGGTACGTGGACGAGCACAGCGCGACCGTATGGATCGAGACGAGTCGTCCGTGTGACGCCGAAGTCGTCTGCGACGGCGGCTCGGGCGGCGGCGCGGCACGTACCTGGCAGGTCGCCGGCCACCACTACGCCCTGATCACGGTGATCGGACTCGAGCCGGGCACCAGCACCCCGTACCGCGTGCGGCTGGACGGGCAGGAGGTCTGGCCGCCGCCGGAGGACACCCGTCCGCCCAGCGCGATCACCACGCTCCCGGCCGGAGCGGACGGCCCGCTGCGGATCTCGTTCGGCTCCTGCCGCTGGGCCGCGCCCCCGCACGGCGGCGCCGCCGCCCGCGCCGCGGGCCGGGCCGTCCGCCACGATCCGGTGGGGCCCGACGCACTCGACCTGCTGGCCACCCGGCTCGCCGACGCACCGGACGCCGAACGGCCGGACGTCCTGCTGCTCCTGGGCGACCAGGTCTACGCGGACGAGACCTCGGCGGCGATGCGCCAGTGGATCGCCACCCGCCGCGACCTGAAGGAGCCGCCCGGCAGCCAGGTCGCGGACTTCGAGGAGTACACCCGCCTCTACTACGAGTCCTGGCTCGACCCGTCGGTGCGCTGGCTGCTGTCCACCGTGCCCAGCTGCATGATCTTCGACGACCACGACGTGATCGACGACTGGAACACCAGCGCGGCCTGGCGGGAGAAGATGCACGCCGCCCCGTGGTGGGAGGAGCGGATCCTCGCCGGGTTCATGTCGTACTGGGTCTACCAGCACCTGGGGAACCTCTCCCCCACCGCACTCGCCGCCGACCCGCTGTTCACCCAGGTCCGGACGGCGGCGGACGGGACCGAACTGGTCCGCGAGTTCGCCGCCCGCGCCGACGCCGACCCCGGGAACACCCGCTGGAGCTACCGGCGCGACTTCGGCCGGACCCGGCTGCTGATGGTCGACACCCGGGCCGGCCGCGTGCTGGAGGAGCAGCGGCGCGCGATGGTCGACCCGGACGAATGGGCGTGGGTCCGTGACCAGGTGACCGCCGGCGGACCGGGCGCCTACGACCATCTGCTGATCGGCACCTCGCTGCCGTGGCTGCTGCCGCCGGCCATCCATGACGCGGAGCGGTGGAACGCCGCGCTGTGCGCCGGGGAGCGGGGGCGGCACTGGGCCCGGATCGCCGAGAGCCTGCGGCAGGCGGGCGACCTGGAGCACTGGGCGGCGTTCCCGTCGTCCTTCGACGCGTTCACCGAGCTGGTCGCCGCGGCGGGCAGCGGGCGGAGCGCCCCGGCGACGGTCTGTGTCCTCTCGGGCGATGTGCACCACGCGTACGTCGCCGAGCCGCGCTGGCCGGAGGATGCGGAGAGACCGGGAGGTGCGGAGAGACCGGGAGGTGCGGAGAGACCGGGAGGTGCGGAGAGACCGGGGGGCGCGGAGAGACCGGGGGAGCTCGGGGATGCCCGGGAGCCCGGGAGCGCCCAGCGGCCCGGGGACGCCCAACAGGCCGGTGGCGTCCAACAGGCCTGGGATGTCCCACGGCCCGGCGGTGCTCACGAGGCCGGGGATGCTCCATGGCCCGGCGCTGCCCAACAGGCCGGTGGATTCGTGCCGCAGGCCCGGATTCTGCAGCTGACCTGTTCACCGGTGCACAACAGCGTTCCGGCCTCCATGAAACTGGGATTCCGGTTCGGCTGGAGCCGGGCCGGCCGGTGGGTGGGCCGGGCGCTGGCCCGGCACGCGCGGGCAGCCGAACCGGCGATCGGCTGGGACCGGACCGGCGGGCCGTGGTTCGGCAACCAGTTGATGACGCTGACGATCCGCGGGCGGACGTCGAACCTCCGCCTGGAACAGGCCCGGCAGGAGAGTGACGGCCGGACCTGGCTGGAGCAGGCGGCCGAGAGCGAGGTCAGCGGGCCGGGGGGCGCTCGGCGCAGCTGACCCGTTCCGCATGCTCAGCCGTTCACGGTCGAGGGGCGGCCGATTCCGTTCCCTCGACCGCTTCCCCGTCCGTTTCCTCGACCGTCCCCTCTTCCGCTTCCCGCCCGTTCCCTCGACCGTTCCCGTCATCCGCTCCCCCGGCCGTCCGCTTGCCCGTTCTCATCCCCCTGTGGTCCGCAATGGCCGACGATCGCCCGCGATCCTCCACGATCACCCGTGATCCGAAGTGATCCATCCCACACCGAAGAGAGATCCTCCGATCAGGGCTTCGAAGTCCGGTGGGGCGGGCGGCATGATGGCCTCTTCGCTTGAGCCCCAGTTGCCTCGGGAGAGTCCGTCTTGGCCGGAGAGCACCACGCCATAGCCCTCGTCGGAGCCGGCCCCCGCGGTACGAGCGTGCTGGAACGCATCTGCGCCTCGGTCCCGGAGTTGCTGCCCGGCGGGCGCCTGACGGTTCATGTGGTGGACCCGGCTCCGCCGGGCGCGGGGCAGGTCTGGCGCACCGACCAGCCCGGCGAACTCCTGATGAACACGGTGGCCTCGCAGGTGACGCTGTTCACCGACCCCAGCGTGGAGTGCGAGGGACCGATCCGTACCGGCCCGAGCCTCTACGAGTGGGCCGCGTCGCTCGACGCCCGCTGTCCCGATGCCGCGCTGCTCGCCGAGGCGCGGGCCCTCGGCCCCGACGACTACCCGAGCCGCGCCTTCTACGGCCACTATCTGAGCTGGGTGTTCCACCGCATCGTGGGCGGGGCGCCCGCCTCGATGGACGTGCGGATCCACACCTCCCGCGCGGTGCGGCTGGAGGAGCGGGCCGGCGGCGAACAGCGCCTCACCCTGGAGAACGGCCACGAACTCGCCGGGCTGGCGGCGGTGGTGCTGGCCCAGGGCCATGTGCCGGTCGTCCCGGGCGAGGCGGAGGAGCGTTTCTCTTCGTACGCGGCGGAACACGGCCTGGGCTACCACCCGCCCGCCAACCCGGCCGATCTCGACCTCCGCCGGATCGCCCCGGGCGAGGCGGTGCTGCTGCGCGGCCTGGGCCTCAACTTCTTCGACCATGTCGCGCTGCTGACCACCGGCCGCGGCGGCGCGTTCCGCACCGCGGCGGACGGCACGCTCCGGTACCACCCCTCGGGGCGGGAGCCGCGGCTGTACGCGGGCTCGCGCCGTGGGATCCCGTACCACGCGCGCGGCGACAACGCGAAGGGCGCGTGCGGGCGGCACGAGCCGCTGCTGCTGACTCCGGCCGTGATCGCGGCGTTCCGGGCCCGGGCGGACCGGGGTGACTACCCGGACTTCCTCACCGAGGTGTGGCCGCTGGTCGCCAAGGAGGTCGAGACCGTCCACTACGAGGCGCTGCTGACGGCCCGCGCGGCCGCGGCGCCGGTGACCGCGCCGCTGTTCCGGGAACGCTTTCTGGCCACTGGCCACGGCAGCGCGGAAGAGGCCTCCGTCCTGGACGCGTTCGGGATCGCCGAGGACGAACGCTGGTCGTGGCCGGACGTGGCCCGCCCGCACGACGGCCGCACCTTCACCGGCCGCGGCGACTTCCGGCAGTGGCTCCTCGCCCACCTGCGGCAGGACGCCGAGCACGCGCGGCTCGGCAATGTGGCCGGTCCGGTCAAGGCCGCGCTCGACGTGCTGCGGGACCTGCGCAACGAGCTCCGGCTGATCGTGGACCACGCCGGGCTCTCGGGCGCCTCCCGCCGCGACCATCTCGACCGCTGGTACACCCCGCTCAACGCGTTCCTGTCGATCGGACCGCCGCGCCGCCGGATCGAGGAGATGGTGGCGCTCGTCGAAGCGGGTGTCCTGGACGTGCTCGGACCCCGGCTGGAAGTCCGGCCCGGAACGCCGGGCGGCGGCGCGTGCTTCACCGCGTCCTCGCCGGAGGTGCCCGGCTCCGAGGTGACTGTGACCACCCTGATCGAGGCCCGGCTGCCGGCCACCGATCTGCGCCGGACCTGCGATCCGCTGCTGGCCCAGCTGCTCAAGACCGGCGCTTGCCGGACGCATGTGGCCGACGGGTACGAGACGGGCGGGCTGGACGTCACCCGGCTCCCGTACCGGCTGGTGGACGCGGAAGGGCGGCCCCATCCGCGCCGGTTCGCGGTGGGCGTGCCGACCGAGGGGGTGCACTGGGTCACCGCGGCGGGCGCCCGGCCGGGAGTCAACTCGGTCACACTCGCCGACACCGACGCGGTGGGCCGGGCCGCCCTGCGGGCCGTGCAACCCGGCGCTCCGGCCTTCGGGACAACGCGCAAGAAACCGGATCCACGGCCGAATATTGAACTTGCAAGTATTGATTAGGCCTACCTAACGTGGGCGCTCATCGGTTCCGTCCCCACCGAAGGAGTCCCCCAGTCATGTCTTCAGCCAGCCCACTGAGAGCCCGCCTCGACGGCGCGCAGCCATACGCTCTCGGCCTGTTCCGCTTCGTGATCGGCCTGCTCTTCGCCTGCCACGGGGCCGCCTCGCTGTTCGGCGTGCTCGGCGGTGCGATGGGCGGTGGCACCGTCCCGACCGGCACCTGGCCCGGCTGGTACGCCGCCGTGATCCAGCTCGTGGGCGGCGCCCTGGTCGCCGTCGGCCTCGGCACCCGGACCGCCGCGCTGATCTCGTCCGGCTCGATGGCCTACGCCTACTTCGTCGTTCACCAGAGCGCGGGCCTGTTCCCGATCCAGAACGACGGCGAGCCCTCCGCGATGTACGCCTGGACCTTCCTGCTCCTCATATTCACCGGCCCCGGCGCGTGGGCACTGGACGGCCTGTTCGGCGGCCGTGACCGGACGACGGCGCCGGCCGCCGCCCCGGCCGAGCAGCCGAGCACCGTCTGACGACCGAGCACCGTCTGACGACACCGACGCAGCAGCGTCTTCCGCGGGCCGGGGTACTCCCCGGCCCGCGGCCGTTTGCTGGCTCACGCCCCTTCCGGTTATGGCCTCCGCGCCCATTCCGGTTATGCCGCCCGGCGTCCCGAACGCGGGCATCCGGGTGAGAGTGCTCCGACATCGCCCCATCCCCCGGCCGATCTCTCCCCAAGGCCCAGGCGTACGCTGTATGGCTATGAAGGCCGCCCCTGCCGCTCCCCTGCGACGTCGCGGCGGGGGACCGGACAGGGAGAGACGTTGCTCGCGAATCTGGGGTCGCTGGCCCTCACTCCGTGGATCTACGTGATCGTCGGGATGTCGGTTCTGCTGGACGTCTTCCTTCCCGTGCTGCCCAGCGGTGTGCTGGTGATCGCCGCCGCCACCGCCGCGGCCGGCACCCGGACCGCGGCGGGCGCCGTCTCCGCGACGAACGGCGCGAGCGCCGATGTCCCCGACATCCTCGGGCTGCTGCTCTGCGCGGCCACCGCCTCCTGCCTCGGCGATCTGGTCGCCTACCGCCTCGCCTGGCGCGGCGGCGACCGGCTCGACCGCGCCATCTCCCGGTCCCGGCGGCTGACCGCCGCTCAGGCCCGGCTGGGCAACGCCCTGACCCGGGGCGGCGGCCTGCTCGTCCTCGTCGCCCGCTTCGCACCGGCCGGACGGTCGGTGGTCAGCCTCGGCGCGGGCGCCATGCACCGCAAGGCCGCCGAGTTCCTGCCGTGGTCGGCGCTGGCCGGGCTCGCCTGGGCCGGATACAGCGTCGGCCTCGGCTACTTCGGCGGCCAGTGGCTGGGCGCGACCTGGCTGGGCGCGGCCGTCTCGGCGCTCGCCCTGTTCGCCGCCGGCGCGGGGGCGGCGTACGCGCTCCGGCGGCCGAGCACCCGACGGACCCCGCCCCCTGCCGCGGGGGCAGCGCCGGCCGCCCAGCAGTGAGCGGCCGGGGCGGCCGTACCCCCCTGCGGCCGTACCCTCTGTGGATCACGCCGGGTACCGGGCACCGGCGCGCCCGCGTAACGGCCCGGCCCCGGTATCCGTCCGCGGCCGGCGTCGGCGGCGAGGCCCCCACGACCTCGCCGCACGTGCCACCCGGCGCACCGGCACCCCGGCCCGTCCGGCACGCGGGCAACCCGACTCGCCGGCACACCGGCTCCTCGACCCGTCCGGCACGCCGGGCTGTCTTCGGACGGTCCGTCGTCGGACGGGACGTCGTCGGACGGGACGTCGTCGGACGGGACGTCGTCGGGCGGCCGTTGTCGGGCGGGCCATCGTCGGACGAACCCCCGTCACACCCGGCAAGCCAGGCCCTCGTCCTCGCCGTCGACCGAGGCGAGCGCGGACACGACCTCCGGCGGCAGCTCCGCGGCGCCGAGGAATCCCGCGGTGAGCTGTGCCGTGATGGAGTGCCAGTCCGTGGCCCGCTTCAGCATCGCGTGGTCGCTGCCCGGAACCACCAGGCGGCAGACCTCAGCGCCCGCCGCGCGGGCTCGTAAAGCGAAACTGAGCGAGCCGCGGGGATCGGTGATCCGGTCACGGTCGGAGTGGATGAGCACCACGCTCTTCCCGGCCAGGTGCTCGACCGGCTCGTCCAGCGGACACCAGGGAGCGAGCGCGATCACCGCGCGCACCCGCGGATGGCCCCCGATGCTGAGTGCGGCGCGGGCGCCCAGGGAGTGCCCCACGAGGACGAGTGGCAGCGGTCCGACGGCCCCCGTCAGCTCCTCGACCGCGGACTCCGCGTCACGGGCGGCGTCGGCCCGCAGGCCGTTCCACCCCCGGTGCCGGTAGCGGACCTCGCCGAGCGCGACGCCGTAACCGGCCGTGGCGCGCTGGACGGCGCGGCAGATGGGACGCATCCGCAGCGCCGGCAGGTTCCAGGGGCACGGACGGTCGAGCGCGTCCGCCTGCCCTCCGTGCAACAGCAGCACACCGGCCCCCGGCTCGGCGGGCATTCTGCGCATCACCAGCGGGCGGTGCCCCACACACTCTCCGAAGCCGCGATCCTGATGGTCGTTGTCCACGCCGCGCTTCCCTTCCCCAGCGATCCTTGATGCCTCCGGGCCCGGCAGGCCCGACGCGCATCTCCCCCGCCCTGTATTCGTCGCCGGGGCGGGTGCGGATGGGTCCTCGTTTCGGAACGGCGGAGTTCTCGCTCGCAGGCCCTGCGGATCAGCCCCAGACGCCCTTGCCGATCAGCCGGGTGCGCTTTCGGGGGCCTGTGGGGAGTGGGTCAGGCGCCCTTGCCGGTGGCCCGTGCGCGCTTGCAGGCGCGCTTACCGGTGGTCCGCGCGCACGGCCCCGTGAAGCCCGGCCCGCCGCCCGGCCCCGTTCCCGTTCCGGTCGCCCGGCGGACGGGAGAGCAGCGCGGCCACGGACAGGGCGCCCCAACCCACCGATACGGCCACCGCCTTGGCCCGGGTGGCCCGGCCCGGCAGCGTCGCGCCCAGCAGTACGGCGTCGCCGAGGTCCGAGGCGATCCGCAGCACCGTGGCCGCCCGGAGCGCGGCCCCCTCGGGGGCGACGGTCATGGCGAGCCCGTTGGCGGCATCGCGCCAGGCCAGCGGGCGCAGCGAGATCGCGGTCTCCACGGCCGTCCGGCCCGCGTCGTCCACCAGGCCCGATGGGCGGGCGAGCCACTCGGGGCGGGTCGCCACCGCGACGCCGTAGGCGGCTGTGACGGCTCCGATGAGCCGCAGGAATCCCACTCGCACGTCTCTGCCTCCGCACTGTCCATGGGCCGGTGGCCCGGTGAGCGTCACCCCGGCAGGAGGGCCCCGGAATGCCCCGCAGCCGAGCGGCCCCGGAAGCCGAGCATGCCCAGCCCCCGAGCCCGGAACCCGAGCCTGCCCAGGACCCGAGGAGACCCGGAAGCCGAAGCCCAGGATCCGGGCAAGCCCGCACCGAGCCGGTCGGGGCGCCGCTTCGGCTCCCGGTCGGGCACCTCGCGCGCGGGCTCCCGTCCGGGCGACCCCGCCCGTCTCCCCTCAGGGCACCTCGCGCAGGTAGGTGGCACCGCAGGTGTGGCAGAAGGGTTCCCTGGTCGTGCCCCAGGAATCCTCCGGCCGGATGGCGGCCCGTGGGTCGAGTTCGCGACCGCAGAGGGCGGTCGTGCCGGAGTTCCGGACCATGTGCCACATCTTCACCGCTCCCAGGCCGCTCCCGTCCTCGGCCTCCCGCTGCTTCCTCCGCCGTTTCGCCCGGTGCCGCGTCAGGATGCCGCTCCCGGCGTCCCCGCGAGAGCCGCCGTGACGCGAGCCGCCGCTCCCGTCCGCCGTCCCGGTGCCGCTCCCGTCCACGGTCGCCGCCCCGCTCCCGTCCCCGGCTCCGTCCTGGGATGCGTACTCCGCGCGCAGTTCGTGCAGCGCATGCATCGGGCCACCTCCCTGTCAGGCCGAGGCGCGCTTCTTCGCGGCCGTCTTCTTGGCCGCGGTCTTCTTCCCGGCCGTCCCGCCGGCCGTGTTCGCGGCGGTCGTCCGCCGGCCGCCGGACGCGGCGGCGCTCTTCGCCGTGGACTTCGCGGTCGACTTCGCCGCGGTCTTCCCGGCGCTCTTCGCTCCGGAGCTCCGGGCCGTCGACGTGCTCTTCTTCCCGCCGCCCGCTTTCGGAGAGCCGGCCCCCGCCCCCGAGGAGGAGGCCCGGGACGACGAAGCCTTGGCCGACGCCCCGCGGGAGGAGGAAGCCTTGGCGGACGCCGATTTCACAGCGGACGTCTTCGTCGAGGAGGTCTTCGCCCCGGAAGCCTTCGCCGCGGACGACTTCGCCGCGGACGACTTCGCCGAGGACGTCCCGGCGCTCTTCCTCGCCCCGGACCCGGACCCGGACGAAGCACTCTTCCGCCCTCCGGACCCGCTGCCCGTCCCGGCGCCCCCGGCCGCGGACCTCCCGCCCGTACCGCTCTTCTTCGTGCCCCGGGCCGGGCGCAACTCCTTGACCTCGGCCTCCTCCCCGTCCTCCGCGCCCCGCTCCCCCCGGGCCACCCGCACGCTCTTCTCCAGCGCGGACATCAGGTCGATGACCCGGCCGCTCTCCGGCCGCTCCCCCGTCCCCTCGGGTTCGGTGCCCTCCAGCTTCGCCGCGACCAGGGCCTCCACGGCCTCCCGGTACTCGTCGTGCAGCTCCTCGAACTCCAGCTCACCGAGGGTGTCCATCAGGGTGTCCGCGAGATCGAGCTCGGCCTCCCGCACGGTCACCTTGGTTTCGGGCACCATGCCCTCCGGCGGCCGGATCTCGTCGGGCCACAGCAGGGTGTGGATGGCGAGCGCGTCGTCGATCACCCGGAGCATGCCAAGGGTCTCGCGCCCGCGGAGCGCGAACTTGGCCACGGCCACCTTCCGGGTGCTGGTCAGCGCCTCCCGCAGCAGGACGTAGGGCTTGGCCGCGGCCGGGCCGTCCGCCCCGAGGTAGTACGAGCGTTCCAACTGGAGCGGATCGATGCTCTCCGCGGGCACGAAGGCCAGGATCTCGATGGTCTTGGCGGTCGGCAGCGGCAGCGCGGCGAGGTCCTCGTCGGTGAGCGGCACGGTCGAGCCGTCCGGGGCCTCGTACGCCTTGACGATCTCCTCGTTGGGCACTTCCTCGTCGTCCAGCTCGCACACCTTGCGGTAGCGGATGCGGCCGTTGTCGGCGAGGTGCACCTGCCGGAACGAGACCGAGTGGCTCTCCGTGGCACCGAACACCTTGATCGGGATGTTGACCAGGCCGAACGAAATGGACCCTTTCCAGATCGATCGCATCATCCGTCCTTTTCATGGGATTCTCATGGTATGTCGCAGATGACCGAGGTGGAGGGGCGGCGCCTGGCGCTGAGCAACCTGGACAAGGTGCTCTATCCGACCGGGTTCACCAAGGGCGAGCTGCTGCACTACTACGCCACCGCCGCCGACGCCGTGCTGCCCCACCTCCGCGACCGGCCGCTGTCGTTCCTGCGCTATCCGGATGGCGCCGAGGGCGAGCACTTCTTCGCCAAGAATCTGCCGCCCGGCACCCCCGACTGGGTGAGGACCGCCGTCGTCCCCCGCTCGGGGGCCGGGGAGACCGGCCGGCACGTCCTGGTCCAGGACATGCCGACGCTGATGTGGGCGGCGAACCTGGTCACCGAGTTCCACACCCCCCAGTGGACGGCGGACGACCCCGGCACCGCCGACCGGCTCGTCTTCGACCTCGACCCCGGCGGGCCCGCGACGATCGTCGAGTGCTGCGCCGTCGCCCGGTGGCTGCGGGAGCGGCTCGGCGAGGACGGGTTCGAGGTCTTCGCGAAGACCAGCGGCTCCAAGGGGCTGCACATCCTCGCTCCGCTGGAACCGGTCGCCGCCGAGCGGGTCACCTCGTATGCGAAGGGGCTCGCCGTCGAGGCCGAGCGGGCGATGCCGGGGCTGGTGGTGCACCGGATGGCGCGGAACCTGCGCCCCGGCAAGATCTTCGTCGACTGGAGCCAGAACACCGCCGCGAAGACCACCGCCGCCCCCTACACCCTGCGCGCCCGCCGCTCCCCCACCGTCTCCACCCCCGTCACCTGGGACGAGATCGACGCCTGCACGGAGCCCGGCGAACTCTCCTTCGAGGCGGACGACATCGCTCCGCGGCTGGCGGACCACGGCGACCTGCTCGACCCGCTGCTCGACCCCGGGCGGGGACGCCCGCTGCCGGCCACGGCGGAGTGACCGCATGGCAGAGAGCCCGCCCGCGGTGGTGCTGCGTCCGCCGGTCGAGGTGATGCGCCCCCGGAACGCGGACGAGATCCCCCGGCAGGGCAGCACGACGGGAGGCTTCCAGTACTCCCTCAAGCTGGACGGCTTCCGGGCGCTGGCCTTCGTCCTGGAGAGCGGACGCGTCGTTCTGCAGTCGCGCTCCCGGCGGGACCTCGCGCCCGAGTTCCCGGAGACCGCCGCCTATCTGGGTGAGCGCCTGCCCCCCGGAACCGTGCTGGACGGCGAGCTGTGCGCCTACCGCGAGGGGCGGCTGAGCTTCACCGATCTGCTCCGCTCCCGCCGGGACCGCGAGCAGGCGGGCATCCCCGTCTACTACATCGCCTTCGACCTCCTCGCCGCCCCCGGCCGGGACGTCCGGGCCCTGCCGCTGAGCGAACGCTGGGACCTCCTCGGAACGGCACTGGCGGACGTCGGCCCGCCCGTCCAGCGGGTCCTGGCGACGCTGGACGAGGAGACCGCCCGCCTCTGGTTCCGCGACCTGCGGGACGCGGGCGTCGAGGGCATCGTGGCCAAGGCGCTGAACTCCGCCTACCGGCCCGGAAGCACCTGGTCCTGGCGCAAGATCCGGCACTCCGAGACGCGGGACGGCGTCCTGCTCGGGGTCTTCGGCCCGCCGAACCGGCCCCACGCCCTCCTGGTGCGGGTCGCCGACGAGCAGACCCCGCAGACCACGCCCCGGCTGACCACCGCCCAGGCGCGCGAGGTCGGCGAGCTGCTCCGGGGCCGGCTGGCCGACCTGACGGACCATCCGGACCACGGTCCGGTGCGGATGCTCACCACCCCGCTCCCGGTCGAACTGCGCCAGGCGGCCGGACGCCACGAGACCGCCCGCTTCGTGCGCGTACGGGCGGAGTGACAACGGACGGGACGAGCGACGCGGCCCGGAAAAGGGGCTGCCCCCGCCTCCCGCGACGACGACACTGGCAGGCGTGCTGATCATGGAAGCCGTACTGGAGACCTACGACGCCCGGGGTTTCGCCCGGTGGCCCGTCGCCGAACCCCGCCCGGCCCCCTGGCTGCCCCTGTCCGGCGCCATGCCACCGCCCGAGGTGGGCACCGCCCTGGCGGTCCTGACCATCTACAACCGGGGAGACCGCCGCTCCGACGGCGCACCCCGGGACGCCCTGGAACAAGTCCGTCGGCTGACCGACGCCGAGTGCGTCATCGCCCCCGGCGGCCTGCGGGTCCGGCACACCGGAACCGGAGTCACCGCTCGGCCCGGCTGCTGTTTCGGCCTGGAGAACTGGCGGGACTGGCTCGCCCTGACGGACGGCAGGGAGCCCTGGCTCGGGCACGACCCGACGCCGGTCGTGGAGCACGTCGGGGAGACCACCCGGCTCTGGAACGACGGCGACCGGCGGGACGGCCCGCCGATCGACATCCCCCGGGACCGACTGCCCGACCTGCTGGGCTCCGTGCAAGACGGCCTCGTCGGCTTCCTGGCGTCCGTCGGGCAGTGGGCGGACCGGCACGTCCCGTCCCTCACCGACGACCTGGTCGCGAAGCTCGACGAAGACCTGGCCATCACCGCCCCGCTGCCGGGGCACGGAGCGACGGCGTAGGAACGGGGCGCCCCGGCCCGCGCATGACCCCAGCGGGTACGGCCTCAGCAGGTACGGCCCCGGCCGGTACGGCCTCAGCAGGCACGGCCGGGCAGGAAGGCCGCAGCGGACAGGGCGGTCTCAGCCGGCCGGCGGTGCGCCCGTCAGGCTGTCGGCGACCGCGTCCGCGAAGGCCCGCGCCGACGGGCTGAGGGCGTCCCACTGACGCACCGCCCAGCCGACGGCGAGCGGCGGCAGGGCCGGTATGGGGACCAGGCGCAGCCCGCCGTGGCCCGAACCGTCGCGGACCCATCCGGGCAGCGCCGGCACCACCGCATGGCCCAGGCTCAGTTCGGCCAGCAGGAGGGCGGTGTCCCAGTCCGCGACGCTCGTCGTCGCCTCCCACCGGCTGCCCAGCCCCGTCAGGTGCTCTTCGAGGCGCAGCCGCGACGCCGAGTTCTCCGGAAGCCCGATGGGGCGGATCGAGGCGAGCTCCTCCGCGTCGATCTCCGGCCGGTCGGCGAGTGGATCGTCGGTCCGCACGGCCAGCACCCAGGGCAGCTCGACGACGGGGCGCTGCTCCATACCGCGCGCCGTGTCCGTAGCCGACGCGGCCCCGATGGTGATCCACGCCAGGTCGACCTCACCGCTGTCGAGTGCGGCGAAGCAGTGGCGGCCGGCGCTCTCCGTGTGGAACTCGAGGCTCACCCGGGGGAAGCGGCTCCGGAAGGAGACCACGGCGTCGGCCATGAAGTGCCGTACCGAGGTCGCCCCGGTGCTGACCCGGACCGTTCCGCCGCCGCCCTGCCGCAGGTCGGCGAGGCTGCGGAGGGCGAGATCGAGGCCGCCGATGCCGTGGGAGGCGGCCCGGTGGAGGATCCGCCCGGCGCGGGTGGGCGTCACGCCGCGCGGCTGCCGTTCGAGGAGGCACAGGCCCAGTTCGCGTTCGAGCCGCTTGACGTGCTGGCTCACCGCCGACTGACTGCACGACAGGTCGCGGGCGACCGCGCTGAGACTGCCGGATTCGCAGGCGGCGACGAAGACACGGAGATCATCGAGAGTCACCAACCCAAGCTAAACCTTGGGAATATGGAAGAAAACCCGTTGATTGACTTGGATGTAGTGGACGCGTCAGGCTGTTCTCGGATCCAGGCGGCAACCTGTCCGGCGCGACGCGCGACGCGCGGGACAGGTGCCGACCATCGGGCCCGAACGCGTCCCCCGGTGGTTCGGTGTGGGCCGCCGGCGTGATGAAACCGGTGGGACTTTTGACCGGCCACGCGGTGCGAGAGGGATGAGGTGCCGGCCGACGCACCGTCACCGGCGTTCCGGCCTCCACCCCCTGGTGCGGTTGATCCCCATGCTCCGTGTTCCGCTGATGCGCCGCCTGTTGGACCGTGCCCCGCCGGCAGCAGCCTTCACGCCCACCTCCTTTCCGACCACCTCCTCCCCGGCCATCACCTTGCTGACGGCCGCGCTCCTGACTACCGCGCTCCTGGCCGCCGCGCTGCTGCCGCCTCCGGCCGCGGCGTCCAGCCGGCCGGAGGGCGGCTCGCCCGTGCCGCTCCCCGCACGCATGGCCCGTACCGGGGGCGGCACCCAGCTGATCACCGCGGTCGCCCCGGGCCCGGCGTCCACCACGGGCACGGTGACCTGGTGGCGGAAGCGCGCGGGCAGCTGGGTCCGGGTGGGTTCCGCCACCGCCCGCTTCGGGGCGAACGGCCTGGTCGACGGGGGCAGACGGATCCAGGGCACCTCCACCACCCCGGCCGGGCTGTACGGGCTGCCCTTCGCCTTCGGGACCGCCGGGGCACCGGCGGGCACCTCGTTCCGGTACCGCCGGGTCACCGAACGGTCCTGGTGGTGCCAGGACAACCGCTCCACCTCCTACAACCGGTGGGTCGAGCCGCTGCCCCGGGACTGCGCCGCCACGGAGGCGGAGCGACTGGCCGCGTACCGCACCCAGTACGCGCGGGCCCTGGTGATCGGTTTCAACTACCGGCGCCCGGTCCGGGGGCGGGGCGCGGGCATCTTCCTGCACGTCAACGGGCGCGGGGCGACGGCGGGTTGTGTGTCGGTGTCCGCGCAGGCGATGCGCGCGATCCTGACCTGGGCGGATCCGGCGGCCAGGCCGCACATCGCCATCGGCACCCGCTCGGGCCCCACGACGGTCACCCGCTACTGAGGCGATCCCCCGCGGCCGACGCGACCGGGCCCCGCCCGGCAGCCCCGAAAGCCCCGACGCCCCCGCACTCACCCAACGCAGGCAACCCAGGCAGCCCGGCAACCGTCGGCCCGGCTCCCCGACACCACGGCAGCCCACCCAGCCCAGGCGGCCGATACGGCCCGGGCAGCCTGCCGGCCCGGCTCCCCAACGCCACCGCAACCCACCAGCCCCGTCGCCCCCGGCAGCCGAGCCAGCCGGACCCGGCCGGCTCCCCGGGCGAGGCAGCAGCAGTATCGACTTAGGCTGATATGTGGTGCTTACTCCCGTTCAACCACGGAGGGCGGTCGGAGTGACAGCTGACGCCGAAGGGACCGACACCGGAGCCACCCGCCCCGGCCCGCCGGACACCGGAGCCACCTCGGCCACCCGGCCGAACCCCCCGGACACCAGGGCCCCGGACGCCCAGCTCACGGACACCAGGGCCCCGAACGCCGAAGCCCCGGACCCCGGCTCCACCGGCCCCCGGCCGGCCGGCACCGGCCGCACGGCCGAGGTGCCCGAGGCCCGTGGCGGCTCCGGCGGGACGGGCCCCTCCCGCTATCTCCCGATCGCCGAGCACGGCCTGATCGGCGACCTCCGGAGCGCGGCCCTGGTGGGCACGGACGGCACCATCGACTGGTACTGCTGCGGGCGCTTCGACGCCCCCAGCGTCTTCGCCTCGGTCCTCGACGCCGACCGGGGCGGGTGCTTCGAGCTCGCCGCCGACGTGCCGTCCCGCACGAAGCAGTTCTACTTCCCCGACACCAACGTCCTGATCACCCGCTTCTTCGCGGAGGACGGGGTCGGCGAGATCCAGGACTTCATGCCGATCGTGGACGACTCCCGCGAGGCGGACCGGCACCGGCTGATCCGGCGCGTGGTGTGCGTCCGCGGCGCGCTGCCGTTCCGCGCCCGGGTGGCGCCGCGGATCGACTACGCGCGGCAGGAGCACACCGTGAGCGTCGAGAAGGGCCAGGCCCTGTTCGCGGCACCGTCCCTGACGCTCGCGCTCACCACCAGCGTGCCGATCGAGACCGACGGCCGCGACGTATGGTCCCTGTTCAAGCTGCGCGAAGGCGAGTCGGCGGTGTTCGCCCTGGACCGGGTCGGCGGCGATGTGGTGCCGCGGTCCTGTCCGCTCGGCGAGGCGGAGGAGCTGTTCGACGCCACGGTCCGGTACTGGCGCCGCTGGCTGTCGAAGTCCCGCTACCGGGGGCGCTGGCGCGAGATGGTGCACCGTTCCGCGCTCACCCTCAAGCTGCTGACCTACGCCCCCACCGGCGCGATCGTGGCCGCCCCGACGACCAGCCTGCCGGAGCAGATCGGCGGCGAGCGGAACTGGGACTACCGCTACGTCTGGATCCGGGACGCCGCGTTCTGCATCTACGCGCTGCTCCGGCTCGGCTTCACCGACGAGGCCAAGTCCTTCATGCAGTTCCTGTCCCAGCGCATCCGGGTCGGCGACAACTCCTCGGGCCCGCTGCAGATCATGTACGGCGTCGACGGCCGCAGCGACCTCCCCGAAGAGCTGCTGCCCCATCTGTCGGGCTATCTGGACTCCGCCCCGGTCCGGGTCGGCAACGCCGCCGTGGACCAGCTCCAGCTCGACATCTACGGCGCCCTCATCGACTCCCTCTACCTCTACGACAAGTGGGGGGAGCCGATCTCCAGCGAGCACTGGGACACCGTCTGCACCCTGATCGAGTGGGTGTGCGACCACTGGGACGAGCCCGACGAGGGCGTCTGGGAGACCCGCGGCGGCCGTCAGCGGTTCCTGTATTCGCAGCTCATGTGCTGGGTGGCGATCGAGCGGGGTATGCGGATGGCCGCCCACCGGGGCCTGCCCGCCGATGTGCTGCGCTGGGGCCGGGAGCGGGACGCGATCTACCGGCGGATCATGCGCCGTGGCTGGTCGGACGAGCGGCGGGCCTTCGTCCAGCACGAGGGCGACACCGTCCTCGACGCCTCCGTCCTGATGATGCCGCTGACCAAGTTCATCTCCCCGACCGACCCGAAGTGGCTGTCGACGCTGGACGCGCTGGGCGAGGACCTGGTGTCCGACTCCCTGGTCTACCGCTACGACCCGCAGGCGAGCCCGGACGGGCTGCGGGGCGAGGAGGGGACGTTCTCCATCTGCTCGTTCTGGTACGTCGAGGCGCTCGCCCGGGCGGGCCGCGGGGACGACGCCCGGCTGGCGTTCGAGAAGATGCTGACGTACGGCAATCACCTCGGCCTCTTCGCCGAGGAGATCGGCCGCACCGGCGAACAGCAGGGCAACTTCCCCCAGGCGTTCACCCACCTCGCGCTGATCAGCGCCGCGTTCAACCTCGACCGGACCCTGGGCTGACGGCCACCGCGGGCCGACCGGTCCAGCCCACGGCCGCCTCGGTCCACCACCGGCCGCACCCAGCCGGGCGCCTGCGCCGTACCGGCCCCGTCCACGGCCCCGTACCGCCCGACCGGCCCCGACCGGACCCCGGACCGGGCATCGGGACGGCCCCTACGCCCGCTCCTCCGCTCGTCCCTCCGTCTGCCCCTCCACCCGTTCCACCAGCCGGGCCTTCGCCGGCGGCCACTCGTCGGCGAGCATCGAGTAGTAGACGCTGTCCCGCCAGCTGCCGTCCGGCTGCTGGCGGTGGCGGCGCAGCACCCCCTCGTGCCGGGCGCCGAGCCGGGCGATGGCCTGCTGCGAGCGGACGTTGCGGTGGTGGGTCTTCCACTGCACGCGCCCCATCCCCAGCTCCTCGAAGGCATGGGTGAGCAGCAGCAGCTTGGCCTCGGGGTTGACGGCGGTGCCCCAGCGCGCGCGCCCGTACCAGGTGGAGCCGATCTCCAGCTGTTCGTGGTGCGCGCTCAGGTCCAGGTAGGTGGTCTGCCCGACCGCCCGGCCGGTCTCGCCCAGCACGACCGCGAACGGAACGGTCAGGCCCGCCTCCTGCTCGGCGAGCTGCTGCTCGACCAGACCGCGCAGGGCCTCCTCGGTGCCGGGCGTCCGGACGGACTGCCAGCGCCAGACCTCGTCGTCGGCGCCTCCGGCCTCGAACAGGTCCGGGACGTGGCCGGCCGTCAGCGGCTCGAGGCGGATGGTGCGGCCATGGAGGACAACGGGCACAGGGAGCGCACAAGTCATGATCACATCGTAGCCGCGCTCTGCACTAGAGACAATGCCTCATTGCACTAATACATAACCGCCCCCTCTCGACTCCCGCCGAACGCGGCCCCCTTCCTGAACAGCGGATGAGCGCCCGGCAGCGCACCCATGACGCCCACGAACCGCCTCACCCCCGACGCCATCGCCGACCGCTCCCGGGCGTTCCGCGTTCCGGCACCGTTCAGGAATCAGCAACTCCGGCCGTTCACGATCCCGGAGAGAAAAGTCGACTCAGCGACGTATCGATCTTGCTGATCCCTGACGCGGCACCGGAAGGACCCCATGGCCGGAACCGATTCGGCACCCACCGCACCCACCGCCCTCGACGCTCGCACCGCCCGCACCGCCTCCCCCGCCCTGAACCGCCGGAACTTCCTGCTCACCTCCGGCGCCGCCGTCGCCGCCGTCGGGCCGCTCGCGCCGCTCCTCCCCGCTCCCCGCAGCAGCCCGCCCCCGCCCGCCGCGCGGCCGGCGGCCGGCACCCCGGCCACCACGCCGCCCGTCCGGCGCGCCGCACCGTACGGGGCGACCACCCTGGAGACGACGGCACGTCTCCCCGGCGGGGCGGGCAACGGCTACCGGCGGCTGACCTCGGGCCCCGGCCGCCCCCTGGTCGTACGGGGCGAGCTCGCCGCCCCCGGAGCGGGCCGGAAGGACCGGCGCACCGCCCTGGCGTGCTTCGTGCAGTTCACCGACCTGCATGTGGTGGACGTACAGAGCCCCTTGCGCACCGAGTTCCTGCGGGCGCGGAACGCCGGCTCCTGGCGGCCGCAGGAGGCGCTGTCCGTGGCCGGCGCGGTCTCCCTGGTGGAGCAGGTGAACGCGCTGGACAAGGGCCCGCACACCGGGCTGGCCCCGGCGTTCGTCATGACCACCGGCGACAACGTGGACAACAACTCCTCGATCGAGCTGGAGTGGTTCCTCACCGTCATGAACGGCGGCCGGATCACCCCCAACACCGGCGACCCGCGCTCCTACGAGGGCGTGCAGAACTCCGGCCTGCCCCTGTACTGGCACCCCGACGACCGGCTGCGCGACCAGGACAAGAAGCACGGCCTGCCGCACCTCCCGGGCTTCCTGGACGCGGCGGTGCGCCCGGTCACCAGCCCCGGGCTGCGCATCCCGTGGTACTCCACGGTCGGCAACCACGACGACCTGCCGGGCGGCTGCTGGGCCCCCGGCGACCCCGCGCTGGCCGAGGCCGCCACGGGCGCCCGGAAGCTGTACCGCGTCCCCGACGCCGAGCTGGCCGCCCTCGCGACCGCGGTCTCCACCGGCGACGACCCCAAGGCCGGAGTGCTCAAGAAGATCCTGGCCGACTACGCGCCGCGGGCGAGGTCGGTCACCCCCGACCCCCGTCGCAGGCCCTTCACCCCGCACGAATACCTGGCCGCGCACCTGGAACCGCGGCACACCGGCCCCGGCCCGGCCGGCCACGGCTACACCGCCGCCAACCTCGACGGCGACCGCATGTACTACGCGTTCCCGGTCGCCGAGGGCGTTCTCGGCATCAGCCTCGACACCACGTACCTCAGCGGCCACTACGAGGGCTCACTGGACACCGGGCAACTGCGCTGGCTGGAGCGGACGCTGGCCGCCCACAGCTCCCGGCACTACGACGCCGACGGCCGGACCGTCCGCAACCCCGCGGCCGACGACGCCCGCATCCTGGTCTTCAGCCACCACAACAGCCCCACCATGCTGCGGCGGCCCGACGCTGCCCGGTCCGAGGAGCGGCGGCACGACGGCGCGGAACTGATCGCGCTGCTCAGCCGGTTCCCGAACGTGGTGGCCTGGATCAACGGCCACAGCCACACCAACCGGATCACCCCGCACGCCCACCGCACCGCCCACCGGTCGTTCTGGGAGATCAACACCGCGTCCCACATCGACTATCCGCACCACGCGCGCGTACTGGAGCTGGTCGACAACCACGACGGAACGCTCTCGCTGCTCACGACCCTCATCGAGTCCGCCGCCCCGCACCGGACGGACCCCGGCGACCTGTCGGCGGTCGGACTGGCCTCCCTGTACCGGGAGCTGTCGTACAACGCCCCCGGCGTCAGGGAGGGCCTGGCGGGCACTCCGGCGGACGGCAACACGGAACTGCTCGTCCGCTGCGCGTAGGGCGCTCCGGCGGACGGCACGAATGTTCCGTCGTGGGAGACCTGAGGAACGACGCCACAGCACACGGCACCACGGAACGGCGTGACCGGGAACGATCGGGGCCGAGCAGTCCGGAATCCACCCGGAATCCACCCGGCCCCTGGAACGCCCCCGGGGCGCCCCTCGGAACGTCAGAACACCACGTCGGCGAGGCGCTCGACCTGGTCCGGATCCGAGGACCAGCAGTAGAGCATCACTTCGTCGGCGCCGATGCCGGTGAACCCGGTGACCGCGTCCCGTATCCGCTCCGGCGTGGTGAGCAGGCCCCTCGCCACCTCGTCGGCGCGCCCGGTGAAGGCGTAGTAGCCGCGGAGGTTCCGCCGCGCCTCGGCGACCACCGGGTCCGGGCCGAGGACGGCGTTGACCTGGGCGACCAGGCGCGGCCGGCCCGGGCGCGACCACCGCTGCCAGGCCGCTTCCGCGTCCCGGAAGAGGCGGTCCATGAGCTGCGGGGGCAGCGAGGCGCCGAGAAAGCCGTCACCCCAGCGGCCGACCCGCTCGATCGCCGCCGGCGCGAAACCGCCGAAGAGTACTTCGGGACCGCCGGACGTCGCGGGCCCGGGGCCGATCGGCCCGGCGCCCTCCCCGTACGGCTCACCGGCCCAGACGCGGCGCAGGGCGGCCATCTGCTCGTCGAGCCGGCGTCCGCGGCGGCGGGGGTCGATCCCGGCGGCCCGGCAGTCGTCCTCGCGTCCGCCGACCCCGATGCCCAGGGTGAAGCGGCCGCCGGACAGACGGTCGAGGGTGGCGGTCTGCTTGGCGAGCACGGCGGTGTTGTGCTGCGGGGCGAGCAGGACCTCGGTCTGCACCCGGATCCGGCGGGTGGCTCCGGCGAGGGCCGCGAGGGTGACGAGTGGTTCTGGGTTGTCGTAAACCAGCCGGTCGAGCAGCCCGAGCGTCCGGAAGGGGCTGTCGTCCGCGCGCCGGGCCCAGTCGGGCAGCAGCTCGGGGGCGTCGATCGGAAGGCCGAGGCCTATGTGCATGGCAGAACTCTCCTGGTGGAAGGGCAGGCTGAAGCGATGCCGCCCCTCCGTGGCCGCGCACGAACCGTGCGCGCCTGCTCCCGTTCTGCGGCGTCCTTCTGGGAGCGTGATCGTCAGAGTGCGCCCACCGTAGCCCGCGCCCCGCCGCGTCGGCACCGCATTTTCGGCCCCGCTGTTCCGGCACCACCGGGGGCCGCGGTCCAGGCACCACCGGGGCCACGGTCCGGGCACCATCGGGGCCACGAGCCCGGCACCTCCGGCTCCACCCGCGGCCGGCCGCGACCCGGCACCACGGGTGAGCGAAGGGAGAGCGCAACCGGTAGCGGCGATTGCCGCCCTCCGGAGGCGGCCGTACGCTCAAGACATGCACATGCAACGCGTCCTGGAGGCATCCCGGTGACCGGCCGCGCGGGCAAGTACCGCAACATCTTCCTGGTGTGGCTGGTCTGGCCCCTCATCACCCTGGGGATCTACCACCTGGTCTGGTACTACAAGGTGAACCGCGAGTCGCGTGACCTCGACCGCCGGATCGAGGTCGATCCCGTGGTCTCGGTGCTCGCGGTGACCCTCGGCGCCCTGCTGATCGTGCCGCCGTTCGTCTCGGTGTACAAAACCGGCACCCGCATCGCCCGAATGCAGCAAGCAGCCGGAATGCAGCCCACCTGCAGCCCGCTGATCGGCCTCCTCCTCACCTTCGCGCTGAGCCTGCACTCGCTCTACTACCAGCACGAGCTGAACCAGATCTGGGAGCGCTACGGCTATCCGGCGGAGGGCCAGGAAGTACCGCTGGCGGGCTGACGACCGGTCCACGGCGTCAGCCTCCGGACCGCCCGGACCGGGAACCCGGCTCCCGGGGCGGCACGGCCGTCGGGCCGGGGCTGGGCCGGGCGGGGCGGCGTCCCGACCGAACCGCACCGCGCGCGGACCGCACCGCACCGCACAGACGTCGCACGCCTGGCCGAAATCGCCGGTGTGCGCCGCCTCCCGCCGGAACACTGGGGGCATGAGCATCGAGCTGAGGCAGGCAGCGCCAGGGGACTACGACCGCATCGTCACCGTCATGGACGAGTGGTGGGGACGCCCCATCCGCTCCGGCCTCCCCCGTCTCTTCCTCGACCACTTCTCCCGCACCAGCCTGATCGCCGAGGACGGCGGCCGGCCCGGCACACCCGCCGGATTCCTGGTGGGTTTCCTGTCGGACGCCGACCGCGAGACCGCGTACATCCACTTCGTCGGCGTCGCCCCCGGGCACCGGGGCGGCGGGCTGGCCCGCCGGCTCTACGCCCGGTTCTTCGAACTGGCCCGCGCCGACGGCCGGTCCGTGGTGCGGTCGGTCACCTCGCCGCGGAACACCGCGTCGATCGCCTTCCACACCGCGCTGGGCTTCACCGTCACCGGACCGTTCACCGACTACGACGGCCCGTCGGAGGACCGCATGTGCTTCCGCCGCGGCCTCGACGCCCTCCCGTCCGGCCGGGCGGAGGCAGCGCACGGAACCGGTACGGCGGACGGCGCCCCGGCGCGGGGCGGGCAGCGCGAAGCCTGAACGAGGCCGCTGAGCCTGAGGGGACCGAGACCGAAGGAGGCGCGGAGGCTTGAGGACTCGGAGACCGGAAAACTCAGAGGCCGGAGAAGGGGCCCCCGAGGCCGGAGGAGCAACCGAAGTCGGAGGGGGAACCGAAGCCGGAGGGGCGCCG
This sequence comes from Streptomyces sp. bgisy100, assembly GCF_057709105.1. Taxonomy (NCBI): domain Bacteria; kingdom Bacillati; phylum Actinomycetota; class Actinomycetes; order Kitasatosporales; family Streptomycetaceae; genus Streptomyces; species Streptomyces sp. bgisy100. Next base: position 39,651 of record NZ_JBYITE010000041.1, read on the forward strand.
ACGCTCAGCAGCCGTTGTAGCCCGCGGTCGGCATCGACAGCCGACGGTGCACCCGGGCCTTCATCTCCGCCGTGTACGCAGGCTCGGGCAGACCGGTCGTCTCCACCGGGATGCCGCGCCGCTTGCACTCCGCCTCGAAGGCTCCGACGTCCCGCAACGCCCTCTCCAGCACGCGCCGGTTCGGAGCGAGGAATATGTCGACCAGCCCGTCGTCCGCGTCCTTCCACCAGCCCCAGCTCGTCCCCGTCGAGTCGTGGGTGGTGTGCTGCACATGGACGGTGTGCCCGTGCCGGGCGGCCCACTCCTCGCACAACCTATGCTGGGTCCGGGCGTCGGCGAGGAACGGATCCGAGTCCAGCGCCTCGTCGAGCGGCGTCTGACAGGTGATGGTCGATACGCGCACGGCTGTCCCCCTCGCTAGCGGTGGGAGTCGACAGTACCCGCAGCGTGGGAGCGCGCGGGAGGCGTGCCGCCAGGGCTCGCATAGCCGCAGCCGTAGCAGACCATCCAGCCGTCCTGATTCTTCGTCAGAACACCGCCGCACCGGGGACAGGCGTCCATCCGGGCCGCCGCGACGGCACCGGCGCGGAGCCGCCTGCCCACTGCTGCTGTCACGAGGTCTCCCCCGGTGGTGGAACGTAGAGTGCCCCGAGCGTACCGGCGCCCGGACGCCCGCCCGGCCCGCCGCACCCGGGGCGAGGGTACGGACGTCCCCGTACTTCCGGACCGCTGTGCGTACCAGGCCGTGCGGGGCACGGGGACGGCGGCGCCGGACACGGAACAGCGCCGCCTCCACCCCGGTTCGGACGGGGTGGAGGCGGCGCTGCTGTTCAGCGGAGCTCAGCGGAGCGGGTGTCAGCAGTCGGTGTGACCGCCGTCGCCACGGCCCCAGCGGCACTGGTCGACCCGGTTGCCACCGTCGGTGCGCAGGGTCAGGCTGCCGCGGTTGTTGTCGTACAGGTGACGGTTGGAGTCCTGGTAGCGGTGCCAGCGGTGGTCACGGCCGTGGCCGGTGTGCACCGTGACCTCCTGGCCGCGGCGCAGCCGCAGCCGGTCGAAGGTGTAGGTGTGGCCGTCCCGGTCGCTCACCGTGTAGTTGCGGAGCTGGACCGCGTGCCGTCCGTTGTTGACGACGGTGAAGAACTCGCTGTTGAGCGAGCGGTCGTTACGACGGTCCGGGCCGGGAGCGTCGTACTGGACCTGCCCGATCTCCAGGCCGCGGTGACGGCGGTCGTCCTGATGGGCAGAGGCCGGCATCGCGGCGGCAGTCAGCATCGCCCCGGTGATCAGGGCCGTGGCGGTGAGGGTACGAGCGGTGCGGGACATGTTGATCCCCTGCTTTCCGTGTGCAGGCATGGCCAAAGAAGGCCCATGACCAGGTGGTTCATCCCGACCGGATGGCCGGGCCAGACCAGATTGGGGCCACCGGGGTGCTGGTAGAGCACTAAACCATTGCGTGTTACACAACACGGACATTCACGCAACAACAGTGCGCTAAGGCGCACGACCCCGGCGCGCGGCACACCTCAATGCCGTGGCCCCTACACCCACCCATATGGGACAAGCCCCCCGAGGCTTCGACACCGCCTCTCCCCCGTCATCGGCACACCCCCCGGGTGACCTGAGGACCCCACGGCACGTAACAGGCGACCATCACCCGAACGGCGTAGCGCCGACGCGACACCGAGCCGCGCCGAGGGCACCGAAGCCCTCTTCGCCCCCTCGGGGACCCCCACCAAGGGCGGGGACACCCACCCGTTCGGAGTACGGAGACGGCCGGGAGAGCGATAAGTCCGCCCACGAGTACGGAGAATCCGGCCGTCCGTGCTCAGTCGCGCGAAGGCTGCGGTGGCCGCCAGTGCTGCTGCGCCCGGCGTCAAGAAGCAACAGGGAGTTCACCGCGGATGTTGGTCGTGCGGAATGGTCACCCCATACGCTGGCCGTCCGAGCGTCGTACAGCTGGGGGCATCATGAGCGAGCGTCACGTGGGGAAGCGCGTCCGGGAGATGCGGAAGGTCCGTCAGCTCTCGGTCCGGCAGCTCGCCGAGCGAGTCACTATTTCCGTCAGTCTGCTGGAGAAAATCGAGAGCGGGTCCCGGAACCCGGCCCCCGGCCTCGTCACCCAACTCGCGCGCGCCCTGAACGTAGGGCCGGACCGCCTCACGGGCCAGCCATACGTCAACGGCGCAGAGACCGAAGAGCAGGTCCAGGCCGTCATCCCAGAACTCCGCCGGGTACTGCTCACCTACGACAACCCCGACGACTTGGTGACCCCTGCCCGGCCCCTCGCGGACCTCGTCGCCGAAATGGACCACGTCGCCGCAATGCGGCAAGCCGGCCGCTACGTACCGATGGGGCCACTGCTGCCCGGGCTGCTCACCGAGCTCACCCACATCGCTCTCACGTCGTCCGGCAAGCAGCAGCGACAGGCCTACTGGTGGCTGGCCCGGGGCTACCGAGCCGCCAATTCCCTTGCCCACAAACTGGGCTATCACGATCTCAGCCTGACCGCGGTGGAACGGGTGCACTGGGCCGCCGACCGGTCCGGCGATCCGTTGATGCAGGTCACCGCCGCTTACCTCAAGGCCGGAGCGATGGTGCGCATGGGCACGTATGCCAGCGCCCGCCGGGTTCTGGAGGGGCTGATCGACGAGGTCGAACGACTCTCCCCGGAGCGGTCCCTCACCGACCCGCACCTCGCGGTGCAGGGTGCCGTCCTGTTGAAGCTCGCCATCCTGGAAGCTCGTGACGGACACCTGGAGCGGGCGCAGGAGCGCCTGGCCGATGCTCGGGGGTGTGCCGGCTACCTACGCGGCGACAGCACCCACTACGAGATGAGCTTCGGAGCGACCAACGTGAGAATCCACGAGGTCGCGGCACTGATCGATACGGGCGACACCGAGCAAGCGCTCGCCCGGCTGCGGGAGTGGGGAGTCGAACAGGACCGCGAGGAGTGGGAGCTGCCTGCGGGCATCGTGGCGGAACGGGCAAGCCACCACCACATCGATGTGGCAGCAGCCCGGCTGGCCGAAGGTGACCGGGCCGGAGCGCACCGGGATCTGCTGGAGGCGCGCCGCCTCTCGCCCAACCACGTCCGGTTCCACCCCACGGTGAGGAGCACAGCGGCGACGCTGGTGCGTCTGGACCGGTCACAGGACGACAGTCTCGCTGGCTTCGCTCGTTGGGCAGGAGTCTGACAGCTGGTCAAGGGAATCGCCCAAGGTTCACCCCGTACACATTGTGCGGGCACGGCCACTACCGCGAGAAAGGATCCCCTCACTGACCGCAACGCGTGACGTGAGGGGATCTACGTGTCCACCAGCAGTACCAACGCAGCCCGCCGGTGGCTCGCCGGAGCCGACCCCGGCCGCGCCGACCGATGGGCGAGCGACGATGCGGTCGGGCTTCTCCCGTTGGGCCGCGTCTGGGATGCCGTTCGACTCCCTGCCCTTGACGGGCTTCGCGTCGCAGAACTGGACGCCATCGACGGACCAGTCATTCATGACCCCGCCGGCCGCACGGTCTACGTGCTTGTCCCCCACGACACCTCGGAAAGCTGGCAGGTCGAGGGGACCGAGCGTCTCGGCGACACCTGCCACCTGGCCGTCCCCACTCCGGACCGGCTTCAACCACCCGGCCCGTACTGGGTACAGGCTCCTGACGGCTCCGGCCGCCTCACCGCGCCTGCCGCCCTCGCGAACGCGCTGACCGGTACACCTGCGCTGCGTCTGCCCGCGGAGGCGTTCGGATGAGCCGAGCGACCAACCCGTCCCCCATCGACCGGGCCACCATCCAGGCCGCGATCGACCGGGCCTTACTCACCGGCACCGGCCGCCTCGACCCAGACGAACTCACTCGCCTCGAAGCCGCCCTCCGCAAGCACATCACCGCCCTTCTCCCCGCGGCGGACGCCGCCACCGACCGGCTCTGGCGCGGCAGTCTGGCGTGGTACACCCGCCGCGCACGCGTCGACGGCATCCGGCACCAGGCCGGACAGGGCCTCGGTGACGGCCCGCTCTCCGCGCACATCCAGGTCACCACCCTGGCCCGCGACTGCCAGTGGCTCCTGGCCGAACACCGGGAGCGGCCATGAGCACCGGAGAACCGATCCGTACCGGTCAATGGTGCACCTGGTGCACCGGGCGGACCGACCAGCCCACCCTCATCGCCGTCATCGAAACCGGCAGCGGACCCGGCGCGATCCAGTACGCCTGCCCGGACTGCATGCGCATCCACCGGCTACGGCCCTTCGATCCGGCCATGAACGGCTGTCCCGTCTACGAGCGCCGCCGCACCTGAGAGATGCACCCGAGATCGTGTTGAAGCTCTCTGAAGATCCCCACCGGTGCTCGCCGTGTTCGCCAGTCCTGCTCTTGTTCCTCACCCCTGTGTGACGGCCATGTTCGTGCCGCGCGGTCGGCACAGCGTCACACGAAATCGGCAGCGTGATCGGCCACCCATTGGCGGTAGGTGCGGGCGGGTGTGCCGGTGACCGTTTCGACTGTGGAGGTGATGCTCGGGCGAGGGGCGGCGAGCATGTCGGCGTAGCCGTCGAGGAGGGGATCCACGAACGGGTCGGGAAAGTTGTCGTCGGCCAGGAGTCGCTGGCGTGCTTTCTCGCGGGACAACTCTTGCCACTGGAGGGGACGGCCCAGCATCTCGCCGATGGTTCGCACTTGCTCGGCTTGGGTGAGGACCTCGGGGCCGGTCAGGTGATGGACGGCATGAACGTGGCCGTCTTGGGTGAGGGAACGTACGGCCACGGCGGCGATGTCTGCCTCGTGGAGGAGCGCCATGGGTACCGCTCCGTAGGCTCCCTGCACCATGTCACCGGCCCGGATCTGATCGGCCCACCACAAGGTGTTGGTGGCGAAGGTGCTGGGGCGCAGGTGGGTCCAGGCGAGCCCGGACTGCGCGATGAGGTGTTCGACGTGTCCATGGGACTGGCCCACGGGGTGGGGCTGCTGCTCGGGGGTGAGTCCGTCCTGGACGGCGCCGGACGACAGGAACACGACCCGGGGGGTGTGGCGCTTGATGGCGTCCACGACGGTGGCAGCCGGATCGGCGCTGTGGAAGGGCCACATCAGGAATACGGCGTCCACGCCTTCCAGAGCCGCCTCCAGTGCGGTGGGGTCGGCCAGGTCCCCCTGCCGTACGTCGACGTCATCGGAAAGTCCGGCGGCCGCGGGGTTGCGGGCCAGTGCCCGCACCTTGCAGGTGGTGACGGCGATGAGTTGGGACACCACCTGTCGGCCCACATTGCCCGTGGCCCCGATGACCAGGATCGTGTTCTTGGCAGTCATCGAAAGTTCTCCTTGCCTGTGCTGCGCCGGCGCGCCTTCATCCCCGTCACGATCACCGGTACGTAGACCCGATGCCGGCCAGCAGCTCATGAATGCAGGATTCCGTCATGCAATAGCCTGAATCGATGGATACCGTCACACTGGATGCGACTGACCGTGGCCTGATCCACGCCCTGCAGATCGACGGGCGCGTGTCGTTCCGCGCGGTCGCTGAGGTGCTGGGCGTCTCGGAGAACACCGTCGCCCGCCGATACCGGCGACTTCGGTCGACCGGCTTGCTGCGGGTCGTCGGAGTGGTCAACGGGGTACGGCTGGGCTACACGTCCTGGACGCTCCGGGTGCAGTGCACTCCTGATGCGGCCGGCTCCATCGCGAGCGCACTGGCGGCCCGGCCCGACACCTCCTACGTGCACCTGCTCTCCGGAGGCACGGAGATCTCCTGCAACGTCCAGACACCAACCGCCGCCGACCGCAACGCCCTGCTGCTCGACAAGCTCCCTCGTACCAGCCGCGTCACCGCGGTCTCCGCGCATCTCCTCCTGCGCGCCACCGCACTGCCCATCACCTGGGCGGGCTCCGCCTGGCTCACCGAGGAACAGGCCCGCACACTCCGCCCCGCGCCCACGTCCCCGGCCGCCGGGCCTGTCGCCCTCGACGAGCAGGACCGGGCCTTGCTGCACGTCCTCGCCCGCGATGGACGGGCCAGCTACGCCGAGCTCGCCACCGTCGCGTGCAACGCGGACTCCACCGTCAAACGCCGCCTGGACGCACTGCGCCGGAACGGAATCCTCACCTTCATCGTCGACGTCGCCCCAGCCGCTCTCGGCTTCCCTACCGAAGCGCGGCTCTGGATGTCCGTGCAGCCCTCCCGGCTCTCCGACGTGGCGCTGGCCATGGCCGAACACCCAGAGATCTCCTTCGCCGCCATGACCACCGGCCCCAGCAACCTTGTCGCCACTGTCAACTGCCGTGATGCCGAAGACTTGTGTCGCTACCTCACCAAACGCGTAGCCGCACTCGATGCCATCCGATCCATCGAGACCGCCCCCGTCATCCGCACTCTCAAAGGCGCGGCAGGGTACCTCCCGACACGCTGACCAAAGCAACCCTTCAGTTGAACCGGAAACCCCGTGAGGCGAAGAGCAATGGGTAGAGATTTTCGAAGAGCCCCATCAACCGGGCCGCCGGCGGCCCGCTCCGTCGGCAGCCCCTTGAGACCCGCTCCGGCCGATTCCTTGGCCGGACCCCCACCGGAAGGCCGGACCCCGGCCGGAACGGGCGGCCCACCAGGGGCCACGGCAGTGCACGTCCGGTGCCGGGACCGGGCGCCGATACAGCAAGGGGGCTCCTCAGCGGCCACGTTCGTTGCCCCATGCCCCAGTCGCTTACTCCGGGGTGTGAGGATCGTGCGGCCGACGGATTTCGTACACCGGAAAGTTGACCCCCGTTCGGCCGAGTGCGGATCCGGTGGGCATCGTGCCGGTCCGGACGAATGCGGCCTTGATCAAAACGCTGCCCGATGCCGGGTTGTCAGGGTGGTGTTTTGCACTGAGACGGGTGATCTCCGTATGAGCGAAGGCGAAAGCAACGGCGCATTTGACTGCTTCCGTTGCATAGCCGTTTCCCCAGGTGTCATCGCGCAAGATGTAGCTCAGGGTTGCATGCCTCCGCCCGCGCTCACGGAGTTTCACCAGGCCGACGACATCACCGCTGAAAACGATGGCGAAGCACCAGCGCTCACGTGGAGTCGTACTTGCCTCGGTAATGGCCTTCTCCACGTACTCCGCTGCCTCATGTGCGGTCATGGGGTTAGCACGAGTGAAGGCCAGCGAGGCGCCGCTGTAGATCCGCTGGACAGCCGGAGCATCATCCAGCACGAGGCTCCGCAATTCGATCACTGTGTGGACTCAGCGAGGGCGGCAGTCACCTCGGCAGCGGTAGGCCGCCGGTCGGGGTCGGGGGCCAGACACGTGGTGATGAGGTTCTCGAAGGTGGGGAAGGGCCACGGCCGGGCCTCCTCCAGCGGGACGGTGCGGACTTGCGCGATGGACTGGAGCTTGTCCCTTCGGTCGGCGTCGTCCCTGTATGCCACAGGGCGACGCCCGGTCCAGCACCAGAACAGTGAGGCGCCCAGGCCCCAGATATCAGCCGGCGGCTGAACGCGGATATGCGTGTCCTCACTGGTGGACAGGATGGCGTCTGCGACTTCGGGGGCTGTGGTGTGGGTGAGCGCACCCCGGTACGGCAATCGTCCGGCGTCGTCGGTGCCGCACGCCAGCGCGTAGTCGATCAGGTGCACGCCAGCGGAATCGACGAGTGTATTGGTGGGCTGGACGTCGGCGTGTGCCCATCCGGCAGCGTGCAAGGCATCCAGGCGCTGGGCCCAGGTTCGGGCGATGTCCAGCAGCCAAGGATGCACGGAGGGGCGATTTCCTTCAGTGCCGCGGGCCAGGGCCAGGGCGCGCCACACTGGGACGCCGTCGATCCACCGCACGGCAAGCCACCGGCCGCTCTCCCAGGAGCCGGCGTCGAGACGGTATGCGGCGTCGATGGCGCCTACCTTGGTCAAGTGGATGAGGTGGCGGTCTTCCTGGTCGATCTCTGCGGCCTTGTCCCGGGCATCGGGACTGCTGGATGTGTTGGCTTTGAGCGCCAGAAGCATGTCCGGCGTGGTCACCTTCCAGGCCCTGGAACCACGCCTGTCGCTGAGCAGGTCCGCGTCGACCGGAGAGCCGAACCGCTCAGCCAGGCGGTCGGTTGCCTCGTGTGGAGGTACTGTCATGCCAGGAGCTGCGTCGCCCATGTGCGTACTGCCTTCCAGTCCTCTGGGAGATCCTTGATCACATCGCACCCGTCGTCCGCCGCACCCGCCACGGCGGCGGCAAGCTCCGGTGTCCGGCTCAAGAAGCGCGGATCGCGAGCGCGCACAGCCACCCGCACCGGAAGGAACGAACACGGGGGCACCGGGATACTGCGGCCGTAGCGGTCTTTGCCCTGTTCCCCCGCCCAGAACTTCCCGAACATCAGCCCAATGGGCCCATACAGGTTCTTCAATGCCCAGTGCGGCCAAGCCATCAACTCACGATGGTCGATACCGTCACCAGCGAGAAGGACAATGTTCTCGCATACGAGCGCCCCGTGCGGCCGACTCGCCAACGGCCTTATCCGCTCCGCTGCTTGTACGCCGGCATGGAATACCTCGGCCTCGCTCGACTCCGCGTCTCCGACGACCTCGAACACCGTCCACCCCGTCAGCCCCCGTGCCATCGAGGGCGCCAGATACTGACAGTGCTTCGATACGGCGTGCACATAGTCGGTGATGTCCACTGACTGCGGCCTGGTGGTGCGTCCCTCGATGAGGCGGAGCGCTCCGGCCGTAGGTCGGAGCGCTCCGCCAGCGTGCGTGCTGGTCACGGTGCGATTGCCTTGCGCCGCTCCGGGACCACGTCGCCGCCGTCGCCAGGGACGGGGGAACAGTCCCATTCGGCGACTACTTCCCCCGTCTCCCGGTAGTGGGTGAATCGCCTCTCGTCGACCTGTCCGTCAATGCCGGTGAACCAGATCTCCGGCAGTGCTCCGTGCATGTCCTCGTATGCGGAGATCCAGGAGATAGGGCCTTTCCCGTGGCTCCTCCTGTGCCCCAATAACTGCCCCGCGTGCTGCGCAGTGAATTCGGCATACTCAGCGGTGTGCATGAGACGATGCCATTCGACGTCGATGGCGGGGCAGAACATCTGGGGCGCCGGGCGGCCGGCCTCGAACTGCTGGGCGCTCACCTCGAAAAACTTACCCAGCTCGACACGTTCCGGGGTTTGTGTGGTGTTCATAGTCGTGACCTCTCATTGGTTCGAGTGGTGGTGACGAACTTGCTAGTGCCCTTGGCCGCGGCACATCCGTGCTCTGTCGCCATGAATGGGCCTGAGCTTCATCTCCGCCTCTGGTCTCCCATGGCCAGGCCGATGCGGATGGCGCGCGTCGAACATCGTGGTGCCGACCTCTACTCGCTCGGCGCCCTTCACTGTCGCCTCCTCACCATCGTGGTTGGCGGGGCGGCCGAGGACGGCCGAGGAGAGCGGGGAGAAGCCATTGGGCATGGAGAAGCACGGCTCGCCGAGTGCACGGAGCAGCCGCCGGTCCCCGGAGAAGGGCATACGGGCATGAAGCCACCGGTGGTTGTCGAGCAGGTACCCCTGCCCGGCCTGAAGGACAATGCGGTGCTGGCTGTCGGCAATGGCGCCGCGTAGGTGGGGGAGGTACGGCCGGACGACAGGGCTCCACCGGGCCAGACTGTCCTGGCGCAGTCGTATGGAGATCCGTCCCTCCGTGTGAGCGGTGATGACCTGGGTGGCGTAACCGACCCCGGCTCCGTAGCAAGCCGTGCGGGGCTGGGCCAACTTCATGGCCGCTTCGGGACAGCTATCCAAAAGACGGCCGTAGACGTGCGCCCCGTCGGCAATGAGGACGTCGCCGCCAGTGAGCGCAGGACGCAAGCACACCAGCAGCATCAGGCGAGGTGGCTGAGGGGTGCCGGAACGCTCGGTGTGCGCTTGCAGTTCACCGTTGCCGAGTCCGGCGAAGCCTGCGCGGTAGGCATGGCTGCCCGTGTCGCGGATCAGCGTCAACCCGTCCTGTGCGCTGTGCGGGTGCGATGTGAGGTCCATCAGCCGGGAGGCAAAGGCGAGGACGTGGTGACGGCTCCGCAGTCCGTCAACAGTGACGAGACCGGTCTCGCGAAGCTGAACAGCGATCATATCGCTGGCCTGTGCAGCACGGGCGTTGACGTAGTGATCGGTGAAGAACGTTACGGAGCCTGCTGCGGCATCATGCATCGCCGTACTCCTTCGAATGAGCCAGACGTGATCAGAGTGGAGAGTCTGGGCTTCGGGGTAAAGCGACTGATTGTCGACTCGGGCAAATCACCCATGGTGAAGTCAGGTTGGGTGATGCGTGCTACGTTCCGAGAGCCCGGGTCGCATGCCGCAGGACACGAGGACAGACATGACGTACACGCCGCCGCTCTGGCCCGTCTCCGTGAAAGGTGTCGCGCTGGACACGCGAGGCCGCGTCCTGCTGCTGAAGAACGAGCGCGACGAATGGGAACTGCCCGGCGGACGTCTGGAGATCGGTAGCGCCGATGGCACCGTACCGACAGACGCCAGCCCCGAGGCCGCACTGGAACGGGAGATCCAGGAAGAGACCGGCTGGGAGGTGGAGGCGGGTCCCCTCATCGCCGGCGGGACATGGATCTACCAGCCCATCCCCGGCCGGAGAGTACTGATCGTCACCTATGGATGCACCGTGTCGACCCCCGATCGGCCGCCGGTCATCAGCCACGAGCACAAGCAACTCGGCATGTTCACCGCCGACGAAGTACCCGATCTGAACATGCCCGACGGCTACAAGCAGGCCGTCGCTGCCTGGTGCGGCCGCGCGGACCACCCAGCCACCCTGGTCGACCCCGAGCGAATCTAGCGTCCACGACGGACGGGGTGAAATCGTGCAACGAACGGCATCGAGCCCGCTCCCGGCTCCCCGTCCCGCCGCCCAACACGCGCAATGGCACTGGGCGACCCCACAGGCCCAACTCCTTCTGGCCACAGGTGACCTTGCTGCCATCATGCGGTTCTACCGGCGGGTGCACGGCATCAACCAGGCCTCACTCGGTGAACTCCTCGGCTACGACAAGACCTACATCTCAGCCCTCGAACTGGGAAAGCGCGCTCTCGACGACGTCAGCTCCCGCCGCCGGCTCTGCGAAGCCCTGCAACTGCCTCCGCACGTACTCGGGATCACCGACCGCTCCGACACGGACCACCGGGCAATGGTGCAGTTCGGCGAATCCACTGTCCGGCTGGCCGAAATCACCCGCCAGTCCGGCCACGCCTCCGAGGCCGACGCCGAACTGTGGCCCCTTGTCGCCCGGCTCGAAGCTCGCGTCGAGGAAGGCCACACCGAGCGCGACGTGCTGTACCTGCTCGCCCGTGCCCGAGTGGGGCTCGGCGTGGCCCTGGGCAACGTGCTGCCGGAGGAGCGTCTTGCCACAGCGGCTCACTGGACGGCCAAGAGCCTGGACGTTGTCGAATACTTCCAAGATCCCGGCATGAGGTCATACGCACTGCGCATGCACGGCAACGAGCTGCGCAAGGCCAACCTGCGGGGGGCCGCCGTCCAGCGGCTGTGCCGCGCTGCGGCCATCGCCCCCGATGACACCGCCCGAGCCGCCGTACTGCCGCTCCTCGCGCGGGCAGCCGGCGCTCTGGGCAATGTTCACCTCTTCGACCGGGTGATGCGGCAGACGGAAGACCTGCTCTCCCGCGTCGACCACACCAGCCTGTTCAACTCCTTCTCGCTGCATGAGATTCGCCTGCGAGGTCTCGTTGCCACTGGACGAACGGACTCGGCAATGCGGCTGGTGGAGCACAGTCCGATGGCTACGACAGTCATGGCCCCCCAGTGGCGCGTCATCGAGCTCGTCACCGTCGCGCACGTCCAGCTGCTTGCGGACGACCACGGTGGCGCCGTCCAGTCGCTGGACAGCGCCACCCGGGAAGCATCCGTGCAACGCCTTCCTCACCAGCTCCAGCGCATCATGCGCACTGCGGGAGCCAGGTTGCCCGCCCAGCATGCCGCCGCTGCGGACGCGCTTAATCGGATACGGAAGGAGATGGCCGCTTAGCTGTAAGACACCGCACGACGCGCCCTACCGAAGACGTTCACCGGATTCGTCGCGCCTGGCTCGGGACGAAACGATGCGTCACCCTGCGGCCCGGCTGTCATGCAGCCTATGACAGTTCCGGTCCTTTCACGTCGGACAGCGCAACGGCCCCGCCGAGGCGGGCCGTTCGCAGCAACCCTGGAAGAGCCCAGGAGTACCGTTCTGAATGTCTAGGTCAGAACGGAGTTCAGCATGCCCTACGGCACCGACGAACCCACCGGTGGAATCGGGCGGCGGATCGCGGAACTGCGAGCCGTCCGCGGCTACTCACTACGACAGCTCGGCCAGCGCTCCCACGTCTCCGCCTCCATGCTCTCCATGATCGAGAAAGGAGACCGGAACGCCGGCGAGGAGATCGTGGCCGCGGTCGCCCGCGCCCTCGACGTGGGTGTCTCCCATCTACGGGGACAGCCCTATCGCGAGCAGATGCAGCAGGACCGTATAGACCGCATGATGGAGCCGCTCGGCAGCGCGCTCGACAACTGGGACCTCACCCCTGATCCGGCCGCGCCCCCGCCACGTCCGGTGGACGAACTGCGCGCCGCCGTCATGCACACCGTCACGATGCGCGCCGCCGCTGACCTCGGCGGCCTGGCGGAGACTCTGCCCCCACTGATCTCCGAGATCACCCACGCGATTCACCTCCACGACCGGCCCGGCCGGACCCGCGAGGAGCTGCACGGCCTCCAGGCCGAGGCCGCGCGCGGCGTGTGGCGGGTGGCGTACCGGGTCGGCGAGATGCATCTCGCGCGGCTCGCCCTGTCCCGGATGGCTCAGGTCGCCCTGGAGTCCGGTGACCCACGACAGGTGGCGGTCGAACGATGGATGCGCGCCCAGACCAGCGTCGAGAGCGGCCGGCCGGGGATCGACACCGGGCTCCGCCTGGTGAACCAGGCGCTGCGGGACCTCGATGACGACGGGGCGCCGCAGACCCGTGCCGTCCTCGGCGCGCTCCATCTCAAAGGGTCGATCCTGTCCTCCCGGCGGGGCGACAAAGAGGCTTCTGACGCCTGGCTGGACGAAGCGCGCGGACTGGCCCGGGGCACCGGAGAAACCAGCTTCTACGAGCTGACCTTCGGCCCGACCAACGTCCGGTTGCATGCGGTGGCGGCAGCAGCGGACCAGGACAAACACGGCCTGGCGCTGAAGCATGCGGCCAAGGTGACGATCCCGGAGGACTACCCGCCGGGCAGGGCCGGACACTTCTACATCGACTTGGCCCGGGCCCAGGTGTGGACCGCCCGGCACGACGAGGCATTCGCCTCCCTGGTGAAGGCCCGGGAGGTGGCCCCGCAGATGACACGGCATCACCCGCAGGTGCACGAGACGGCGGCAGCACTGCGCCGGGCACAGGCACGCGTCCCGGACCCTCTGCGGGACTTCTCCCTGTGGTGCGGCGTGTAGCGCTCCACTGACGGCCGGTCAAGGACCCTGGTGTTCACAGCCTGTGAACACCAGGGCCTTCCCCTGTCGGCAGTATGTGACTGCAAGCACACAGTCCGTACATGGAGCCGACCATGACGTCCTCTCAGGGCCGGCCGCCGGGCGCGGCGGCCGGCCCCTCCCCCATCGACCGGGCCACCATCCAGGCCGCGATCGACCGGGCCCTGCTCACCGGCACCGGCCGCCTCGACCCAGACGAACTCACTCGCCTCGAAGCCACCCTCCGCAAGCACATCACCGCCCTTCTCCCCGCGGCGGACGCCGCCACCGACCGGCTCTGGCGCGGCAGTCTGGCGTGGTACACCCGCCGTGCACGCGTCGACGGCATCCGGCACCAGGCCGGACAGGGCCTCGGTGACGGCCCGCTCTCCGCGCACATCCAGGTCACCACCCTGGCCCGCGACTGCCAGTGGCTCCTGGCCGAACACCGGGAGCAGCCATGAGCACCGGAGAACCGATCCGTACCGGTCAGTGGTGCACCTGGTGCACCGGGCGGACCGACCAGCCCACCCTCATCGCCGTCATCGAAACCGGCAGCGGACCCGGCGCGATCCAGTACGCCTGCCCGGACTGCATGCGCATCCACCGGCTACGGCCCTTCGATCCGGCCATGAACGGCTGCCCCGTCTACGAGCGCCGCCGCACCTGAGAGGTGTGTCCGAGACCTGGCTGCCGGCGGCGTTCCCCCCTCCGTCGGCAGCCCCTTGAGACCCGTTCCGGCCGATTCCTTGGCCGGACCCCGGCCGGAACGGGCGGCCCACCAGGGGCCAGGCAGTGCACGACCGGTGCCCGGACGGACCGGGCGCCGATACAGCACAGGGGGTCACCATGCGGTACCTGCCCGATGCGGTCAAGTACGGCGGCGACGAGGACGACGGAAAGGGAGGCAACCCCTCCGGCGGCTGCGGCGACGGCGACGGTTGTGGCCGTGAACAGCCGTAGTTGATCACGTGAGCCGCCGTTGACCAGGTGGCCTCGGCTCCGGCCGGGGCCACCGACACCCGCCACCGACCCAGGGGCCACCGACGTATGAGGGAGAGAGATGGGCAGGCACCACCACGGATACACCTGGCTCGGTCACGGCGACACCCTCATCCGGCCGGGCGACGCGATCCGGCGGCCGACGGCCCCCGACTTCCGTACGCAGCCCGTCATGCCGTTGGAATGCGCGGACTGGCTGATGAAGGCCCCCGAGCTGATCCACGGCACCTTCGAGGACTCCGAGTCCGGCGCCACCTGGTACGAGCAGCAACTCGACGCGCACCGTGACGCGTTCCCCGCACACGTGCCGGCTCCGGACCGGACGGAGACCGTCCGACGGCTGGCGGCAGGCGAGGACGTGGTGGGCGGCTGGTGGGTCAGCGGCGGCCGGTTCCTGTCCGTGAACCTCATCGCGTGCAGCCCCCACCGGCTCCGACCGGAGCGTGTCTGCCCCCGCAGGTAGGCTCCCGGACCATGATCGAGAGTCGCCTGAGCACCCTGTTGGAAGCCGGATTCACCGACCGGCTGGACGAGCGGGACAGGACGCTGCTGGCGCGCCGCGCCCTGCTCAAGGCGGTGGACGAGAAGCCGCCGTTCTATCTGCCCACCTCGTGGTGGTACGTGGTGCCCGGCAGAAGCCATGAAGGTCTGTTCGCGGCGCTCGGCCTCCACGACCGGGTCCCGGTCACCTTCTCCGAGGGGCTCGACGTGTCCGACCTGCCGTTCCGGTCGGACGCCGTCCCAGTCTTCGTCACTCCCGAAATCGACGGCTGGCGCCTGATATACGGCAACCTGGACAGCGCTGTGGGCTGGGACTGGGAGGACATGATGGGCGCCGTGGAGCGATTGAGCGCCCACTGCGGCGAGGCCCAGATGTTCTTCGAGGACATCGCGGGTGGCGCGGATGTCTGGGTGGTCGCCGAAGCGGGCCGGATCCGGCGCCGGTACGCACGCGAGAGCAGCCCCGAGTGGGTGGGCGATCCGCTGCCGTGGGAGACACGGGCCGTCGACGACGAGGACTTCGACCCGGACTTCGACGAGGCCGAGCCCAACGAAGGGACGGCCAACGCCATGACGGCCTGCGAGTACTTGTCCGTGCACCCGATCCCGGTCGACGAGGACGCCGAGATCCGCGGCCACGGCTGGCTGGCCCTGAGCGCCCCGGATGTGGGGCACGAGGGGCTGGAGGATCTCGCCCGCTAGCGTCCTGAGTCCGCCACTTGCGTACGGTCTCTCGCGAGACACTCAGACCCTGTGCGACCTGCGCGTTCGGTAGGCCCTCCGCGCACGCCGGCACGATCCTCGACCGCAGCACCAGGGCCTGATGTGCCGTCTGCTTGCACAACCAGCCCCGCAGCACCCTGCGTTCGTGATCGGACAACTCCAGCGACAGCGGCTTCGGACCAGGCATCACCCCGCCCTGTAACCGCCCGTGAACATCCGACTCAGGACACTGGGTTCCGCCCTGTTGGCCAGTGGTCCGGCCCTGGAAGAGCTTCTAATGCGCGTGATCGTGCGTTAGCCTGTGGGTGGTCATTCGACCACCCTTCCACCATGCCCGAGCAGGGAACGTGCAGGGCGTCCGCCCCAGCGCCGGGCGCCCCGCCCCCGCGTGCGTCCGCGGCCTTCGATGCTGCCGCCGTGTCGCGGAACTGCTGACCGCCAGAGCACCGACGTTGAAAGAGAACACGTGATCAGGAATCGAATTGCCACCGCGGCGGCCGTCGCCGCACTCGCCGTCGCCTCGATCGGGCTGACCGCGTCGGCCAACGCCGCGCCCGTCAAGGCCAGTGCCAAGTGCTCCCTCGACACACTCAAGGCCAAGGAGACTCTCCGGATCCGCAAGTCGCGAAATACTTCCAGCCCCGCTGTCGCACTCTTCCCCAAGGGAAAGACGGGCTGCTTCTTGGGCGGCATGGAGGGCCAGAAGTACAAGCGCTGCGGGAAGACCTATGACATGTGGACCGAGGTCACATATCGAGGCAATCACGGTTGGGTCCCGGAGACCTGCATCTCCTGGTGACAGGGCACCTCTCTTCAGCGGCACGACTAGAGCGTGCCTCTTTGATGGGTTGGTGAGTTGATCGGATGTGTCCCGTCCGATGAGTGATCACTGATGCCATGTGGGACCGGATCGAGCCGCTGATGCCGGCCGATCCGGTCCGTGGGCGGCAGTGTGGTGACCACCGCCGCACCCTTGAGGCCATCGCGTGGAAGCACCGGACCTGCTAACCGTCCTGGCCGCGGCGGATGCCAACGACGAGGTCGGCTGGACCGTGTCGGTGGACTCCACCGTCTGCCGGGCTCACCAGCACGCCGCCAGCGCCCGGGAAAAGGGGCACTCGGCCGCTCTGAACCCGTCGGCCGCGCGCATCTCCGCCGCCGCGGTATCCGAAAGTTGCAGCCAGGGTAGATGGTCGGTTGCTGATGGAGGCCGGTCCAGGAAGCGCGCGGGTATGCCAGAAGCCAGTCCTGGACATCGTGACCATTCAGCAACGGCTCGGGCCAGGAGTTGGTGAGCCGAGAGGAGGGCAACGTGACTGCTGTGACTCGTTTGGTCACTCACGTCGATCTTGATGAAGGCGCCACGGGCGCTCGGCACGTGTCGGTGACGGCACGGCTTGAGGTAGTACTTGCGGATGGCCGCAGCCTGGTGTTGCTCAATGACCGCGGGTGGGGTTGGAGCTCATCGGCTCCAACGGACACCCCGCTGCGGATCTCGGCCGAGGACATCGAGATGGATGCCCGGACGGTGGTCGGGCCGGACGAGCCGAACGACGGCGAAACGCATGAGCAGATGGCGGCCGGCTACTGGAATTTCCTGGCCGACATCCTCAAGCATCAGGACGTGGATGTGGAAGCGCAGGAGCTGGAGCGGCTTTCGCATGATGTTGTGCTCACCGAACGACTGCAAGCACGGATTCAAGACGCTTGAGTATCGGCGCTGCACTTCCTCGTCGGAGAGCAATCCGGAGTCGTGCCTCATGATGACGGCGTGATCGGTCGCGCGAGCAGTCCGGACAGGCGCTCGGCTGGGGTTCCCAGCCGAGCAATAAACGTCTGCACGCACGTCGTGCAGGACACCCGGCGTGAGGCGGTGAGCCACCTCGACCGGATGCTGAAGCGTCGTCCCGGCTCCGGCTGACCGCTGCCGTTGCCGTTGCCGTCGGACGTGGATGTCAGAAGACCCCCGGCCATGATCGGCCGGGGGTCTTCTGGCTGGTGGGCACAACAGGATTTGAACCTGTGACATCTGCTTTGTAAGAGCAGCGCTCTACCGCTGAGCTATGCGCCCTGGGATGAGCTGACAGAGTACATGGCCCCCGGGCCGGAGCTCCAAACCGTTGGCGGGCAGGGCCGGGCACCCCCGGCCCCCGACCCCGGCCCTTGCAGCCCGGCAGCCCGGCCTCCCAGCCAAGGAACGAGGCGTCCGCCCTGACCGGGACGAGCCCACTCCCCGCCCGTCCCGCATGCCCCGGACCCAAGGCCGGCCCCCAGGAGAGCCCCGGACCTCGGGTTATCCCCACCCCGCCCCCGGTGGGCCGCCGGATGCCGTCGCACATGTCCGACTCCATACAGTCAAGGAGCGTTTTTCGTTCCCCGTCCTTGTCGCTACCGGTTTCCGTCCTCGTCGCCACCCGTTTCGCCACCACCCTTCGTCCTCGTCGCCACCACCGTCCGTCCTAGTCGCTACCAGCTTCCCGGGAGATCACCGTGGCTCTCCGCCACCGTCCGCCCCACCTCCACACCGCCGACGCCTGCACGGCGGCCGACGCCCGTACGGCCGCCGACGCCCCCACGCCCGCCCGCGCCGGGGTCCGTACGCCCCGTGGCCGCGCCGGCCGGTCGGTGGTCGCGCTCGGTGGGGCGCTGCTGCTCGCCGTGGCCGCCACCGGCTGCGGCAGTGCGGATGCCGCGGAGGACACGGCGCCCGAGCGGCGCGACTTCGCCTTCCGGGGGCCCGCCCTGACCGTGGTCGCGGAGAACACGGACGTCGAGCTGGTGCCCGCCGATGTGGAGAAGATCGAGGTCACCCGGTGGTTCAAGGGCTGGACCGCGGTCGGCGGGGACGTGGAGCGCTACTGGCGGATGGAGGGTGGCGAGCTGCGGATCGGCGTCGACTGCGACGGGCTGATCAGCACCTGCGACGCACGGCATGTGATCAAGGTGCCCCGTGCGGCGGCGGTGACCGTCAAGGGGGACAACGGGGATCTCACGGCGAAAAACTTCGGCACCCCGCTGACGCTGGCGTCGGACAACGGCACCGTACGGGTGACGGACAGCCGCGGGCGGCTCGACCTCAGCAGCGACAACGGCGGCGTCTCGGCCACCGGCACCCGGGCAGGGCGGGTCTCCGCACGGTCCGACAACGGGGACGTGCGGCTCGCCTTCACCCGGGTGCCCGACCGGGTCGAGACCTGGACCGACAACGGCGGGACCGATGTCGAGCTGCCGCGCGCCCGGTACCGGGTCCAGACCGGCACCGACAACGGCGACACCGACGTCTCGGTGCCGCGGAGCGACCGGAGCGGGCACACCGTCACCGCCCGCAGCGACAACGGCGACATCACGGTGCGTACAGGGAACTGACCAGGCCCGTGTGTTCGTCCCTGCCGGGTGGGAGAATGACACCGGGCAGGGGCGGAAGAGCACGGGAGAGGGATGTGACGGCGACACCACAGCAGCCGTACACGCAGCGAGCACGCCACCGTCGCACCCCCGAGCCGCCGGACCGAGCAGGTGTCCTCCGGGATGTGCTCACCCTCGTCACCGTTCCGCTGGCGCTGCTGGCCGTCACCGCGTCCGCGGCCTTCGCGGGCGGCGGGACGCGCCGCTGGTGGGGCCGTGGCGAGAACCAGCGGGCCGACGCGCAGACCGCCAAGGACGCCGCTGCCGCCTCCTTCTACGAGCTCGACACCGCCCAGCGCGACCTGCGGATCTCCGTCGAGACGATCTCCGCCGTGGACGACTCCGCCGCCGCGCGGCGGGCCGTCGAGGAGTTCCGGACCCTCGGACGGCGTATCGACGACGTCAGCGGTGCCTACATCGGTGCCGTGGACGCGCACGACCTGGACCGCGACGACCTGGAGCCGGCCGCCGCGGCGCGCGCCCGGGACGATCTGACCCGGGCCAGGAACGAGCTGGAGCTGGTCAAGGTCGACCTCGACCGGTTCGCCCAGGGGCTCGGGCCGCTGCTGGAGAAGGCCGAGACGCAACTCGCGCGGCTCGCCCCCGCGGTCGAACGGGCCCGGCAGGCGCTGCTCGCCGCCACCCGCGCCCTCGATGGGGTGCGCGCCTCGGGTCTGCGGGCCGACGACCTCGCGGCCCGGCTCGCCGCGCTCTCCCCCGAGCTGACCAAGCTCAACCAGGGGGCGGGGCAGCACGGCGTCCAGGAGACGATCCGCCGCGCGGACGAGGTGCTGCGGGGCGCGGAGGCCGTGCGCGGCGAGGCCGAGCGGCTGCCCGAGAAGGCCGCGGAGATCGACCGCCGGCTGGTGTCGCTGCGCACCCGGGCCCAGGCGCTGACCACCCGGTCCGAAGGGGTCGAGCCGGTGCTCAGCGAGCTGCGCCGCCGGTACAGCGCCGCCTGCTGGCAGGACCTCCAGCCGGTGCCGGAGCAAGCCGCGCGGTCCGTCGCCCAGGCCGAGGAGAAGCTCAAGGAGGCGCAGGCGGCCCGCGGCGACCAGCGCTGGCCGGACGCGACGTCGCTGCTCAGCACGGTCCGGGCGCTGCTGAACACCACGGACGACGCGGTGTCGGCCGCCGGCGACCGGCTGCGGCGGCTGGACGAGGTGTCCACCGATCCCTCGCGGGAGATCGAGCGGACGCGGTTCGCGATCCGGGACGCGCAGCGTCTCGCGATGGCCGGGCGCAGCACACCGGACCCGCGGCACGCGCGTCCCCTGGACGACGCGGTGGCCCGGCTGGACCGGGCCGTGGCGGGCCTGGAGGGCCGGCACCCGGACTACTGGCACTTCCTCACGGAGACCGAGGGCGTCCGGCGGACCGTGGCGCGGGCGGTGGCCGGGATCCGCGAGGACCTGGGGCACGGGAGCGCTCAGTAGCGTCTCTGCCCCGTGCGGCCCGGCTTCGTCGCGCGCGGTTCCCGGCAGCGGCAGCCCTGATACGGCCGCTGCCGAAGGCACGCCCCGTCCCGCCCCGTCCCCGCCGGTCCGGCTCAGTGGCGGGGTGCGCTGCGGCAGCGGATGCTGGGAGTGGGCGCGGCCCGGTACGCGCCCGTGCTCGCGACCGGGGAAGGAGGCGGTTCCATGGCCGCCGACCCCAGCGCGCGGAGTGACCGGAGCCCGCGGAGTGACCGGAGCGCACGGGGTGAAGGGACTCCACGGAGCGAACGGTCCGCGCGTCGCCGGAGGATCCGCCTCGACGAGCACCTGCCCGTCGACCACCGTCTGAGCAAGGTCTACCGGGTGGGCGCCGGCGTCATGGGGCTGGTGCTGCTGGCGTTCGGCATCGTGGGACTCACCGGCAACATCGGGGTGTTCGACACCGGCGGTGACACGGTGGCCGGGCTGAACACCAACGGCGCGCTGAGCGTGCTGTCGATCGTCGTGGGCGTGCTGCTCTTCGTCGGCATGGTGATCGGCGGGAACTTCGCCTCGACGCTGAACATCGTGGTCAGCGTGGGGTTCCTGCTCAGCGGGTTCGTCAATCTGGCGCTGCTGGAGACCGACGTCAACTTCCTGGCGTTCCGCATCCAGAACGTCCTGTTCAGCTTTGTGGTCGGCATCCTCCTGATGATCTTCGGGATGTACGGGCGGGTGAGTCTGACGCTGCCGCACGACAACCCGTACTGGCGGTCCCGGCACCCCGAGCAGGCCGAGCGGGAGCAGGAGGCGCTGCGCGCCAGGGCGACCCGGCTGAGCATCCAGGCCCGGCAGCGCGACTGACGGCGGACGCCGACGGGTGGCCGACGGGCGGGACGGGGACGGCGGAACAAGGACGGCGGAACGGGAACGGGGACGGCCGGTACGCGGACGCACGAGCCGGCACCGGGCCGCGGCTTCCAGCCTCGGTTCCGGCCATCGGTTACAGCCGTCGGTTACAGCCGTCGGTTCCGGCCGCCCCGGCCGAGCGTTCCGGCCAACTGCGCCGGAGGGCCGCCGAGGACCACCGCTCCCCCACCGGGGCGGATACTCTGGGGCCATGCCTCGCTACGAGTACAGCTGCCGCTCCTGCGGGACCACCTTCGAGCTCAACCGCCCGATGGCCGAGTCCGACGCGCCCGCCACCTGCCCGGACGGCCACCAGGACACGGTGAAGCTGCTGTCCACCGTCGCCGTGGGCGGCACCGCCTCGGCTCCGGCCGCGCCCGCCGGTGGCGGCGGGGGCGGCTGCTGCGGTGGCGGCTGCTGCGGCTGACCGGACGCCACGGCTGCCCTCCGGGGCGGCCCTCACCGCCGCCTCCTGGCCGGCCCTCACCGCTGCCTCCCGGGCGGCCGGGCGCCGGGGCGGTCGGCGTGCCCGTGACCACCCCGGAGGCCCGGGCCCCTCGCTGTCTCCCGGACCGGCCGGTACCTCCGGCCGTCCGGCGCTCAGGGCCGTCGCGTCAGCGTTTGCGGGACAGCGTCAGGCCGTCCGCGATCGTGACCAGCACCGACTCCATGCGGTCGTCCGCGACCACATGGTCGTTGAACGCCCGGATCGAGGCCGCGGGGCCGGTGGCGGCCGGGTCGGGGACCTGGCCGTGGAAGAGCACGTTGTCCACGACCACCAGGCCGCCCTGCCGCATCCTGGGCACCAGTTCCTCCCAGTACGGGATGTAGTTCTCCTTGTCGGCGTCCAGGAACGCCAGGTCGATGTGCGGCTCCTCGGGCATGCCGCGCAGGGTGTCGAGGGCGGGCGCGATCCGCAGGTCGACGCGGTCGGCCACCCCGGCCTTCGCCCAGGCCGCGCGGCCGTACGCGGTCCACTCCTCCGAGACGTCACAGGCGATCACCCGGCCGCCGGGCGGCAGCGCCTCGGCCATGGAGAGGGTCGACAGGCCCGTGAAGGTGCCGACCTCCACGATGTGCCGGGCGCCGGTGAGCCGTACCAGAAAGGCCAGCAACGGGCCCTGTTCCTCGGCCACCTGGAGGCCGGCGACATCGGCGAGGGCGGTGTGCGTGGTCTCGACGAGCTCGCGCTGCACCGGGTCGAGCGGCGGGTTGTGCGCGAGCACGTAGTCGTAGAGCTCCTGGGTCAGCGGGTTCGATTTCGACTCAGCCATGCCGTCATCCTGGCTCACCCCGAGACGGCCCGCAGCGCCTCCCGCAGGATCTCCTCCCCGGCGGCCACCCCGCGCAGCCCGAGTGCGGTCACGCGGGGCGCGCTCCAGCCGGTGTCGGCCAGTTCGCCGTGGCCGGGACGCCAGCCCCGGTCGCCGGCGAGCAGCAGGTCCGCGTCGAGGAGCGAGTCCCCGGCCGTGAGGACCTCGCCGGCGCCCGTGCGGCGCACGACCTCGGCGAGGGCGGCGCTCTTGGTGAGCGGCTTCGGCACGGCGTAGACCTTGCGGCCCTGCAGCGAGACGGTCCAGCCCTGCTCCTCGGCCCAGTCGGCGAGGTCCTTCACCCAGTTGTCGGGGAGCAGCTCCCGGTCGACGACGAGATAGGCGAAGAGGTCCTCGGCGACCCGCTCCTTGAGCAGCCAGGACGGGTCGGCGGAGCGCACCAGGTGCTCGCGGACGGCGGCGAGCGGGGCGCAGCCGGAGTCCAGGGTGCCGCGGACGTGGGCCTGCCAGTCGGGGTCGGACACGCCGTCCACCAGGAGGTGCCCGCCGTTGGCGCAGATCGCGTACCGGGCGGCGGGGCCGGGCAGGCGGATCCGGCCGTACTGCTCCCGGGTGCGGGTGGTGGTGGGCACGAAGACCGCGGCGCGGGCCAGTTCGGCGAGGAGACCGGCCGCGGTCTCGGTCAGGTAGGAGAGCGGCTGGTGCTGGTAGACCTCGACGCAGAGCAGCCGGGGGGCCCGGTCGTCGGGCATGTCGAGCCCGAGGGCGGCCGCGGAGTAGATCAGGGTGCGGTCGAGGTCGCTGGCGACCAGGACGGGGGCGGCGGGAACCGGTGTCATGACGCGTTCACCGCCCGGCCGTCGGTGCCGGTCGCCCCGCGGGTGTAGCGGGGGTGGATCAGGCCGACGCAGGTGTAGGGCAGGCCGTCGACCTCCTCGACCGGTACGCCGCGCTGCTCGGCGAGGAGCCGTACGTGGTCCAGGTCGGCGCCCGCGCCGCGGCGCGCGAGGATCCGCCAGGGGACGCGGCGCAGCAGGACGCGGGTGGTCTCGCCGACGCCGGGTTTGACGAGGTTCACGTCGTGGATGCCGTACCGCTCGCTGATCCGCTCCACGGCGGCCCAGCCCTCCCAGGTGGGGGTGCGGTCGGCGGCCATGAGTTCCTTGGCGTCGCGGGCGGCGTCGTCGGTGACCTCGGCGAAGCGGGCGGCGACGGTGTCGAGGAAGTGGCCGGAGACATCGGAGCCGGCCAGTTCGCGGTAGAACTTCGCGCCGTGGAAGTCGTCCGGCCCGACGAGGTCGGCGCGCAGCACGGTCCGCGAGACCAGGCCGGAGACCGTGGAGTTCAGGCAGGCTGAGGGGATGAGGAAGTCCTCGCGGGTGCCGTAGGTGCGGACGCAGCGGCCCGGGTCGGCGAGCACCGCGACCTCCGGGTCGAATCCGGGGAAGGGCGCGACGGCGGCGGCCAGCTCGCGGGTGATGGCGCCCTTGCCGGTCCAGCCGTCGACGAAGACGACGTCGGCCGGGTCGTGGTGGGCCGCCAGCCAGCGCAGCGCCGTGGTGTCGATGCCCCGGCCGCGCACGATGGAGATGGCGTAGTGCGGGAGGTCGAGGCCGTGCGCGTGCCGGGCCCAGCGGCGCATGAGGACGCCGACGGGGGTTCCGGCGCGCGCCAGCGACACCAGGACCGGGCCGCCGCCCCGGCGGTCCGCGCCGCCGCGCTCGGCGAGGACGGTCTCGGTGACGGTGCCGACCGCGCGGGCGATCCGGGCGGCGGAGGTGTCCAGTGCGGAGCGGAAGAGCTCCTGGTAGGCGGCGTCGGGCTGGTACTCGACGGGCAGCGACTCCGCGTAGTGGGCGCCGCCCCGCTGGATGGCCTCCTCCCGCTCCTCGGTGGGTGCCTCCAGTGCGGCTTCGGAGAAGTCCTGGAGGAGCCAGCCGACGTCGTCGGGGGCGTAGGACGAGAAGGCCGGCCCGCGCAGCGGCTCCGGCAGGGCCCCGGTGCCCGGCCGGCCGGCACCGGATGCGCCTGGGGCGTGTTCGTCGTCCTGCCGGTCACCGGCCGAGGCACCGTCCCGCCGCTCGCCGCCGGGCGCGCTGCGGTTCCGCGCCGGCGCGGGGACGTACGAGGGCACCACGGCGAGCAGCACCCGGTCGGTGTGCGGGGCCAGATGCGCCAGCAGGCCGCCGGGGGCGTGGAGTTCGGGGGTGTCGCCGACGGAGTCGACCACGGTGACGACCGCGTCGAAGCGGCGGCCGGGGTCGCTGCCGGGGGCGACGTTGTAGGCGTAGCGGTGCCCGGGGCCATCCGCCGGGGCGTCGTGGTCGCCGAAGACGAGCCGGGTGCGGATCGCGTATCCGGGGGCGTCCACGGCGAGGACCGGGGAGCGCGTGGTGGTGGAGTACCGGACCTCGGCGCCCACCGCCCGGTCCAGGGCCTGCGCCAGCCGCAGCGGCGCGTACATCAGCTCCTCGAAGCCGAGGACGAGTACCCGCCGGGCCCCGGCGGGCAGGGCCGCGGCGATCCGGGCGGCCATGCCCGGCAGGGCCCGGTCGAGCGCGTCCCGGTGGGCGGGGGTGAAGCCGTGCCGCCCGCCGTCCGGGAGGCCCGCGGGCCAGCCCAGGTCGACGCGCACCGCCGCGTGGGTGTCCGCGGGCGCGGGCGGCGGGGTCTCGTGCTGCTCGACGAGCCGGCGGCCCCGGTCCAGGACGTCCTCGGGCAGCCGGACGCCGCCCGCGGCCAGGGCGACCAGGTCCACCCGGGCGCCGAGCCCCGCCGCGAAGGCGTCGAGCCGCTCCCGGTCCTCGGCCGACCGCATGTCGACGAGGGCGACCACCACGTAGTGGTCGCGCGGGTGGCGGGCGTGCAGCGAGCGGATGGTGTTGCGGACGGTGTTGCCGGTGGAGAACTCGTCGTCGACCAGGACCAGCGGGCCGTCCCCGGTCAGCAGCTCCGGGTCCTCGGGCAGCAGCAGGTGGTCGGTGGCGTGGCTGTGGGCCTCCTGGAACTCGGCGGCCGGCCCGACCCCGGACACCGGACGGCGGGTGGAGTGCAGGCAGGGCGCGGTGCCCAGCCCGTCGGCCACCGAATGGCCGAGGCCGGTGGCGGTCTCGGCGTAGCCCAGGACGACGGCCCGCGCGGCGGCCTCCTCGCCGAGCAGCTCGCGCACCCGCCGGCCCAGCCCGAAGCCCGCTCCGTGGACGGCGTCCGGCCGCTGCGGTACGTGCTTGCCCAGGACGTCGGAGACGAGGAGGTGGGCCCGTTTGGGGTTGCGGCGCAGCGCCAGGCCCAGCAGGCCGGTCAGCTCCTCGTCCCCGGTGAGCTCCACACCCAGCCGGTCCGCGACCCACTGCCCCGACCACACCATGCCGCGCCGTTCTCCCGTCCTGTCGGCGGCCGTCCCGTCGACGACCGGCCCGTATTCCGTCATGTCCGCGGCAGCCGCTCCGTCCGCCGCCGTCCTCCCGGGAGGCGCCCCGGTCCTGGAGGAACCTTTCCCCGGAGAACCGGTCCCCGGTCCGCCCGTCCGCCCGCCGCGGCCCGCGGCCGTCATGTCAGCCCCGCGGCGAGCAGTTCGACGAAGCCCACGTCCTCCCGGGCCACCCCGAAGACCTCGGCCCGCAGGAGCGTGCGCTCGGCCCACGCCCGGTGCGGCTTCACCTCGTTCATCTTGTTCGTGTACGCCGACCGCAGCACTCCGCCGCCACAGCGTTCCGGTTTCAGTATGTCCGCTGCGTCGCTGAACTCCTCATGGCTGACCACGGACAACGCATGGACGGGGGTGACGTGCGACGGGTGGATGCAGGTCTTGCCCTGCAGACCGTTGGCCCGGTCGAGCTCGATCTCCCGCAGCAGCCCGTCGAGGTCGTGCTCGATGAGCGCGGTGCGCAGCTCCTCGGCGCGCCCGGTGAACGGGCTGCGCCGCAGCTGCGGCTTGAACATCCGCTCCTGGAGCCGGAAGTACTCCCAGACCGGCCCGGTCACGGTGTAGCCGGTGCCGTCCGCCCGGCCGAGGGTGTTCACCACGTCGCCGATCACCGAGGCGACGATCTGGACGTCGTAGGCGGTCATGTCGGGCGGGCGGCGCAGTCCGTACGCGGAGCAGAAGTCGGTGACGCCGAGCCGCAGCGCCAGGACGCGGTCGCGGTACTTGTCGACGGTCCGCCGGATGCCGGCCAGCGTCTCGGGGCGGCTCTCCAGGTGCAGCAGTTCCGGGGACTCCAGGACGGGCATGGCGAAAAGCCGCCGTCCGCAGTCCGTCTCGGCCGCGGTCAGCGCCTCCAGGAAGGGCACTCCGCGCTCCTCGGTGAACTTCGGCAGCACGAATCCGGACAGGGTCCGCACGGCGGGCCCGAGCCGGTGCACGAGGTCGGGGATCTGCCCCGGTTCCCGGACGCGGACGAAGAGCAGCGGGTGGTCCCGTGCGCCGTCGTGGAGGGCGGTGAGGTGCCGGACCAGGTTGTCCTCGGCGGCCGCGACCTCGGTGTCGCTGATGGAGTCCTCCAGGCACAGCACCATGGACACCACGCCGCGGGCCGCCTGTTTGAGCACGTCCTCGGCGAGCCGGGGACGGGTCGCGGGGCTGTAGAGCGTCGCGCCGAGGGCGGCGGCGAGCGTACGGGCCGGGGCATCCGCGGTGAACTCGGCCGGTTCACGGTGGAACAGTCCCTGGCGGACGCCGGGCGACAGGTGCCCGAAATGACGCATGCGTTCCCCCGTGCTGATGACAGTGCGACGACTCGATCCAGCCGGTCATCGTACGTCCGGCCAAGGGTCAAGAGTTCCCCAAAACCATGAACGAGTCCATAAAAACCAATTGACGTGCTCCCTGGCCTAC
>NZ_JBYITE010000042.1:0-64014 GCF_057709105.1 Streptomyces sp. bgisy100
GACGCCGAGGAACTCTTCCGTGCTCGCGGCGACAGAGACTGCGGTGCGGACGGCGTAGCGCAACTGCTCACGGGCGGTCGCCCGATGCCCTTCGCGGAGGGCCTTCTCAGTCTCGGCGCGCGTGGGGCGTTGGGCGGCGGTACGGTCCCCTCGCAGGACTTGGTGGAGCCCGTACGCCTTCTCGATGGCCGCGAGTTCCTTGTCGGCCTTGAGGTAGTCGTTCCAGTGGCGGGCTGGACGGAGATCGCCCCGGACCTTGGTGGCGGCGATGTGGATGTGGTCGTCGGCGTGGCGAACGGCGACCCAGCGGCAACCGTCCGGATCGCCTTCGGCCGCGATGCCGGTCGCAGCCACAACGCGGCGTGCGATGTCCGCCCACTCGGCATCGGTGAGGAAACGATCCTCCGGCGCGGCGCGGATGGAACAGTGCCAAACGTGCTGCTTGGGAGCGTGGCCGAGGCGCCTTGCCTGCTTGACCCGAAGGTCGAGATCCGCCACGAGGAGCTTCCTGGTGGCGTCGAAGTCCTCGGTGCGACCGGGGTCGGGGGCGAATCCGTCCCAGGAGGCGACCAGGTGCGGATCGGTGTGGTCCTTGGCCTTCTTCGTGTCGAACAGGTACCTGATGAGGCCGGCGGTGCTCTTGCCACCACTGATCTTTGCGATCATGAAGTCGCCTTCGTGGAAACGGCGCTGTTCATGGCCCGCGCGATGTCACCGACGGTGGCGCGGACGGTTCCCAGCGTCTGTTCGGCCCGGGCCAGGAGAGTTGTATCCACAAGGTGTGGATCGCCTCCGGTGTTGAGGCGTCGAGCGATCTGGTTGACGTTGTTGCCGATGCGGGCGACATCGATACGCAAGGCGTTGAGCTCGTCGATGTAGTCGTCGAGCTGCGTCCGCTGTCCGGGCAGGGCGAGGTCGCCGTGCACGTGGGCCATGACGACGGCGCCGACATAGTGGGCACCCGCGATGTTCAACGACCGGGCCTCGCGGAGGATCGCGGTCTTCTCGTCAACGCTGTAGCGCACATCGACGCGTTCCTTGCGCTGGACGGCTTCACGCTGGCGGCGGTGGGCGACTCGGTGGAGCGCGGCGGCGTCGGCGGCACGCTGCAGCGGAACGGCGGCGTGGTCGGGCTGTTCCTGCTCGGGCACCCCCTGGTGCCCGAGCTCCTCCGCCACCCCCGGGGCGGAGGAGCTCCCGCGGGGCCGGCCTTTGGACGGTCCAGCGGCATACCTTGCTCCGCCCGATGCCGGCGTCGAGTCCGGGTGCCGGGCAGTGTGAGGGGACTCAGGGAGGGGCTGTTCGTGCATGTGCGGGCTCTCTGATCGTGCGGCTGCGATGGGGAGGAAGGGCTGCTCGCCCCAGGGCGGTCCTGGGGCGAGCGCCAGAGGTTGCGAGGGCCGAGTTACGCCGAAGTGGTGTCGCGGTCTTGGTCGAGTTCGGCCTGGAGGAAGTCCTTGACCTTCTCCAGGCGCTCGCGGCCGATGCCGAGGCCCTTGTCGCGGATGGCCTTTTCGATGCTCCGGCGGGATGCCTGGCCCTTACGTCCTGCGGGGGCAGTGCGTCCGATCTCGACCGCCTCCTCGAAGGTGGCGATCGGCTTCCGGCCGCACCCTGCGGCAGTCGGCTTCATGGGCCGAGCCACTTGCTCGACAGGGGCGTGCGCCACGTCCTTGGCGGGCGTCGGTTCGCTTGTGGCTACTGCGCCACCTCGCGCAGCGGTGTCCACCGTGATGTGGCGGAGGTTTTCTGGTAGGTCCGTGGGCGTGGGGCACCGCTGGACGAGGAGGTAGAGGTGAACGGCGCCGGCGAGGGCGAGCGGGGCGATGGCGGAGATGACGCCGACGGTGATGTCGTCGAGCGCGAGTCCGCCCGAGCCGGTCTGCTGGTTGAGGCGGATGGCGTGCAGGACGTTGGCCCAGATGCTCGTGGCGGTAGCGATCCCGACCAGCGCCGCCACGTAGAGGCGCGGCCTCACGGAGGCGGTGCGCAGGACGAGAAGTGCGCCGATGCCGATGGCGATGAAGCCGTCGATCACGAGGGGGAAGGCGTAGGTGAGCAGCCAGTAGATGTGGCTGGCGGCGGCCATCTGGCGCAGGGCGTCATAGGAGAGCGCGAAGGCAGCCACAGCCAGCGAGGCAACGCCCGTCCGGATCAATGCGGGAAGAGCTGCCGGTGTGGTGAAGGGCGAGACGGTGGTGCTGGGGGAAAGCAATGGGAGGGCGCTCCATGAGATTGAGGGTTCGGCCGTGGAGGGTGGGGACCCGTCGCGACCCGTCGCGTGCCTGGTCAGGGCAGGTACAGGTCGAGGTAGTGACATCGGGTCGACCCGTCACGGGCAGGTGACCCGTCTCGTCCCTGACCTGCGAGGGGACGGGTGGGGACGGGTCGTAGCGGGTCAGGCGCCGGTCGTGGGACCCGGCAGGAGTGGCGGCTCGGCGGCCGGTGCGGGCTCGGGGCAGTAGCGGGCCCAGGCGTCGGCGAACTGCTCGCGGGCGAATCCCCTGGCCTGGAAGCCGTCGGGGAAGCGGTGGCTGGACGGGCTGATGCCGTAGCCCTTCAGCAGAAGCTGCACGCCCCGTGCGGACAGGCCCTTGTCCTTGTACTCGGGCCAGGGCGACTCGGTGTCCTCGTTGAGGATGCCGAGCAGGCGGCCGGTACGGAGCAGGGCCGGGTTTCCTTCGGCGGCGAAGGCGCGGCGGATGTCGGCGAGGAGCCGGAGATTCAGGGCGCTGTTGTCCTGGTCCTGCTCGACCTCATGCCTGGTCATGGCCAGGCAGGCGGCGCGGGCAGCGGCAGGCCAGGTGCCGCCGGCGAGGTCGGCGATGGCGATCAGCGGCTCCCAGGTGTCGGCGGCACGGTCCTCGACCGGCATGGGCGGGGTCAGGTCCATGGCGGTGGCGTGGAGCGGAGTGAGCCAGGCGGCGAGCCGGTCACGCAGGGCATGCAGCGCGGGGGTGTCGCGGACGGTGCGGAACTCCGCGACCTTCTCGCCCGGCCCGCGGCGGCGCATCCGGATCACGACTGACCGGTCCATGATCGTGTCGGGCAGGTCGCCGATGCCGGCGAGGGCGGCCATGGCGAACGTCGGGAACTTCGCCACCTCGTGGTTCGGGCCGGAGACTCGCAGGGTTGGCCGGTTGCGCTGGTGACCGGCATTGAGCAGGCCGCGCATCTCCTCGTTCTTCTCCGCCACCTTCGCCGACCCGAAGAGAGTGTCGGCCTCGTCGACCAGCAGGGTCGGAGGGACGTCGGTGATCGACCGGAACACCGCGGCTGCTGACGCGTTGACCGTGATCAGTGGGTCGTGCACGGTTTCGGTCAACACGTCCAGCAGCCGTGACTTGCCGCAACGCTTGGCCGGTCCGACGACCGCGAGACGAGGCGCATGCTGCCACGCCGTCTGCAGGTGCGTAGCCGCCACCCACAGCGTGACGGCGTCCAGAGCCTCAGGCGAAGGCAGGATCACGAACTTCGCCAGCTGGCCACGCAGTTCGTCCAGTACCTCCGCTCCAACGGTCGGCTCGGGATCCGGCGCCGCCTCCACTGCGGGCTCGTCCGTCAAGGCACCCTGGACGCCATCAGCGGCACAGTCCTCGCCTGTATGCCGACCAGGCTTGCCGGGGACAGCGACCGGCGGCCACACCAGCTCGTCGAGGTCGGAATGGGTCTGGGGTTCGGGGTGTTGCACAGGGCAGCTCCTCGTCTCGCGGCGGGCTCGCACGCCCTTGCCGCCGAGTTGGTTCTTCCAGGGCCGTTCGGGGTTGCTCGGGGCCTCCGGCGTCGCACCGCCGGGGGCCCGTCCCCTTCTCGCGGGCATCAGGCCACCGCGAGGGACCACGAACCGTACGTCCACCCCCGGCAACAGTCCAACGCTTCTGTGTCAGCTCAGCGCAGAACGGATTGCTACGCTCCCGCCCTTTCACGCCGCCAGCCCGAGCAGCTCCAGCAGGTCGGAGGTCACGACGCGGTAGGCGTTGCCGAGTCGCAGCACCTTGCACGGGTAGGCCCCCCGCTTCGCCAGCTCGTACCCCTTGCTCCGCCCCAAACCAAGGGCACGGTTACCTGTGTCCAGGTCAACCGATACGGGAAGGGCGAGCAGCTCCTCCCTGCTCATCCCCTTCGAGCGCCCGGGCTTCGCTTCTTCTCGCATGCAGAGGACCCCTCTCGGCACAGCCTTCGACGAACGCGTCCATCGCGTCCGGCTCCAGGCGTCTACCAACCAGGATCCTCAAGCTAAAGTGTCTACATGACACAACGCGATGTGGATGCTGATGAGGACGACTTCCCCGAGTGGGTGGACCGGGTCAAGGCCAACGTGGCCGGCGAAGTCCGGAGGAGAAGGAAGGAGATGGGGTGGAGCGCGCAGGACCTGGCGGACCAGTGCGAGCAGCTGGGGCACTCCATCCCGCGCAACGTGATCGCCAACATGGAGTCCGGCCGCCGCGCCGTCCTACCCCTGGCGGATGTCATCGTCCTGGCCGCCGCCTTGGAGACCTACCCAGCCCACCTGATCTTCCCTGTCGGCTACGTGGAGCGAACCCAGGAACTGCCCTTCCAGCATCTCGTCCCCACCTGGGACGCCCTGCGGCGCTTCACCGGCGAAGAAGAGGTACCTGGACACGACGCCGGCCTCGTCCCCGACTTCGAACACCACGCCAGCCTCGTCCGTACCGCGCTCGCTGCCCTCGAAGAGGAGGAACGGGCCGGGTTCACAGCCAAGACGGCCGCCAGCCGCGCTCAGCGGGAAGAGGCGGAGCGCAAGCGGACCCAGTATGCCGACCAGGCCATCTCCGCCAAGTACACCCTCCGCCAGCTCCGCCGCGAACTCCGCGAAGAAGGCGCCACCCCACCCGACCTGCCCCCCGCACTGGGCGACGTCGACCCGTCCGAACTCGAAACCAACCCCGCCCCGGAGGAACGCCTTTGAAAGGCTCCACACACCGCCGCTGCTACTGCCGTGACCCTCACACGGGCAAACCGCTCGGCAAGAAGTGCCCCAAGCTCACCGGCCGCAAGCACGGGTCGTACTCCATCCGCCAGGAACTCCCGCCCCGCGAGGACGGCACTCGCCGATCCTTCAGCCGCGCTGGCTACGAATCCCTCAAGGCCGCCCAGGCCGACCTCGACCACGTCCGTGCGCTCCTCGCTCTGGCCGACGCAGACGATGCCGACAGCCTCCAGCGCCTCGTCACGCTCTTGGAGGAAGTCGGGGACGAGAAGGCGCCGCTGCCCGAGGTGGAGGAGACACGGCGGCGTCTGAGGGCCGGGCTCGGGCTACGGGGCAGCCTCACGGTCGCCGAGTGGCTGGACGCCTGGTTCGCGTCGAAGAAGCGCCGCAGGACCACCCTCAACGGCTACGCTTCGCACCTCCGCATCCACCTGAAGCCTCGGATCGGGCACATACGGCTGGACCGGCTCAACGTCGGACACCTCGTAGAGATGTTCGACGGAATCGCCGACGACAACGAGGTGATCGCCGCCGAGAACCAGGACCGCCGCGAGCAGGTCGCCCGCTGCAAGCCGAGCAAGCCCGGACGCCCGGTCACCGCCGAACGGATCCGGCTCGCCACCGAGCAGGCGAAGCTCGCAGAGATGAAGCCGTTCCGGAAGATCACCGGCCCGGCGACCCGGCAGGCCGTACGCCGTACCCTCCGCGCAGCCTTGAACTCCGCCATCGCCCAACAGCTCATCACCTTCAACCCGGCCGCCCACGTCGAGCTGGAGTCCGGCAAGCGCCCCAAGCCACTCCTCTGGACCGACGAACGCGTCCGCCGCTGGCGAGAGACCGGCGAGGCCCCTGGTCCAGTCATGGTGTGGACCCCACAGCAGTTCGGCGTCTTTCTCGACGCCGCCGAGGAGGACCGGCTCTACGCCCTCTTCCACCTCATGGGCACCCGCGGCCTCCGGCGCGGTGAGGCGGTCGGCCAGGACTGGCACGAGACCGATCTCGACGTCGGCCTCATCACCCCAGCACGGGAGATCGTCGTGGACGGCTGGGACCCGTACGAGTCCGAGCCGAAGACCGACGGCAGCGCCGGCACGATCGCCCTCGACAGCGTGAACGTGGCCGTCCTGCGAGCCCACAGGAAGCGCCAGAAGCAGGAGCGGAAGACAGCAGGTGCCGCCTGGCAGGAAACCGGGAAGATCTTCACCAAGGAGGACGGCTCCTGGCTCCACCCGGAAACGGTCTCGGAGACCTTCCGCCGCCTCCTCGCCACCACCGACCTCCCGCCCATCACCCTGCGGGACCTCCGCCACGTGGCGGCGACGCTCACCCACGGAGCGGGCGGCGACATCCACACGATCAAGGAGACGCTCCGCCACTCCACGATCACCCTGACCTCGGACACGTATACGAGCCTGCTGCCTGAGGTCGACCGAGCAGTGGCCGAGGCGGCCACCGCGCTCATTCCTCGCCGAGGGGGACACCGACGCACTGCAGGTTGAGACCGGCAGCCCGAACGGCGATACGCCCTCACGCCAATGGATCGGGCACTTTTGGCTGTTCTCCCTCCCCGAAGCGGACCCGAGCGCCATGCTCGGGTCCATGGGACGAAACAGCCAGCGCCGTCGGGCACGCGCCACGCGGACAGCACATGACGTCAGGCCCGATCTCTCCGAGATGTCTCGTGTCCGGGCCCAGAAGCGCCTGCGCGCGGACATCGCCACGTGGATGAAGGACCCTTCCAAGGGGCCAGGAGGCTCCTTCATCGAAGGGGAGCACCCTTCAGACCCCACCATGGTCTGGGCAATCCTGATGGCCTGGCTCGTAGGAGCGAGGGAGCAGATCACCGAGGCCCAGGCCCGGCACGCCGTGCAGTGGGTTTCCGACAGCCTGGGGATCCAGCACGACGACGTTCTCCAAGCGGCGGGCTTCATCGGCCATCCGGATGCGCCCAGCTTGACCCTCAACGAAGCGGTGGAGCACTACGGAGACCCGATCGCCTTCACTCTGTACATGGTGTTGCTCTGCGGCGGCCTGGTTGCCACGGTCGGCGATGCCGATCCGGACTGGCTCAAGCAGTTCGACTTGGCGTCCTGAACAAGTTGCTCCCCTTACCGGGAACCATCCGGCCCACCTGCTCACCCAACACAGCCCTAAACGACTCCGCTTGTCCGCGTGAGAGGCGACGATAGGAGAGTCAGGTGCGATACGGAGTGGGGATGGTCGTGCATCTCACCCGGGTGGAGTGCCCCGGCGCATGTGCCAGATGGACATCTGCGCAACGTGCAGCACACACAGCCCTGCCGTGCTGCCGGGATTTGCGGCTACACCATCACCGCAGTCCTGCCGAGGCGCGTGACGTTCTCTAGCATGGCGTGGAGAAGGAACGGCGGGTCCGTCGCCACTGTGCGCGTCGTCTCCAGATAGGTCGCCGCGTTCTTCCCATCAGAGCCCTCACCCGAGCGCACCAGCTCTCTCCTGCGCAAGTCCCAAGCCGGCCAGTGCTGCCCAAGGTAGCCTTCCAGGTTCTCCTCAAAAACCGTGTACCTGGCGGTGGTCTCGTCCACCGGTTGCGAGGCGGGCGTGGTCCCGAGGTATCGCAGAAGATCAGCATTCTTCTTTCGAGTCCGCCGCGCCTCCCGCTCGCACTCCAAGTCTCTGTCCCGCCGCTCCTGCTCCGGGATCAGGTGACTCGTCGACTGCCGCTTGCCTTCCGATTTACCTGCATCCCCGTCAAAAACCACATGACAGGGCACTCCCAGCGTCCCGAAGAGCACGTCGGAAATCATGAGGTTGTCCTTGCCGGTCACCTCGACGATGCTGATTCCCTCCGCTCCGAGATTGATCCCGGCCCGCTCCGCGCACCCCAGGATCACCCCCTCATCTCCCTTGCCCTCAACCAGCACCACCGCGTGGGCGAAGAAGCCCTCCGCGAATACCCCAGCGAGCCTGCCGACCGTCCGGCGCTTAACGGTGCTTGCGTCAACCAGGCCCTCGAGAGCCCGGCACAGGTCCTCCTGAGATGCCTGACGCACCTCGGTGACGGGATGCGCCTCGCCAACGGCACGGCACAAACGGCGGATCTGGTGATACCCAGCCGGATCGAGGAAGACGGGACTGTGAGTGGCATACATCACTTGAGTGCGCTCAGCAGGGGAAGTGGATACCAACTCGCGAAGCACCTTCGCGAAGGTGCGTGCCTGCGGCGGATGCTGGAAGAGCTCAGGTTCCTCGATTGCCAAGCACAACGTCCGGGTATCGCCCTCAGGTCGTCGACGATCAGCCAGGTACTTCAGTGCGGCGATGATCAAAGCCCGCTGAAAGCCGTGCCCCTGCCGATGGACTGAGGTCTCCGCTGCGCCGTCTCTGACGCTCACCTGGAAAGTGGTCCGGGCTGGCTTCGGTGCATGGACGGTGGGAGTCACCATCACCTGACGTCCCGTGGTGAACTTCGCAACCTCCGAGGACAGCGCGGCCGAGATGTCATCCAGCACTGGGCCGTACACCTTCGTGTGTACCTTCTGCCGGGCTAGATGGGCACTCTCCTCAATCTCGCCAAGCCGCTCGTTTGCCTCTGTCCGATCCACTGCGTGGTCCAGAATTCGGCCGAGCGCTGTGGTCTTCTGATCGTCCGTCTCCTCGTAGGCCCGAAGGTCCGCGGAGACGAAAACGAAGTCGATCAGCTGACCCAGCTTGCTTTGCCCTGCGAAGCCGAAGAAGTGGGTGTCCTCCACCTCCGACTCAGTGAGCTGCTCACGGTGGGCCAGCTCCCAAGTCCGCATGGCCTCGATCGCTTTGTCTTTGCTCCCGACCTTCGGTAGATCCAGGCTGCTATCTCCCTCACGCAGCTCGTCATACGCCCTGCGCAGGTCGGTCGCCTTCTCGAACTTCCGCACCTCCTCGAACGGGCGGTACGCGAGCGCCTTGCCCGTGATTTTGTCCTCGCCGTTCTGCCAGGTCCGCCAAACGCTCACGCTCTCGGCCCCGTCGGGTGCGTATCGCCCGAGGACCTCCCGGTCGTGGGCAGTTAGCCCATCGAACTCCACCTCGACGACGATGCGGCCACCCTTCGCCGCCGAGTGGACATCGTCGTCACTCAGCGCGAGCGACTTTTCGCCGTTGAAGAACCAATCGAGTGCGCGTAGCACGGTGGACTTACCGACGCCGGTCGGCCCGATGAAGGAGGTGATCTCTTCGAAGGAGACATCCACGCTGTGCAGACAGCAGAAGTTCTCGATGTGCGCGCGCTTGATCTTCACGATCGTCCTGAGCATGAGGTTCCGGATGGGGCCGGTGATCCCCTAGGTGATGATCATCACGTTAGCAGCCAACTCGATGAGAGAGGAGAGGCTTTCCGGAATCCAGCCTGCCGCCCGAGATCAGCAGCACAACCGCCGCTGCTCTGGTACCGAGAGCTCTCGAAGCCGCATCCGTCGCGCCTTCTGCCAGGCCATCCGCTCACGCATCGCTCACGCACGCGTCCAGGTACGACGAAGCGCCTCGACCGGCCGAAGCCGGTCGAGGCGCTCAGTAGCAGGTCAGAGGAGGTTTCCTCGCCCCGCGGTCGGTAGGCCGTGTGGGACTCGAACCCACAACCAATGGATTAAAAGTCCACTGCTCTGCCAATTGAGCTAACGGCCCGCGATCGTGCTCCCCCGAGCATAGCTGCACCGAACGGCGCAGCCGATCGGGTATCCGCTCCGCTCCTCCGTCCGGCGGCCCGGTGCCCGTCGCGGGCGGCGGAACGGGCGCCGGAGCGGCATCGGAACGGCATCAGTACGGGCGGCTGTCGCGGCTCACCCGCGCGCACCCGACTCGCCGGGGAGCTCCTGAGTACCGGTTCGCGAGGGCGGCCGGCGCGGCCCCCTTCCAGCCGGCCCGGGTGTGGCCGAGCGAGGCGTTCACGAGGCCAGGCGTTCGCGGGCGAGCCGTTCACGATGCGGCGGGCATGCGCCGAGCCGCACACGAAGCGGGACGGGGCGGGCACGTGCCGAGCCGCACCCCATACGAGGCAGGGCGGGCGCGCGGACGAGAAAGGCCG
Source organism: Streptomyces sp. bgisy100 (assembly GCF_057709105.1). Classification (NCBI taxonomy): domain Bacteria; kingdom Bacillati; phylum Actinomycetota; class Actinomycetes; order Kitasatosporales; family Streptomycetaceae; genus Streptomyces; species Streptomyces sp. bgisy100. The sequence continues at coordinate 9,990 of NZ_JBYITE010000042.1, forward strand.
TCCCGGACGCCTGGCGGAGCATCCGGAACGGCCTCGATCAGGGCCCTGTGTCAGCCGTTGCGCTTCCAGCGGGGCTTGTCGTCGCGGCGCCCGAAGGAACCGGTCCCCGTGCCGGTGCCGGTGCTGCGACGGCCGTGCGGGCGGTCACCGGAGCGGTGGCCGCCGGCGGACGGGCGGTCGTCGCGGCGGTCACGGTTGAACGGACGGTCGCCACCACCGGAACGGTAGCCGCCGGACGGCCGGTCGTCACGGCGGAAGCCACCCGAGGGGCGGTCGTCGCGACGGTCGCGGTTGAACGGACGGTCACCACCGGAACGGTAGCCGCCGGACCGGTCGTCACGGCGCTCGAAGGAACGGCCACCCGACCGGTCGTCACGACGGTCGTCGCGGCGGAAGCCGCCGGAGGAACGGTCGTCACGACGGTCGCGGTTGAACGGACGGTCACCACCCGAACGGTAGCCACCCGACCGGTCGTCACGACGCTCGTCACGGCGGAAACCACCGGACGGACGGTCGTCACGGCGGAAGCCGCCCGAGGAACGGTCGTCACGACGGTCGCGGTTGAACGGACGGTCACCACCCGAACGGTAGCCACCCGACCGGTCGTCACGACGCTCGTCACGGCGGTCGTCGCGGCGGAAGCCGCCGGAGGGACGCTCGTCACGGCGGTCACGGCGGTCGAAGTTGCCCCGCTCGTCCCGTCGGTCGTCACGGCGGTCGTCACGGCGCTCCGCGGAGCGGGCCGGCTCGGCCGGGCGCTCGGCCTGGGCCGGCACGAACGCGGTCTCCATGGCCTCCTGCGCCTGCTCCTCCGCGGCGGCCTCGGCCGCCGCGGCAACCGCGGCCTGCGGGTCCTCGCCGCGCTCCCGAGCCGCCCGCGCCAGCAGCCGGTCGGCCTCCTCGCGCAGCTCCGCGGCGCGCCGCTGGACCTTCTCCAGCTCGCGGGTCAGCTCCTGCACGTCGCGCTCGGCCTGCTTGGCGGAGTTCGAGGCCGACTCGGCCTGCACCTCGGTGAGCGAGCGCGCCCCGGTGATCGCGGCCACGTCCTCGTCGAAGGCGCCCGAACCGCCGACGATGTGGCGCGAGGCGTCGACGCCCGCGTCCTCCATCAGCCGGAAGATCTGCTTGCGCTGGTGCGGCAGGGCCAGGGAGACCACGGTGCCGGACTGGCCGGCACGGGCCGTACGGCCGGAGCGGTGCAGGTAGTCCTTGTGGTCGCCGGCCGGGTCGACGTTCAGCACCAGGTCGATGCCGTCGACGTGAATACCGCGCGCGGCGACGTCGGTGGCGACGAGGACGTTGACATACCCGTCCTTGAAGTCGGCCAGCGTCCGGGTCCGCGCGCCCTGGGTCATGCCGCCGTGCAGGGCGTCGGCCCGCACACCGGAGTCGATGAGCTGCTCCGCGACGCGGTCGGCGCCCATCTGGGTGCGGACGAAGATGATGGTCCGGCCCTTGCGGGCGGCGATGGCGGCGGTGACCGGGGCCTTGTCCTTGGGCTTCACGACCAGGACGTGGTGGGTCATCGTCGACACGGCGCCGGCCGACGGGTCGACCTCGTGGGTGACCGGGTCGGACAGGTAGCGCTTGACCAGGGTGTCGATCTCGTTCTCCAGCGTCGCGGAGAACAGCATCCGCTGGCCACCGGTCGGCACCAGGTCGAGCAGCTCGGTGACCTCGGGCAGGAAGCCCAGGTCGGCCATCTGGTCGGCCTCGTCGAGGACGGCGATCTGGACCTTGTCGAGCGAGGCGGCGCCCCGGTTGATCAGGTCGCGCAGCCGGCCCGGGGTGGCGACGAGGATGTCGACCCCTCGCTCCAGGGCGTAGATCTGATTGCCCATCGAGGTGCCGCCGCAGACGACCTTGATCTTGAGCCCGAGCACATCGCCGTACGGCTGGAGCGCGTCGGCGACCTGCATCGCGAGCTCACGGGTCGGGGTGAGGATGACGCCGCGGGGGCGCTTCTTCTCGGTGGTGCCGCCGGCGAGCTGCGTCAGCAGCGGGAGGCCGAAGGAGAGGGTCTTGCCGGAGCCGGTGCGGCCGCGGCCGAGGATGTCCTCACCGGCCAGGGCGTCCGGGATGGTCGCCGCCTGGATCGGGAACGGCGTGGTGACGCCGTTCTGGGCCAGCTTGCGGACGACCTGCTCGGGCAGACCGAGGTCCCCGAAGGTGACCGTGGGAGCCTCGGCGGCCTGCTCGGCCGCTTCCTGCTCCGGCGCCTCGACGATCTCGTCGTCTGCGATCTCGCCGTTTGCGGGCATGACGGCCTGGTCAGTAGCAGAAATGGACATGCGAAATGCAAAACCTTCCGAAGTCTCGGCACGTGCCCAGACTCCGTGAATCGCATACGACCGCCTCGATGCGGTCAGCCACGGCCAGGAACAGGAACGCGCCACGGGGCGCTCTTGGGCCTCTCGGCGAGAGGTCATCGTGGCGCCAGGCAAATGGGATCAAACGATCTGCCACCATACGCACCGGGTGACCCCCAAAGCAAATCGCCTGCCAGCGGGCGGGAATCGCGCTCGTTCCGGCGCCCTTTGGGGCTGCCGACGGTCCCGGACACGACCCGTCGGAGGACCGGACGGAGTGGTCGGAGGCACGGTATCCGGAATGCGGCACCGGGCGGAGTCGTCTCAGGCACCGGGCTCCCGAATGCGGCACCGGGCGGACTCGTCTCAGGCACCGGGATCCGGAAGGCGGCACCGGACGGAGTCGTCTCAGGCACCGGGATCCGGAAGGCGGCACCGGACAGCCGGCAAGGTGCACGGGAAGGCTCACGGGAGGGCCTGCGGCGGGCTGGAGATCGGCGACGGGTGAGCACCGGGACGGGGATCACCCGTCGGCACCCGCAACCGCGGGCCGACCGCGAAGCACGCCGCAGGTCAGGACCTCGACGCCACGGATCAGTACCGCTGGGCGAACGGCCCGGTCTGTGGTGCCGAACCCGTCGGTGCCCACTGGGCCGTCGTGTCCGGGGCGCCCGGCGGGAGCGGGGTGCCGGAGCCGCTGGGCTGCGCGGTCGTCGGCTCGGGGGCCGGGGTGGAGGGCTGGGGCTCCGGCGTGGGGGAGCCCTGCGACGGCGTCGGCGTGGGGGACGCCGGTGCCGTGGAGCCGGTCGGCGGCCGGGACGGCTTCGGCGGCCGGGTGACCGGGCCCGGCCGCTCCGTCCGCTCCGTCCGCCCCGGCCGGTCGGACCGGCCGGGGCGCACCGGTTCGCGCTGCGCCCCCGCGTCCCGCCGGGCCCCCGGCCCTGTGCGGTGTTCGCCGCCCGGTGCCCGGCGCTTTCCGTCCGCCGCACCGTGCTCCGCGTGCCCGGCCACCCGGCCGCCGCCGAAGCTGCCGGTCGTCGCGGCCACTCCGCCGTCGGGCCTGTTCGCCCTGCCCCGCTCGGCCGCCTTCCGGGTCGGCTCCGGCTCCTCCGGGTCGCTCACGTTCATGCAGCCGGTGGCCCCGCCGGCGGCCGCCGCGACGGTCAGCACGGCGGCTGCCGCCCGCCTGAGGGGTGGCGGGACGGCGGGCAGCGGGCGGTCCGGGAGACGGGCGGTGAACAGGCGCATGCGCGGGCACCTCCGGGGTGCGGCGTGGCAGGGACGCTCTGTTCAACTCCCCTTCCCCGGCCCAGGACACGCGCCCCTGCCGCTCAGCCCAGTAGCCCCTCCGCGAGCGCCCGCCCCAGAGCAGCGGCGCCCAGCCCCACCACCACCGACCCGACGATGTTCGCCACGGCCGCGAGCGCATGCCCCCGCTCGCCGAGCCGCAGCGACTCGTAGGAGAACGTCGAGTACGTCGTCAGCGCGCCGCACAGCCCCGTCCCCAGCAGCAGCTGCACCCGTGACGAGGCGGCACCGGCGGCCACCACGCCCGTCACCACACCCAGGACCAGCGAACCGGCCATGTTGACGACGTACGTGCCCCACGGGAACACGGAGTCGTGCCGGGCCTGCACCGCCCGGTCCACGAGGTAGCGCAGCGGTGCGCCGACGGCCGCGCCTACGGCCACGAGCAGCCAGTTCACCGGCTCCCGCCTCCGTTGCCGGCGGGGACGCCGGGGGCCGTGCGCCGCCGGACGGCCGCCCGCGTCAGGGCCGCGGCCGCCGCTACGCCGCCGAGCGCCGCGCCCAGCGTTCCGGCCGCGTACCCGGCCGCCGTTCCGGCGCGTCCGCGGTCGAGCAGTTCCACGAGGTCCACGGCATAGGTCGAGAATGTGGTGAAGCCGCCCAGCACCCCCGTGCCGAGGAAGGGCCTGACCAGCGGATGGGCCTCCCGGGTCTCCACCACGAGCACCATCAGGACACCGATCAGCGCACAGCCGACGGCGTTGACCCCGAACGTCGTCCAGGGGAACGTTCCTGCTGCCACCGGCCAGACCAGGGACGCCCCGTACCGGGCGCAGGCCCCGATGACGCCGCCCGCGGCGACCACCGCGATCACCGTCCACAGGTGGTGCCCGACGGCTTCGGCGCGGTCCGCGGGAATGTGCAGGTCGACATCGGGGTCCACCGGCTCCCGGAACGGCCCGGAGACGGCGGTCGCGCCCGGCGGCCGACGCCGCGGGCCGCTTCGGCGCGCCGCCTCCGGCACTTCGCCCGACGCCTCCGGTGCCGCGCCGGCGCCGGCCCGGTCACCGCCGTCGGACGGTTCGCCGGTGTGGGCCCGGTCACCGCCGTCAGCCAGCCCGCCGACGCCGTACCGGTCACCGCCGTCAGCCGCCCCGCCGATGCCGTACCGGTCATCGTTGCGGTACCGGCCGCCGTTGCCGCCCCCGTCACCGCCGTCAGCCGGTTCGCCATGCCCCCGGCGCTCCCCGGCCCCCTCCCCGGCCCCCTCCGCGCTCACCCGTAGCCCAGGGCGTGCAGCCGCTCGTCGTCGATGCCGAAGTGGTGGGCGATCTCGTGCACCACCGTCACCTCGGTCTCCGAGACGACCTCCTCACGGCTGGTGCACATCCGCAGGGTGGGCCCCCGGTAGATCGTGATCCGGTCCGGCAGCACGCCGGCGTACCACTCCCCGCGGTCGGTGAGCGGCGTCCCCTCGTACAGCCCGAGCAGCTCCGGGTCGTCCGCCGGCGGTTCGTCCTCCACGAACACCGCGACGTTGTCCATCAGCCGCGTCAGCTCCGGCGGAATCCGGTCCAGCGCCTCGGCGACCAGTTCCTCGAACTCCTCGCGCGTCATCTCCAGCACGCTGCTCATTCTCCGCCACGAAGCCCCGGACCGAGGCGGTCCGGAGTGCCCCGGCCCGGCGAGCCGCCGTCACGGCCCCGCGGACCGGGCGTCCGGAACCGCCCCGGCACGGCCCCGCCGGCGGGGATCCACCCGCGCCGGCACCGGCCTCGCACCACCGTCGGCCCATCGTCCGGCCCCTGTCCCCCTCCCCCGCCACGGCCCCGCCCCGGCCCCGCGCCGGAGCGACGGCACGGCCGGGCCGACCGGTGCGGGCCGCGCCACCGGGGCACTGCCGCCGCGCTCCCGGCGCTCCCGCGCCCCCCCGCATACCGGCCGTGGCGCACGGGCATACGGCCCCAATGGATCGCGAACCCGTACGGTCGCCCCATCCCCTGCGCGCCCTGGGCACGAGCGTGGCGAGCCACTGGCGCCGGCTCGCCGGGCCCGGCCGCGAACTCCCCGCCGGCTCCCTCACCCCTCGGCCGTCCCCGCTCGCCCGGGCGGCCGGCCTGACCGCGGTGGTCCTCCTCGGCGCGTGGCTGGGGCTGCTGATCGTCGGAAGCGTCCGCACCCCCGTGGGCCCGATGGACACCCGGATGACACTGCGCCCGTCCTTCACCGGCGGCACCAAGGTGAACGTCTCGCCGCTCGGTTCGCTCGAACTCCGCAGCCACGTCGCCCCGATACGGCTCGACGTCGACGTCGACCGGCTCGACCCGGCCCGCTCCCAGGCCCTCGTCGACCACCCCGAGCGGATCTCCGGCCTCCAGGACGAGGTCACGCGCGATGTCACCGCCGGCACCTCCGACCTGGCCCTGCGCTCCTGCGTCGCGGTCGTCTCCGGCGCGACCGCCCTCGGCCTGGCCGTCTACCGGCGCCCGCGGCGGGCGCTGGCCGCGGGCGGGCTCGCGCTGGGCCTGCTCGCGGCGTCCGGCGGCGCGGCGTACGCGACCTGGAACCCGCAGGCGGTGCTGGAGCCGAAGTTCTCCGGCCTGCTGTCCAGCGCCCCCAACGTGGTCGGCAACGCCCGCAGCATCGTCAGCGACTTCGACGTCTACCAGCGGGAGTTGGCCCGGCTGGTGACCAATGTGACCAAGCTCTACGACGTCACCTCGACCCTCCCCGTCTACCGGCCGGACCCGACGACGGTGCGCGTGCTGCACGTCTCCGACATCCACCTCAACCCGGCGGCCTGGCACATCATCGAGTCGCTGGTCGACCAGTACGAGATCGACGTGATCATCGACTCCGGGGACACGATGGACCACGGCAGCGCGGCGGAGAACGGTTTCCTCGACCCCGTCTCCGGCCTCGGCGCCCCGTACGTCTGGGTGCGCGGCAACCACGATTCCGCCGCCACCCAGAAGTCGATGGCGGGGCGCAAGGGTGTGCGTGTCCTGGACGACAGCAGGCCGGTCCGGGTCGCCGGGCTGCTGATCGCGGGCGTCGGCGACCCGCAGTTCACCCCCGACCGGTCGGTCGTCGCCGCCGGGGACCCGGCCGAGAAGCGGGTCGGCCGGGAGCTGGCGTCGGCCCTGCGGCTGCAGAAGGCCGTCGGACGGCCGGTGGACATCGCCGTCGCCCACAACCCCGTCGCCGCGGCGGAGACGGACGGCACGGTGCCGCTGGCGCTGGCCGGGCACATCCACCGGCGCGGCAACGAGGTGCTGCGGCACGGCACCCGGCTGATGATCCAGGGCACCACCGGCGGCAGCGGGCTGCGCGCGGTGGACGACGCGGAACCGGACCCGGTGCAGGCCTCGGTCCTCTACCTGGACCGGGACACCCGCCGGCTCCAGGCGTGGGACGAGATCACGCTGGGCGGTCTGGGGCTGTCGACGGCCGAGGTCAGCCGCCATCTCCCGGCCGAGAACTCCCCCGGAGCCACCCCGTCGCCCTCGGCTTCGTAAACCGTTTTGGCGATCGCTCCTCCCATCCCATATGCTTCTCACGTCCCCGACGCGCTGAGAAGCGCCCAGGTGGGCCATCAGCCCTCATCGTCTAGTGGCCCAGGACGCCGCCCTTTCAAGGCGGTAGCACGGGTTCGAATCCCGTTGGGGGCACGCAACACCCTGTGCGAGACTAGTGCTCGCACGAGCTTGGTCCTGTGGAGCAGTTTGGAGTGCTCGCCACCCTGTCAAGGTGGAGGCCGCGGGTTCAAATCCCGTCAGGACCGCTGCGGCTGGGTAGCTCAGTTGGTACGAGCGTCCGCCTGAAAAGCGGAAGGTCGCCGGTTCGACCCCGGCCCCAGCCACCGCAGCCCATCCGGGCAGATGCCCCCTCCGAAGATCTTCGGAGGGGGCATTTTCATGCCCGTGACAGCACGCGGCGGCACCGGCCGCTCAGCGGCGCAGCGGTTCACAGGCCCTGAGGTTCACAGGCCCCGAGGTTCAGGTGGGGACCGAGGACCCGACATATGGAATTTTGCAGGATTATTCCGATTCCCGATGCCGCCCCGTCAAGGAGCCGTCAGAAAAAGTAAATAGCCATTGCATGCATATAGCGGCGCTGGTAGCGTCCTTCTCGTAATGATCAAGACGGGGAATTCGGGGGTTGACTTCGTGACCGTACGAAGCAGAGGGATATCCACGCTTATCGCTTTCGCCATGACCGGCACCATGTTCGGCATTGGCGCGCAGACCGCGAATGCGGCTCCGGCGGAGCGCGACGGGGATGCGGCCGTCTCGCGGGCGGCAACTCAGGCGCAGATCAACGCTGCCGGAGCCGATGAAATCTGTGCGGTTCTCGGGATCGGCAGTGGCGCGGCAGGCCTGTCCAAGGCCCTGGCCAAGGGCGCGTCGTGGGTAGGCATCGGCGCCAGCGTCGGGTGCTACGCCTACACAAAGGCGAAGAACGCCACGCCCGCGGAAAAGCGAGCGGCCATGATGAGGTCGTACAGGAACTACCAAGCAAAGAGCGACCTCGGAAAGCTCGACGCGCTCGGTTACTACTGCCGTAAAAAGGATGGCGGCGGTGGCGGCGGCACCGACATCGCTCCCCTCATCGGGTGGCGGGACATCCGTATGAAGGGCGTTACCTACACGTGCACCAACACACGGGACTGACCAGTCCCCGCAACCCGCGCCATGGAGAGCAATTCCTGTTCTCCCTGGCGCTGGTCGTGGTGAGCCTGCTGTGGATCACACAGGACATGGCCCTCTGGGCGAGGGTCATGTGCGGAGCCGGTGCAGTCGGGGGAGCGCTGGGGGCGCTCTACTTCGGGTGGCGCTACGTGCGCACCCGCGGGGAAGCGTCGTGAGGTCTTCTCGGCCGCCCCTGACCGCGCCGTCCGCGCCGTCCGCGCCGTCCGCGCCGTCCGCGCCGTCCGCGCCGTCCGCGAACAGCGTCGTGCCCACAGGCACTTGAGCGTCTCTGAACAGCGAAAGGCCCCGACGGGTTCGGCCGTCGGGGCCTTTTGTCACGCCTACGGCCTGTCACGCGTACGGCTTGTCACGCGTCCGGCGCCGTGACGGCCCGGCCCGGACAGGTGCGCCGGGCCATGACGCCGTGTCGATCAGACGTTGGCGCAGATGACGAAGACGCTGATGCCCACGGTGTCCGTGGTGGTCTGCCGACCCAGTCCGATCCAGCCCCTTCCGTCATCGGTGGGGAAGCTGCCGACGAGGATGGCGCTGTTGCCCCGCGCCTCGGCGCCGCCGCCGAGGGCCTTCTTGCCCGCGGGGCAGTACACCGTGCGCCGCTGGAAGTTCGGGACATTGGCGTTGGGGAGCCTGACCAGCTCGTACCCGGGCACTCCCGGACCGACGCGGGAGTCATCGCGGGAAACGGGCGCATCGGCGCGGTGCGAACCGGTCGCCTGGACGTCGCTGTCCTGCGCTGCCCACCCGGTGCCCGGCGTCAGAGCCATGGCCAGTGCGCCGGCGGCGATGACGAGCCTTCCACGCATGTGTGTCTTCCTTTCGTCGCGGGCCCCTGGACGGGACCGGCACCGTGACATGAGTGACCGGACGAAGCGGAAAGTACGTCGCAGGAATAGGTAAGTCCTGCAAATGGCGGAAAGAGGAGGAGCCTACGGGTGCCACGAGAAGGCCGGTGCCACGAGAAGGCCCGCGCCATCAGAAAGCCGCTCGTCTCGGCCCTCCGGTGACCGCGCCCGGGGGAATCCGGCCCACCCGCCCTGGCCGGGGACGCGGCGGGAGCAGCCGCCCGCAGCAAGAGCAACCGCTCGCCGGCTGAGCAGAGGAGTCGCCGCCGGCAGCGACCTCAAGGCTTGCGGTGCCGCGCCCCTCAAGGCTTGCCGTGCCGCGACCCGAAGGCCCCCGGCGCCACGGCCAACACCACGGGACGTTCTCATGAACGGACGAAATCTCCCGCCCCGCACGCAACCGACGCCGCGCAATCACTGTCCTCGAAGAACGAGGCACCCTGCGCGATGGGGACCGACCCGGAGGTTTGGAACATGCAGTACACCCGTGCCCGCCGCGCCGCTCTCGGCGCGCTCGCCACGCTCGCGCTCGTCCCGCTGTCGGCCTGCGGGTCCGGTGGGGGCGTCCGGGCCGCGGGAGACGCGCGGCCGAACGACGCGACCGCGAAGCCGGCCGTCGCACCTGCCGCGGAGACCGGTGCGGCCGTGCGGTCGGCGGCCGGCGCGAAGGCGTCCGCCGCCGAGTTCAAGAAGCTGGAGCGGAAGTTCGACGCACGGCTGGGGGTCTACGCCGTCGACACCGGCACCGGGCGCGAGGTGACCCACCGGGACGGCGAGCGGTTCGCGTACGCCTCCACCTTCAAGGCGCTCGCCGCCGGTGCCGTGCTGCGGAAGTACTCACCGAGCGGGATGGACCGGGTGGTCAAGTACTCCAAGGACGACCTGGTCGACTACTCCCCGGTGACCGAGAAGCACGTCGGAACCGGGATGACCCTGACGGAGCTGTGCGACGCCGCCGTCCGCTACAGCGACAACACCGCGGGAAACCTGCTGTTCGACGCGGTCGGCGGCCCCAAGGGGCTGCAGGCCGCGCTCCGGAAGGCGGGCGACGACGTCACGCGCATGGAGCGCCGCGAGACGGAGCTGAACGACTGGACGCCCGGTGACACCCGTGACACGAGCACGCCACGGGCACTGGCCCAGGACCTGCGCGCGTACGTGCTCGGTGACCTCCTGGACAAGAGCGACCGCGCGCAGCTCACGAAGTGGCTGCGGACCAACACCACCGGGGGCGAGCTCATCCGCGCCGGGATGCCCGAGGGCTGGGTGGTCGGCGACAAGACCGGCGCCGGCAGCACCTACGGCGCCCGCAACGACATCGCCGTGGTGTGGCGCCCCGATGGCGCGCCCATCGTCGTGGCGATCACCTCGAACCGCCACGCGAAGGACGCCGACTACGACAACGCCCTGATCGCGCAGGCGGCCGAGGTGGTCGCCGACAAGCTGTCGTAGCACCGGGTGTGCGGCGGTCCGCGGGCCGCCGCACACCTTGGGACAGCCGGGCACGGCCGCGCACGGATCGCGCCTTCCAGCCGCCCCGTTCCCTCCGGCCGCCCCGGATCCCCACCGGCTGTCCCGTCCGTTCCGGCCGCCCCGGATCCCCACCGGCTGTCCCGTCCGTTCCTGCCAGGCCGCACCCTTCCGCTCCGGCCGCCCCATTCCATTCCGGCGGTCCCGGGCGTTACGGCCTTCCGTTCCGGCCGCCCCGCTCTTCCACCGCATCGTCGGCGTCAGGTCTTCCACGACGTCGTCGGGTCGGATCTTCTGCTGCTTTGTCGGGGTCGGGCCCGCCTTGCGGCGCACATCCCGATACGATCAACTGCTCCGCGCAACTGCGCGAGTGAGCATGTGGACCCGGGGGGGTTCTTGAAACGCATCACCATGGGCGCCGCCACCGCTGTGGCCGCGCTCGTCAGCGCTCTTGTCGTGCCCGGCACGGCGTACGCTGCAGGCCCGGCCATCGAGGACGTCGGCAGTTCCCTGAAGGACTGGTCCGTCATCGACGTCCGGCTGCACCACAGCGGACCGATCACCGACGTCACCGCCCATGTGCGGCCCCAGGGCAGCGACACCGAGGTCGCCACCGTCAAGGGCTTCACCGAGAGCGACCGGGTCGCCCCGGACGAGGGGGTCTGGAGCTCCGCGCCCCTCCGCCTGAAGGAACTGGGCGACTACGCGATCGACGTGGAGGTCACCGACGCCTCCGGAGCGACCACGACGAAGAAGGACGCCGGCACGCTGCACTACGCGAAGCAGCCGGTCTTCTCGTCCTTCCGCGTCACACCCACCGCACCGACGCTGGAGGACCGGACGGTCACCGCGAGCGGCGACCTCGTGGTCCGCGACCCGGTCACCCGCGACACCACCGCGCTGGCCGACGCCCCGGTCGAGGTCTCCCTCGACCGGAACGGCGAGGCGACCGCCACCACCGACGCCGCCGGGCACTTCTCCGTCTCCCACGAACTGGAGCAGGGAGGCTGGGCCTCGGCGACGTACCGGGGCGGCCTCGGGTACGCCCACGCGGACTGGATCGCCGTCACCCCGAAGGCCGCGCCGACCCGGATCGTGCTGGACAAGAGCTCGCACCGGGTCGACCTCGGGCAGCAGGTGGACGTCTCCGGGCTGCTGCAGTACCGGAGCGGTTCGGCGTGGAAGCCGCTGCCGGGCGTCAAGCTGGCGCTGGACCGGAAGGACTGCACCGCCTGCGACCCGGTCGAGGCGACGAGCGACCCGTCGGGCCGCTTCACCTTCACCAAGTACGCGACGGAGCGCGCCACCTGGCAGGTCGGCTTCCCCGCCGGGCGCAACCCCTGGATCGACCGCACCACCACCGCGGCGGTGACGGTCGACGTCGTGGCGCGGACGGAGTTCGAGGACTTCTCGGCCTCGCTCGACAAGAACGTCGGCCTCGAGATCGCCGGACGTCTGAAGATCACGGGCCGGGGCGAGCCGTCCGGGCGGGTTCCGGTCCGGATCCAGTACTCGCCGGACGGCCGCACGGGGTGGACGACCCGCAGGACGACCGACGTCTCCTTCGGCTCCCGGTTCACCGAGCAGCTGCCCGGCCACACCGACGGCCACTGGCGGCTGCAGTACGCCGGAACCGCGGACATCAAGGGCACCACGAGTACCGCCGTCCACGCGGGCCGCACCCTGACGCGGATCAAGGGCGCGGGCGCCTCGCCGGAGCCCGTGCGCAAGGGCCGCAAGCTCACGGTGCGGGGCACCCTGCAGGAGCGGAAGCCGGGCTGGAAGGGCTACGGCGCGCAGAAGGTGCAGATCCTGTTCCGGCCCAAGGGCCTGCAGGAGTGGTCGCTGATGGGGACGACGACCACGAAGTCCGACGGCAGCTTCAGCAAAAGGTTCACCGCACGGCGGGACGGCACCTGGGCGCCGGTCTTCCTCGACGCCGACAGCGGCCACTTCGTCGCCGGCGGCCACGAGGACTACGTCGACGTGAAGTGACCCGCTCGGCTCCACCCGCACGGCGGCTCGGCACCACCCACGGCAGCTCCGCGCCAGCACGGCAGCTCGGGAACATCCGTACAGCAGCTCCGCGCCAGCACGGCAGCTCGGAAGCATCCGTACAGCAGCTCCGCGCCACCCGAACAGCAAAGAGCCCCGCTCCTCGTCCGAGGAGCGGGGCTCTCGCGTCGGGAGCCGGGCCACCGACGGGCCGGACGGGGCCGCGTCAGCCGCTGCGGCCGGGCCCGGCGGGCGCGGGCTCCGCCGCCTCGCCCTCCTGGGCATGCCCCTTGGGCTTCTCGGGGAAGATCAGGTGCACCCCTCCCCGGATGATCCCCAGGCTCGCGGCCCCGAGGGCCCAGCGCGCCCACCGCATGGTCCCCTCCCAGTCATGAGGAGGGCCGAACACCAGCCAGGACGCAACGGCGATCCCCGCCAGCACCGTCATCACTCCGCCGATCCGGCGTAATCCACTCTGCATGGGCTCATCGTTCCACCCGGGATCCCCGCCCCGCCAAGCCTTTCCGGCCTCCGGCGCGCCTCCCCGGCCGGCCCCGCGTACCACCCCGCCCGGACCCCCGACGCCCGGCCGGGCCCGGCACCGCGGCGGCCCTCCGATACCGGCCCCGCCCGGTCGTTACGGAAATGGTTGGCCGACAGTTTCGGCGGGGTGAGATCCTTGACCAGGTATGCCTACATCCTCGCCTTCCGCCTCCCCCGCGTTCGCCGCTCTGCAGGAGCGGCTGTCCGAGCTGACCCTCCGCGACGAGCGGCGGCTCGGCCGCCGTCTCGACGGCGCGCGCCGCATCCGCAAACCGGAGGCCCGGCAGGCCGTCCTCGACGAGATCGCCGCCGAGGTCGACCAGGCCGCGCACCGCGTCGACCGGCGCCGCGCCGCCGTCCCGGCGGTCGACTATCCGGAACAGCTCCCGGTCAGCCAGAAGAAGGACGACATCCTGGAGGCGATCCGCGACCACCAGGTCGTGATCGTCGCGGGCGAGACCGGCTCCGGCAAGACCACCCAGATCCCCAAGATCTGTCTGGAGCTCGGCCGCGGCGTCCGGGGCCTCATCGGCCACACCCAGCCCCGCCGGATCGCGGCCCGTACGGTCGCCGAGCGGGTCGCGGAGGAGCTGCGGACCCCGCTCGGGGAGGCCGTGGGCTGGAAGGTCCGTTTCACCGACCAGGTCGGCGGCGACACCCTCGTCAAGCTGATGACGGACGGCATCCTGCTCGCCGAGATCCAGACCGACCGCGAGCTGCGCCAGTACGACACGATCATCATCGACGAGGCCCACGAGCGCAGCCTCAACATCGACTTCATCCTGGGCTACCTCGCCCAGCTGCTCCCCCGCCGCCCCGACCTCAAGGTCGTGATCACCTCGGCGACGATCGACCCGGAGCGCTTCTCCCGGCACTTCGGCGACGCACCGATCGTCGAGGTCAGCGGGCGGACGTACCCGGTCGAGGTGCGGTACCGGCCGCTGCTGGAGGAGGGCGGCGAGGAGGGCGACCGCGACCAGGTCACCGCCATCTGCGACGCGGTGGACGAGCTGCAGTCCGAAGGCCCGGGCGACATCCTGGTCTTCCTCTCCGGCGAGCGGGAGATCCGCGACACCGCCGACGCGCTCAACAAGAAGAACCTCCGGCACACCGAGGTGCTGCCGCTCTACGCCCGGCTGTCCCACGCCGAGCAGCACCGGGTCTTCCAGCGCCACACGGGCCGCCGGATCGTCCTGGCGACCAACGTCGCCGAGACCTCGCTGACCGTCCCCGGCATCCGCTACGTCATCGACCCGGGCGCCGCCCGGATCTCCCGCTACAGCCACCGCACCAAGGTGCAGCGGCTGCCCATCGAGCGGATCTCGCAGGCCAGCGCCAACCAGCGCAAGGGCCGCTGCGGGCGGACCAGCGACGGCGTGTGCGTCCGGCTCTACTCCGAGGAGGACTTCCTCTCCCGGCCGGAGTTCACGGACGCCGAGATCCTCCGCACCAATTTGGCCTCCGTCATCCTCCAGATGACCGCGGCGGGCCTCGGCGACATCGAGAAGTTCCCCTTCATCGACCCGCCGGACCGCCGCAACATCAAGGACGGCGTCCAGCTCCTCGAGGAGCTCGGCGCGCTCGACCCGCAGCAGAAGGACCCGAAGAAGCGCCTCACCGACACCGGGCGCAAGCTGTCGCAGCTGCCGGTCGACCCGCGGCTGGCCCGGATGGTGCTGGAGGCCGACCGCAACGGCTGTGTCCGCGAGGTCATGGTGATCACCGCGGCGCTGTCCATCCAGGACCCCCGCGAGCGGCCGTCGGACAAGCAGCAGCAGGCCGACCAGCAGCACGCCCGCTTCAAGGACGAGACCAGCGACTTCCTCGCCTTCCTCAACCTGTGGCGCTACATCCGGGAGCAGCAGAAGGAGCTGTCCTCGTCGGCGTTCCGCCGGATGTGCCGCAACGAGTTCCTGAACTACCTCCGGATACGGGAGTGGCAGGACATCTACACCCAGCTGCGCCAGGTCGCGAAGTCGATGGGTGTCCACCTGAACGACGAGGACGCGGCGCCGGAGCGGGTGCACACCTCCCTGCTCGCCGGTCTGCTCTCGCACCTCGGGCTGAAGGACACCGACAAGAACGAGTACCTGGGCGCGCGCAGCGCCAAGTTCGCCGTCTTCCCGGGATCGGCGCTGTTCAAGAAGCCGCCGCGGTGGATCATGTCGGCGGAGCTGGTCGAGACCTCCCGGCTGTGGGCGCGGGTGAACGCCCGGGTCGAGCCCGAGTGGATCGAGCCGCTCGCCCAGCACCTGGTCAAGCGGAACTACAGCGAGCCGCACTGGGAGAAGGACCAGGCGGCGGTGATGGCGTACGAGCGGGTGACGCTGTACGGCGTGCCGATCGTTGCCCAGCGCAAGGTCAACTACGGGCGCATCGACCCGGAGACCAGCCGCGAGCTGTTCATCCGGAACGCCCTGGTGGAGGGCGACTGGCGGACCCACCACCAGTTCTTCCACGACAACCGCAAGCTGCTCGGCGAGGTCGAGGAGCTGGAGCACCGCGCCCGCCGCCGCGACATCCTGGTCGACGACGAGACGCTCTTCGACTTCTACGACCGGAAGCTCCCCGAGCACGTCGTCTCCGGCGCCCACTTCGACTCCTGGTGGAAGCACAAGCGCCGGGACGAACCGGAGCTGCTCAACTTCGAGCAGTCGATGCTGATCAACGAGAACGCGGAAGCCGTCACCAAGGACGACTACCCGGACTCCTGGCGGCAGGGGAAGCTGAAGTTCCGGGTGACCTACCAGTTCGAGCCGGGCACGGACGCGGACGGCGTGACCGTGCACATTCCGCTCCAGGTGCTCAACCAGGTCACCGCGGAGGGCTTCGACTGGCAGATCCCCGGGCTGCGCGTGGACCTGGTGACCGAGCTGATCCGGTCGCTGCCGAAGCCGATCCGGCGCAACTACGTCCCGGCGCCCGACTTCGCCCGCCGGTTCCTCGACTCGGCGGTGCCGCGCCAGGAGCCGCTGCCGCTCACGCTCGCCCGCGAGCTCCAGCGCATGGTCGGGGTGCCGGTCACGGCGGACGACTTCGACCCCGGCAGGGTCCCCGACCATCTGAAGATCACCTTCCGGGTGATCGACGAGCGCCGCCGCAAGCTCGCCGAGGACAAGGACCTTCAGGGGCTGCAGCTGAAGCTGAAGCCCCGGACCCGGGCCGCGATCACCAAGGCCTTCGAGAAGGCCGCGGACGCCTCCCCGGGCAGCGCGGGCCCGGAGCAGCGCACCGGCCTGACCCGGTGGACGATCGGCGCCCTGCCGCGGACCTTCGAGACCCGTCGGGCCGGCCATCCGGTGAAGGCGTACCCGGCGCTGGTCGACGAAGGGTCGACGGTCGCGGTGCGGCTCTTCGACACCGAGGCGGAGCAGGCCGAGGCGATGTGGCGCGGCACCCGGCGCCTGATCCTGCTCAACATCCCGTCCAACCCGGCCAAGTTCGCCCAGGGCAAGCTGAGCAACCAGGCGAAGCTGGCGCTCTCCCGCTCGCCGCACGGCAGCGTGCAGGCGCTCTTCGACGACTGCGCGACCGCGGCGGCCGACCGGCTGATCGCGGCCCGCGGGGGCCCGGCCTGGGACGAGGAGGGCTTCCGCAAGCTCTTCGACGCGGTGCGCGCCGACCTGGTGGACGCCACGCTGGACACCGTCCGCGGGGTCCAGGAGGTGCTGGCGGCCTGGCACTCCTGCGAGGGCCGGCTGAAGGCCACGAAGTCCCCGGTGCTCCTGCCGTCGCTCACCGACGTCAAGGAGCAGCTGGCGGGGCTCATCAAGCCGGGCTTCGTGACCGATCACGGCGCCCGCCGCCTGCCCGACCTGCTGCGCTATCTGGTCGCCGCCGACCGGCGCCTCCAGCAGCTCCCCACCAACGCCGAGCGGGACCGCACCCGGATGGCGAAGGTGAAGGAGATGCAGGACGAGTACGCCTGGCTGCTGGAGCAGTTCCCCGCGGGGAAGCCGGTGCCGCGGCAGGCCCGGGAGATCCGCTGGATGATCGAGGAGCTGCGGGTCAGCTACTTCGCGCACGCGCTGGGCACGGCGTACCCGGTGTCGGACAAGCGGATCGTGAAGGCGGTCGACGCGGCGGTTCCGGGGGCCTGAGAGCCGGGCGGGAGCGGCGCCGTGGGCGGTGCTTCCCGGCTCCTGGCACCCCGCGCGGGCGCGAGTTCGACCGCACCCCCTGACCTGCTGTAGAGTCTCGTATCGCAGCGAAGAGAGATCGCCGCTGCGACACCTGGTCCTGTGGAGCAGTTTGGAGTGCTCGCCACCCTGTCAAGGTGGAGGCCGCGGGTTCAAATCCCGTCAGGACCGCAGCAATAAGGCCCGGATCCCCAGGATCCGGGCCTTCTTCGTGTTCCCGCCTCCTTGACTGCGGCCCGGACCCCGAGTACCCAGGCAAGTAGGGGAACGGGGAGCCGGAGCCCGGGAGGTGCCGCACATGAGGACACCGGTCCGACATGAGACGAAGGCGCTGCTGCGGGCGCACCTGGCCGCCGCTTCCGGCTACCGCCATCTGACCCGGCACTGCCCGATCTGCCACCGGCTGCTGCGGCTGGCGATGGAGCCGGCGGAGCGGAGCACGGACACGGGGAGCCCTCGGGCACCGCGGGACCGGGAGGGACCGCGTGAGGCACCGGGCACGGAACCGACGGAGAGCCGGCGCCCCCCGGGCCGGACGGCCGGACCGGAGCCCACGCCCGTCCCGTCCGAAACACCCGCGGAGTCGGGCCCGTCCGGAACGCGTGCCGAGTCCGGCACGTCCGACGTGCCCGCCGGCACCGGCCCGCACGACGGCACCACCGCCGCTCCCGGCACCCCTCCCGACACCGCGACGGCGCAAACCTCTCAGGGCGCCGCCTCGCGGCCTCGCCGCAACTCCCGCGCCGATCAGGGCCCCGAGGCCGCGCCGACCCCTCAGAACGCCACCTGCGGCCACATCACCCCGCAGGGCGCCCCGGGCCGCGATGAATCCGGAAGTACTCCCACCGCTTGACCGGCCCGCCCCTGAGCGGCGATCGGACGCGACGCCTCCGGCGTGTCCACTACCGCAGGGTTACCCAGCAGTACAAGCTTGGGGCCCTGTGACGGGAGTCACCGATGAAGTTTGAAAAAGGGGGGAACTTAACCCCTCCCTACAACAGCTCAATTTAATATGTGCAATTGCACTCTCGGGAGCGGCGCCCTGCCGGCATCCCCCGGACGGCCACCGGGGAGCTCACCCGGAGCCGTCCGCTCCGCGCCGGCCACCCGCCCGTCCGGCCCCGGAGGCGACCCGTCGGCCAGGAACCCGCCACCCAGGGGGTGTTGGGCCACCGGGCGGGTGCGGACACAAAAAAGATCGCGCTGGACCCGGCGGAGTCCAGCGCGATCGACGACGTGCCCTCGATGCCGAGGGAAGGAGCCTGTTGGGGCAGGCGCCCGTCGTGTGGAGCTGAGGTGGGCAACAGCCGGGTTGGGGGCCCCGAATTGCCCGGTTATGCGGTTGTTCAGGCTTCGCTGCGCTGCTGCGGAATGCCCGCGAGCAGCGCCCGGACCTCCGCTTCGCGGTAGCGCCGGTGTCCACCGAGCGTACGGATGGACGTGAGCTTGCCAGCCTTGGCCCAGCGCGTGACCGTCTTCGGGTCCACGCGGAACATCGTGGCAACCTCAGCCGGGGTCAGCAGCGGCTCGGCATCAGGGGTGCGAGCGGTCATGAGCGGCCTCCTCGGGAGAACCGAACCATCACGGTTCTTTCCTCTAAATTCTGCACCTTGACCCGCGTTGCCCGAAATGGCGCACGCAGGCCGAGTCGGTTATAGGACGAACGGCTTGTCCTCGGCACTACAACTACACCATCCGTCCAGCCGGGTCGGCCAAACCGATGGAATTGCCCTCTGAGGTGTTCAACCTCGGCGGATGCCGATGGACCATGCCATAGCGGACAGTCACGCCGTCGTGACGATCAGTCACAGCGTGACCAGAGGCCACGAGACCCACCAAGCAGTGCAATACCGATCTTTCCGCCCTTAGTTGGACGGAAGGAGCCCTTCCTGGACTCCTTGTCCTATTTTGACACGAGGGTAGTGGTTGAGGGCAAGGCCCGGCTTAGTGCCGTCCATCACCCTTGCCACGTTGGCCCGGATCGGGACTTAAGTCCCTTGCCTCGGTCCAACCCTCCGCATGCCGCCCGCGGAGACGCTCCCTCAGCTCGCGAACTGGCGCTCCCGCACTCCGCGCCACCGGTCCGTGAGCCGCTCGTACGCCTCGCCGGCCCGCGCGCCGTCTCCGTCACGCAGCGCCTTCAGCCCCTCGGCCACATCGGCGGCCGAATGGTCCTCGGTGAGCAGGTCCTCGGGAAGAGCATGCACCAGCCCTCCGTAGTCGAGCTCCACGAGCGACCGCGGATGGAACTCCTCGAGCCACTTCCCGACGTCCTCCAGGCCGTCGATCAGCGTTCCCTCGTCCAGGGCGTCGCGCAGCACCTTCAGCCCGCGGGCCACCCGCCGACGGGCCTGGACCATCGGGGTGCGGTAGCGCAGCACGGGACCCTCCCCGCCCTTGAGGTACTCGCGCTCCTTGTCCGCGAAGAGCACGAACCACCGGACCGGGACATGCCAGGTCGCCGAACGGATCCACGGGCGGGCGTCGGGATTGCGCTCCAGCCAGCGCTCGTAGTCCGCCTCGGCCTGCCGGCGCACCACCGGCGGCAGCACGGCGTCCAGCACCGGCGTCGGCAGGGTCTCCGCCAGCTCCTCCAGGGCCAGCCAGCCGCGCAGCCGGGTGCGCCAGGGGCAGACGCAGGTCACACCGTCCACGACCGCCACGAAGGCGTCGCTGCTCTCGTGCACCGGGACGGGCACCGGCGGCACCGGCAGCAAATCCGCCAGGGAGCGTCGGAGTTCGTCCTGCGCCGTGGGCAGCTCCTCCCGGGCCGCATAGCGGTACCAGTGCGAGCGCTCGGGTTCGGGGAAGGCGGCCAGCGGCTCGTACACCCGCAGATACGCCGCGTACGGAACGACCACCGATGACGCCGGACTCACGCGCCTACTCCTCCGCTGCCGCCGCGAGTTGCCACCTGACAGTCCTGATCGTCCCACGTGCGGGCGCCCCCGGGGCGCTCCGGGGCGGCCCGGTGCACCGGCGCCGACCGCCGAATGCCGGAGCCCCGGACCCCCGATCGGGGCACCTCGGTGCCCCGGAGGCCGCACAGGATCTACCCTGACCCCAGCCGGCCCTCCCCACCCACAGGAGGGCGTCCCATCACGCTTCGGGAGTCACCACCGTGACCGACGTTCCCCCGCCAGCCGACGATCTCGGCGTGCTGTCCACCCTCTTCCGCTCCGAGCAGGGCGGACACGAGCAGGTCGTCCTCTGCCAGGACCGCGAGACCGGCCTCCGGGCCGTCATCGCCCTCCACTCGACCGCCCTGGGCCCGGCCCTCGGCGGCACCCGCTTCCATGCCTACGCCTCCGACGCCGAGGCCGTCATGGACGCCCTCAATCTCGCCCGTGGCATGTCGTACAAGAACGCCCTGGCAGGGCTGGACCACGGCGGCGGCAAGGCCGTGATCATCGGTGACCCGGACACCCTGAAGAGCGAGGAGCTGCTGCTCGCCTACGGGCGCTTCGTGGCCTCGCTCGGCGGCCGGTACGTCACCGCCTGTGACGTCGGCACCTATGTCGCGGACATGGACGTCGTCGCCCGCACGTGCCAGTGGACCACCGGCCGCTCCCCGGCCAACGGCGGCGCCGGCGACTCCTCCGTGCTGACCGCCTTCGGTGTCTTCCAGGGCATGCGCGCCAGCGCCCAGCACCTGTGGGGCGACCCGACGCTGCGCGGCCGCCGGGTCGGCATCGCGGGCGTCGGCAAGGTCGGCCACCACCTCGTCGAGCACCTGCTGGAGGACGGCGCCCAGGTCGTGGTGACCGATGTGCGCGCCGAGTCCGTGGACCGCATCCGGGCCAAGCACCCCGAGGTCGTCGCGGTGCAGGACACCGACGCGCTGATCCGGGACGTCCTGGACGTGTACGCTCCGTGCGCGCTCGGCGGCGCGCTCAGCGACGAGAGCGTCCCGGTGCTCACCGCGAGGATCGTCTGCGGCGCGGCCAACAACCAGCTGGCCCACCCGGGCGTGGAGAAGGACCTCTCCGACCGCGGCATCCTCTACGCCCCGGACTACGTCGTGAACGCCGGCGGCGTGATCCAGGTCGCCGACGAGCTGCACGGCTTCGACTTCGACCGGGCCAAGGCCAAGGCGACGAAGATCTTCGACACCACTCTGGCGATCTTCGACCGGGCCAAGGCCGACGGCATCCCGCCGGCCGCCGCCGCGGACCGCATCGCCGAGCAGCGCATGGCCGAATCGCGCGCCCGCAGCGCGCGCTGACGCCCGGCGCCCGGGGACGTCCCCGGGCGCCGTTCACGCGCCGTTCACCCCGCTGTGGGCCGCTCCCCCGCCTCCGGGCGGACGGGTCGGCCCGCGGCGGGGCCGGCGAACGCCCGGCAGAGGCCTTCGGCCGCCCGCTCCGCCGCTGACGAGACGGAACTCACCTCACCTCGGCGGGTCGATCCCGGGCGGCCGGTAAAATCGCGACTGACCAGCGGGGACGGGGCTCCCCGCGGGTCCTGCGGCGTGGCGCGTCCTGCGGACGACGTACCGTATGGCCACGGAAGCAGGTACCGTTGAAGTCCTACGGACCGGTCTCTCCCAGGGGAGTCCGCTCCGAATCATGAACGCGTGTCAAGACTCTGGGGCCGTCGAGCCCCGTCGTTGAGGGGGTCGAGCCATGGGGCGCGGCCGGGCCAAGGCCAAGCAGACGAAGGTCGCCCGCCAGCTGAAGTACAACAGCGGTGGGACTGATCTCTCACGCCTGGCTCAGGAGCTGGGCGCATCGAATTCGAGCCAGCCGCCGAATGGCGAGCCGTTCGAGGACGATGAGCTGGACGACGACCCGTACGCACAGTACGCGGAGCGCTACAACGACGAGGACGAGGACGACGAGCAGTCGTCCGACCAGTCCGCCTATCGTCGGCGCGCTTGACGCTGCCTGCCGCGGTTCCCGCCGCGGCGCGTACGCAGCGAGGCCGTCCACTGCACGACCGCTGAGCCGGTCCGGGGCACATCACCGGGCCGGCCCATTGTCGTGTCCGGACGCGGTGCCGGGTCAGGTGACCGGGCCGGGAGTGCGCACCGTCCCGGTTCGTGGGCCGGGGCGGCGCTCCGCGCAGGCCCCGCGGCCGGAGTCCGGCCTGTCGGGGCGCTCCGCGGTCCCCGGCCCTGTGCACGGCCCGGCTCCTCAGCCGGCGTAGTCGCCGGTCAGGGACACGGCCTCGGCCCCGTCCGCGCGCTCGGTGACCCGGCCGGCGACCCAGGCGTCCACACCGCGGTCCGCCAGCGTGGCCAGCGCAACGTCGACCGACTCCTGCGGAACGACGGCGATCATTCCGACGCCCATGTTGAGCGTCTTCTCCAGCTCGGGCCGCGCCACCTGTCCGGCCGCGCCGACCACGTCGAAGACGGGGGCGGGGGTCCAGGTGGAGCGGTCGACCGTGGCGTGCAGGTGGTCGGGGACGACCCGGGCCAGGTTGTTGGCGAGCCCGCCGCCGGTGATGTGCGAGAACGCGTGCACCTCGGCCGTGCGGGTGAGCGCCAGGCAGTCCAGCGAGTAGATCTTGGTGGGCTCCAGCAGTTCCTCGCCGAGGCTGCGGCCGAACTCCGCGACCTCCCGGTCCAGGGGCCAGCCGGCCCGGTCGAAGACCACGTGCCGGACCAGCGAGTACCCGTTCGAGTGAAGACCGGAGGACGCCATGGCGATCACCGCGTCGCCGCTGCGGATGCGCTCCGCACCGAGCAGCCGGTCGGCCTCGACCACACCGGTGCCGGCGCCTGCGACGTCGAACTCGTCCGGGCCCAGCAGGCCGGGGTGCTCGGCGGTCTCGCCGCCGACCAGCGCGCAGCCGGCCAGCACACAGCCCTCGGCGATGCCCTTGACGATCTGGGCCACCCGCTCCGGGTAGACCTTGCCGACGCAGATGTAGTCGGTCATGAACAGCGGCTCGGCGCCGCAGACGACCAGGTCGTCGACGACCATGCCGACCAGGTCGTGGCCGATGCTGTCGTAGACCCCCATCTGCCGGGCGATGTCGACCTTCGTGCCGACGCCGTCGGTCGCCGACGCCAGCAGCGGACGCTCGTAGCGCTTGAGGGCGGAGGCGTCGAAGAGGCCGGCGAAGCCGCCGAGGCCGCCGAGGGCCTCCGGGCGGGTGGCCTTCTTCACCCACTCCTTCATGAGCTCGACGGCGCGGTCGCCCGCGTCGATGTCCACGCCCGCGGCTGCGTAGCTGGCACCAGTGGTCTCAGACATGGCCTTGAGATCTTTCGTGTCGTTGATGGCGGGCTCTACGGGCGGCGCAGCGCGTCGGCGGCGCCGATACCGGCCGTCAGGGTCCCGACCCCGTCCACATCGCTGCGCGGCGCGGCGGGCTTCGCCGGCTCGGTGGCGGATGCCTCGAGGAGGTGCTTGCCCAGCAGCTCCGGGTCGGGCAGGTCCATCGGGTACTCGCCGTCGAAGCAGGCGCGGCAGAGGTTCGGCTTGGCGATGGTGGTCGCCTCGGTCATGCCGTCGATGGAGATGTACGCCAGCGAGTCCGCGCCCAGGGACTTGCCGATCTCCTCGACCGACAGCCCGTTGGCGATCAGCTCGGCCCGGGTGGCGAAGTCGATACCGAAGAAGCACGGCCACTTGATCGGGGGCGAGGAGATCCGGATGTGGACCTCGGCGGCCCCGGCCTCGCGGAGCATCCGCACCAGCGCACGCTGGGTGTTGCCGCGGACGATCGAGTCGTCGACGACCACCAGGCGCTTGCCGCGGATGACTTCCTTGAGCGGGTTGAGCTTGAGCCTGATGCCGAGCTGGCGGATGGTCTGGCTCGGCTGGATGAACGTCCGGCCCACGTAGGAGTTCTTGACCAGGCCCGAGCCGTAGGGGATGCCGCTGGCCTCGGCGTACCCGACGGCGGCCGGGGTGCCGGACTCCGGGGTCGCTATGACCAGGTCGGCGTCGGCGGGCGCCTCGGCGGCCAGCTTGCGGCCCATCTCGACGCGGGAGAGGTAGACGTTGCGGCCCGCGATGTCGGTGTCGGGGCGGGCCAGGTAGACGTATTCGAAGACGCAGCCCTTGGGGCGGGCCTCGGCGAACCGGCTGGCGCGCAGCCCGTCCTCGTCGATGGCGACCATCTCGCCGGGCTCGATCTCCCGGATGAAGGAGGCGCCGACGATGTCGAGGGCGGCGGTCTCGCTCGCCACGACCCAGCCGCGCTCCAGCCGGCCCAGGACGAGCGGGCGGATGCCCTGCGGGTCACGGGCGGCGTACAGGGTGTGGTCGTCCATGAAGACGAGGGAGAAGGCGCCCTGGACGTGCGGCAGCACCAGCGAGGCGGCCTGCTCGACGGTCAGCGGCTTGCCGTCCTCGTCGACCTGGCCCGCGAGGAGGGCGGTCACCAGGTCGGTGTCGTTGGTCGCGGCGACCTGGGTGGCGCGGCCGTTCTCGCGCGGCAGGGCGGCGACCATCTCGGCGAGTTCGGCGGTGTTGACCAGGTTGCCGTTGTGACCGAGGGCGATCGAGCCGTGCGCGGTCGCGCGGAAGGTCGGCTGCGCGTTCTCCCAGACCGAGGCACCGGTGGTGGAGTACCGGGCATGGCCCACCGCGATGTGGCCCTGGAGGGAGCCCAGGGAGGTTTCGTCGAAGACCTGGGAGACCAGACCCATGTCCTTGAAGACGAGGATCTGGGAGCCGTTGCTCACCGCGATGCCCGCGGACTCCTGTCCCCGGTGCTGCAGCGCATACAGCCCGAAATAGGTGAGCTTGGCGACCTCTTCTCCCGGAGCCCAGACCCCGAAGACGCCGCAAGCGTCCTGAGGGCCCTTCTCGCCGGGGAGGAGATCGTGGTTGAGTCGTCCGTCACCACGTGGCACGACACCGAGTCTAGGCCAGGTCGCGGATTCATCCGAACCACGTACACCGGTGAAGCCCTCCCGGAAGATCATCCGGCCGTCCGCGGGGCGGTCCGGGTGCCGGAACTCCGGCGTCCTGCCTGGCCGGAAGGGGGTGCGGGGCGGCGGGGGCGGTGCCCGATGACGTCTACGTCACACTTGCCGGCGGCGCTTCGGGCGGCGGCTCCGGACAGCCGGGAGGAGGGCGGACGGTGGCGTTCCGGTGGCCGGAAGCGGAGGGGCGGGGAGGGGCACCGGGGGCCTTCCGTCCGCCGCGGGACTTCCTCCATGCCTTCCCCCGGGATTCCGGCTTCGGGCCCGTGGCTTCGGGTCCGTGGCTTCGGGTCCGTGGCTTCGGGTCCGCGGCTTCGGCTGTGCGGCTTCGGTTGTGCGGCTTCGGTTGTGCGGGGGCTTCGAGACCCGGATTCCGCTGCCGGCGCGCGGCTGTCACCCCATGAGCGGCAGGTGATCGCTCAGGTCCGCACGCTCCCCGCCTGCGGTGACCGCGCCCGCCTCCACCGCCGCGTCCCACCCGGTCCGGCCGGTCGCCAGCCGGATCCAGGTCAGCGGATCGGTCTCCACGACGTTCGGCGGGGTGCCGCGGGTGTGCCGCGGGCCCTCGACGCACTGCACCACCGCGAACGGCGGGATCCGCACCTCCACCGCGCCGCCGGGCGCCCGGGCGGCCAGCGCGTCGGCGAGCAGCCGCGTCGCGGCGGCGAGCGCCTGGCGGTCCGTCGGGATCTCCGTGCCGAGCGCGTCCGCCAGGTCGTCGCCGTGCACCACGAGTTCCACACACCGGGTGACCAGGTAGTCGCCCAGCAGCATCGCGCCGGAGGGGACGGCGAGCAGCCGGTCGTCGGGGGCTCCCGGGAGGAGGCGTTCCAGCCGGTCCGCGGCGGCCGTCAGCAGCTCCGCCGGCCAGTCGGCCGGGGCCGCCGCGCGGGTGCTCCGGTCGACGTGCCCGGCGAACCCGGCGGTCACGAACGGCCAGTCGGTGAGCGTCACTTCCCGGTCGGGCGGCGCGGGCAGGTCCAGCAGGGTCCCGACGCCGTCCACGGCCCGGGCCAGGTGGACGAGCAGGTGGCGCACGGTCCAGTCGCCGAGCCGGGTGGGGCGTGCGAGCTGTTCGTCGGTGAGCCCCGCGGCGGCGTCCCGCACCTGCCGCAGCTGCGCGGTGACGGCCGCTCTCACCTTCGCGGAGTCGTAGGTCCGGGTCCGGGGGCGGCGCGTACGGGGCGGCATGACGGCGAGCCTATGCGGTGCCCGGGCAGGGCCGCCCCCAGGTCCTACGTGGACACCCTTCCGGGCCGGGCCGATGATGGAAAGACGGCAATATCGGGAAAGAAAGGTGTGAATCGTCATGGCTGAGCACCCGGACTGTGCCCTGGTGCGCCGGGGCTACGAAGCCTTCAGCAACGGCGACATGGACACGCTGTCCTCGCTGATGACATCGGACGTCACCCACCACGTGCCGGGTGACCACATGCTCTCGGGCCACCACAAGGGCCGCGAGGCCGTTCTGCAGATGTACCGCCGCATAGCCGAGGAGACCAACGGCACGTTCCGGGTCGAGCTCGAGCACCTCTTCGCCGACGGGCGCGGACACGTCATGTCCGTGCACCGGAGCTACGCGGACCGCAAGGACCGCGGCGTCGAGATGCCCGGCGGACTCGTCTTCACCATCGTCGGCGGGAAGATCACCGACCTCGACGAGTGTGTCGAGGACATCGACGTCGAGAACGACTTCTGGCGCTGAGCGGCGGGATCCGTCCGGCGGACGGGCGCGGACGGCGTCCGGCGGCCCGCAGGTGCCCGGAGGCCCGCAGGTGAAGCGGAACGTGCTCGGGCACCGTACGGAACGCGCGTGGCCCCCGCCCGGATGCGGGCGGGGGCCACGGCGCGGAACGCCGGACGTGCGAAATGCCCGACGTGCGGAACGTCAGACCAGGAGCCCCGGAATGGTCGCCTCGTGCGACTCCCGGAGTTCGGCCAGCGGGATGCTGAACTGGCCCTGGACGTCGAGCGCGTCCCCGTCCACCACACCGATACGGGTGGCCGGAAGGCCGCGGGCACCGCACATGTCGGTGAACCGGAGCTCCTCGCTGCGCGGGACGGCGACGACCGCGCGGCCCGCCGACTCGGAGAAGAGCAGGACGAACGGGTCCAGCTCCTCCGGGACGACGATCCGGGCGCCGTTGCCGCCGCGCAGACAGGACTCGACGAGCGCCTGCACCAGACCGCCGTCGGACAGGTCGTGCGCGGCGTCGATCATCCCGTCCCGGGAACCGGAGATCAGGATCTCGGCGAGCAGCTGCTCCCGGCCCAGGTCCACGGCCGGCGGGAGGCCGCCGAGGTGGTCGTGGATCACCTGGGACCAGGCCGAACCGCCCAGCTCCTCCTTGGTGTCACCGAGGAGGTACAGCAGCTGCCCCTCCTCCGCGAAACCGATCGGCGTGCGGCGGTTGACGTCGTCGATGACGCCGAGCACCGCGACCACCGGGGTCGGGTGGATGGCGCTCTCGCCGGTCTGGTTGTAGAGGGAGACGTTGCCGCCGGTCACCGGGGTGCCCAGCGTCAGGCAGCCGTCCGCCAGGCCGCGGGTGGCCTCGGCGAACTGCCACATCACCGCCGGGTCCTCGGGCGAGCCGAAGTTCAGGCAATTGGAGATGGCGAGCGGCTTCGCGCCGGACGCGGCCACGTTCCGGTACGACTCGGCCAGCGCCAGCTGGGCGCCGGTGTACGGGTCGAGCTTGGCGTAGCGGCCGTTGCCGTCCGTGGCGACGGCGACACCGAGACCGGTCTCCTCGTCGACGCGGACCATGCCGGAGTCCTCCGGCTGCGCCAGCACCGTGTTGCCCTGCACGAAGCGGTCGTACTGGTCGGTGACCCAGGACTTGGACGCCTGGTTCGGCGAGGCCACCAGCTTCAGGACCTGCTTGCGCAGCTCCGCGCCGTCTCCGGGCCGGGCCAGCGCGTTCGCGTGGTCCGCCTGGAGGGCGTCCTGCCACTCCGGGCGGGCGAACGGCCGCTGGTAGACCGGGCCTTCGTGGGCGACGGTCCGCGGCGGCACGTCCACGATCTGCTCGCCGTGCCAGAAGATCTCCAGCCGCTCGCCGTCGGTCACCTCACCGATGACGGTGGCGATGACGTCCCACTTCTCGCAGATCTCCAGGAAGCGGTCGACCTTGCCCGGCTCGACGATCGCGCACATGCGCTCCTGCGACTCGCTCATGAGGATCTCCTCGGGCGAGAGGGAGGAGTCACGCAGCGGCACGGTGTCGAGCTCGACGCGCATACTGCCGGAGCCGGCCGACGCCAGCTCGCTGGTGGCGCAGGACAGGCCCGCGCCGCCGAGGTCCTGGATGCCGGTGACCAGGTCCTCCTTGAAGATCTCCAGGGTGCACTCGATGAGCAGCTTCTCCTGGAACGGGTCGCCGACCTGGACGGCCGGGCGCTTGGCCGGGCCGGTGGAGTCGAAGGTCTCGGAGGCGAGCACCGAGACGCCGCCGATGCCGTCGCCGCCGGTGCGGGCGCCGTAGAGGATGACCTTGTTGCCCCGGCCGCTGGCCTTGGCGAGGTGGATGTCCTCGTGCTTCATCACGCCCACGCACAGGGCGTTGACCAGCGGGTTGCCCTGGTAGCAGGGGTCGAAGACGACCTCGCCGCCGATGTTCGGCAGCCCCAGGCAGTTGCCGTAGCCGCCGATGCCCGCGACGACGCCGGGCAGCACGCGCCGGGTGTCCGGGTGGTCGGCCGCGCCGAACCGCAGCGGGTCCATCACCGCGACCGGGCGCGCGCCCATGGCCAGGATGTCGCGCACGATGCCGCCGATGCCGGTGGCCGCGCCCTGGTAGGGCTCGATGTACGAGGGGTGGTTGTGCGACTCGACCTTGAAGGTGACGGCGTAGCCCTGGCCGACGTCGACGACGCCCGCGTTCTCCCCGATACCGACGAGCAGCGCGTCGTTCTCCGGGGCCTTCTCGCCGAACTGCTTCAGATGGACCTTGCTCGACTTGTACGAGCAGTGCTCGGACCACATCACCGAGTACATCGCGAGTTCGGCGCCGGTCGGGCGGCGGCCCAGGATCTCGCGGATGCGCTCGTACTCGTCCGGCTTGAGCCCCAGTTCGGCCCAGGGCTGGTCGGTGTCCGGGCTCTCGGCCGCGTGCTTGACGGTGTCGAGGGTCACGCTCGGTCGCTCCTTCGCGCGGAGTGGTACATGCGTCGCGTGCCGGGGCGCCCGAGGGCTCCCGCGGCGGTTCCGGCGGCCGGCCTCATGCGTTGACCAGCTTCTTGAGGATCGAGGTGAAGAACCCGAGACCGTCGGTGCCACCGGTGCCGACCAACGGCTCGACGGCGTGCTCGGGGTGGGGCATCAGACCGACGACGTTGCCCGCCTCATTGGTGATGCCGGCGATGTCGCGGAGCGAGCCGTTGGGGTTGCCGTCGAGGTAGCGGAACGCCACCCGGCCCTCCGCCTCCAGCATGTCCAGGGTGCGCTCGTCGGCGACGTAGCGGCCGTCCATGTTCTTCAGCGGGATGTGGATCTCCTGGCCCGCGGCGTAGTCGGCGGTCCAGGCCGTCTCCGCGTTCTCCACCCGGAGTTTCTGCTCGCGGCAGATGAAGTGGAGGTGGTCGTTGCCGAGCATCGCGCCGGGCAGCAGATGGGCCTCGGTGAGCACCTGGAATCCGTTGCAGATACCGAGGACCGGAAGTCCGGCCCGGGCCTGCTCGATGACGGTCTCCATCACCGGCGAGAAGCGGGAGATGGCGCCCGCCCGCAAATAGTCCCCGTAACTGAAGCCGCCGGGGAGGACGACGGCGTCGACCTGGTGCAGGTCGGTGTCGCGGTGCCAGAGGGCCACCGGCTCGGCGCCGGCCCGGGTCACCGCACGCCGGGTGTCCCGGTCGTCGAGGCTGCCGGGAAAGGTGACGACACCGATGCGGGCGGTCACGATTCCACCTTCACGGTGAAGTCCTCGATCACGGTGTTGGCCAGGAACGTCCCGGCCATCTCGTGGATACGGGCGAGTGCGGCGTCGTCGACCGGCCCCTCGACCTCGAGTTCAAAACGCTTTCCCTGGCGGACGTCCGCGATTCCGTCGAAGCCGAGGCGGGGCAGTGCACGCTGCACCGCCTGGCCCTGGGGGTCGAGGATCTCCGGCTTGAGCATGACGTCGACTACGACGCGTGCCACTGGCACTCCCGATGGTGTGGTGCGTAAGGCGGTGACCTCAGCGTACCCCGTTCGAAAATCTACGCGAGTAGATATGCTGGCCCCGGTCACGTTCATGTATCGACCGCCGCAACCGCCGAGGAAAATCCGGGGAAAAACGTGCAGCCCCGATTGCCGGGAGACACGCGGACGGAATTAACTGGGCTTCGCAATACAATGCCTGCGGCTGTACAAATGAAAAAGAACCGACAACAGACATCTCGGCACTCCGCATCCGTGCACGTCATTGCGGTGGTGTCGGACGAAAGGACCGATATCCGTGGCTCAGCGCGTAGTGGTCACACTCTCCGACGACATCGACGGCGGGGAAGCGGCGGAGACGGTCAACTTCGGACTCGACGGGAAGTCGTACGAGATCGACCTCACCGAGGCCAATGCGGAGAAACTGCGCGGCGCCCTCGCTCCCTACGTGGAGGCGGGTCGAAAGCGTGCCAAGTCCGGCAAGGCGTACCACCGCACCTCCGTCGCCCCCGACCCGTCGGCGGTCCGTGCGTGGGCCCGGTCCCACGGCATGGAGGTCCCGCCGCGCGGCCGCATCCCCAAGAAGGTCTACGAGGCGTTCAACGCCGCCCGTTGAACCGACTTGCATGACACCCGGGGTGATCAGCTAAAGTCTGGAGCACGCCGAGGGGCGAGGCCGCAGGGCCGGACCTCACGGAGTCACGCGGGTGTAGCTCAGTAGTAGAGCGCCCCCTTTCCAAGGGGGAGGCGCAGTGTGCGATCCCTGTCACCCGCTCTGATCACTTTCCGACCACTCCGGTGGATCGGGTACAGTAGTGGTCGCGCCGGACGGCAGCTCCTTTTCGAAGGGCTGAAGTTCGGAGGCATGCGGACGTGGCTCAGTTGGTAGAGCATCACCTTGCCAAGGTGAGGGTCGCGAGTTCGAATCTCGTCGTCCGCTCAGAAGAAGAAGGCCCCGGTCATCACGACCGGGGCCTTCTTCACGTTCAGGGCGTTCTTCGTGTTCCCGGGGGCCTCTTCCCGCTCGGGGACTTCCGAGCATCCCATTCAGGGTGTTCAGGTTTATTTACTCCGGTTTCGGACTGTCCGGTCTTTACGTCTCGTTCGGTCCGCAGCCTGCCGCCGTCGGTTCGGGGCGCGCCCCGCGAATCCGCACCGGAGGGAACCGGACGCCACCGTGCTTTCCTGTAGCGCGGGGTTCCCGAGGGAACCGCGGCGCCGGAGGCGGCACGAGCGGGGGGTTCGTACGGATGTCGAAGCTGACGAGGTGGTGGGACCGGCGCAGCGACGCTGCCCGGATCGAGCTCTACACCCGGTGGTCGTTCCACTTCTTCATGCTGATGGAGATCGTGGGGCTCGGCGGACAGCTGGCCGGCACCGCGGGCTCGTCGCAGGCACGGGGCTGGCTGTTCCTGCTCATCGCGGCGCATGCGGTGGTGTGCGCGGTGCTGTCGTCACGAGGGCTGGACTGGGCGCTCGACCGGCGGGAGCGGCCCGTCCGCCTGGCCGCGACCGTGGGCACGGTGTCCGCCGCGGGGGCCGTGGCCGTGCTGGCGCTGTGCTCCAGCGGCGCGCTGCCGGAGATGGAGCTCACCAGCATCGCCTTCTGCGCGCTGACCGGCTTCGGGATGGCGTCGTTGTCGCTGGTCATGCGCAAGCGGCGGCACATGCTGTACCTGGTGGTGGGCACCGCGGCCGCGATGGCCGGGGCAGCGGCGGCCGTGGGCCTGCCCGGCCGGCAGGCGGTCGGTTTCGCGATCGTGTCGCTCATGGTCGGCGCGGTGCTGACCTTCACCTACGGCTTCTCCTCCTGGCTGCTGTGCGCGGTGTGGGAGCTGGCCAGCACCCGGGAGTTGCAGGCACGGCTGGCGGTCGCCGAGGAGCGGCTGCGGTTCGGGCGGGATCTGCACGATGTGATGGGGCGGAACCTGTCGGTGATCGCGCTCAAGAGCGAACTGGCGGTGCAGCTCGCCCAGCGCGGCCGGCCCGAGGCCGTCGAGCAGATGCAGGACGTGCAGCGGATCGCGCAGGAGTCCCAGCGCGAGGTGCAGGACGTCGTACGGGGTTACCGGGAGGCCGACCTCGACGTGGAGCTGGCCGGGGCCCGTTCGGTGCTCCGGGCGGCGGGGATCACCTGCCGGGTCGAGGGGGACGACGGCTCGGCGCTGGCCCCCGGGGTCCAGTCGGCGCTGGGCTGGGTGGTCCGGGAGGCGGCGACGAATGTGCTCCGGCACAGCGACGCCGGGACGTGCAGCATCCGGCTGCGGATCGCCGGGGACGCGACGGCGGTGCTGGTGATCGAGAACGACGGCGTGCCGGTGAACGACGGGCTGCCGGTGAGCGAGGGCCTGCCGGTGAGCGACGGCTTTCCCGTTCCGGGGCAGGTGCGGGTGGAGGGGGCCGGGGCGGGGGCGGGTTCCGGAGTCGGGGCGGGTTCCGGGGCGACGGATTCCCGAGGCGGGGCGGTGTCCGGGGACGGGGTTGTGTCCGGGGGCGGGGCGCCGTGCCGTTCGGCGAGGCGCCTGGCGGGGCGCGGGGCGGGCGGCGCGGAGCGCACCGGCGGGTCCGGCGGGTCCGGACTCTCCGGTCTGCGGGAGCGCCTGTCGTCCTTGGACGGCGCCCTCACCACACAGTCCCGGCCGGGCGGCGTCTTCCGTCTCACCGCCCGGATCCCGTCGGCCCGGGACGGCGGCGGCTCACCGCGGGGCGCGGCGGACGGGAGGACCGGCGCGGACAGGGCGGACAGGGCGGACAGGGCGGACAGCTCATGCAACGCCGACGGCGCGGCGGGGCGTCACGGCAGCGCGTCGCGGACCGGCCGCCCCACGGTGCGGGAGGAGTCGGTATGACGCCGGAGGCGGACGACGGGCCCCGACCGCGGTATCGGACGGAGGACACCAGGGCAGGGGCAGAGGCAGGAGCAGGAGCGGGGGCAGGAGCGGCAAGCATGCCGACGGACAGCGGCACGGCGGACAGCGGCACGGCGGGGAGCGGCACGGCGGGGAGCGGCGAGCCGGCGCCGGTACGGGTGCGGGTGCTGCTCGCCGATGACGAGCACCTGATCCGTGGTGCGCTGGCCGCGCTCCTCGCGCTGGAGGACGATCTCTCCGTCGTCGCCGAGGCGGCGTCCGGGCCGGAGGCACTGGCGATGGCGCGGGCGCACCGGCCCGATGTGGCGGTCCTGGACCTGCAGATGCCGGGAGCGGACGGTGTGGCGGTCGCCACATCTCTGCGGACCGAACTGCCCGGCTGCCGGACCATGATCGTGACGAGTCATGGCGGGCCGGGACCGTTGAAGCGGGCTCTGGCGGCGGGGGTGCGGGGTTTCGTGCCGAAGACGGTGTCGGCACAGCGGCTCGCCGAGATCATCCGCACCGTGCACGGCGGAAACCGCTATGTGGACCCCGAGTTGGCGGCGGCAGCGATCAGCGCCGGGGACTCGCCGCTCACCTCCAGGGAGGCCGAGGTTCTGGAGCTGGCGGCCGACGGGGCGCCCGTCGCGGAGGTCGCGCGGCGGGCCGCGCTCTCCCCGGGGACCGTCCGGAACTACCTCTCCTCGGCAGCGGCGAAGCTGTCCGCGGAGAACCGTCATACGGCCGTGCGCATCGCACGCGAGCGAGGTTGGCTATAGTGGGTCTCGCTGCGGCGCCGAAAGGCACCGGAGCGACACCTGCGGACGTGGCTCAGTTGGTAGAGCATCACCTTGCCAAGGTGAGGGTCGCGAGTTCGAATCTCGTCGTCCGCTCAGAAGAAGAAGGCCCCGGTCATCACGACCGGGGCCTTCTTCGTGCGGTCTTCGTCGGGTTGGTTTCTTCGTCCGGGCCGGGCAGCTTCTCCACCCGGGCCGGGCGCTTCTTCGTCCGGACTTCTGTGTCCGGCGGCCGGGTTCCGAAGGTTCCCCGTGCGGGGGCCTACCGGATCGAGGAGGTGGCCGGTGACCCCGCGGGTGCGGGGTCACCGGGCCGACTTCCGTAACGCCGCCGCCCGGGTTCTCGGGCCGCGCAGACCGCCCTCGGGGCAATCCGTGGGGACAGGGACGACGCTCCGAGTCGGTACGCTTAGGAGGCCCAGGGGACCCCGGTGAGGCGCTCGTACGCCTCCACGTACTTGGACCGGGTGCGGTCGACCACCTCGGTGGGCAGTTCCGGCGGCGGCTGCTCGCCGTGGCGGTCCCAGCCCGCGGCGGGCGAGGTCAGCCAGTCGCGGACGAACTGCTTGTCGAAGGACGGCTGGGCGTGACCGGGTTCCCACTCGTCGGCGGGCCAGAAGCGCGAGGAGTCCGGTGTGAGCACCTCGTCCGCGAGCACCAGTTCGTCGCCGTCGAAGCCGAACTCGAACTTGGTGTCCGCCAGGATGATGCCGCGTTCACGGGCGATGTCCCGGCCCCGGCTGTAGACGGCGAGGGTGAGCTGGCGCAGCTCGGCGGCGGTCTCCGGACCGACCTGTCGGGCGACCTCCTCGTACGCCACGTTCTCGTCGTGATCGCCGACGGCCGCCTTGGTGGCCGGGGTGAAGATCGGCGCGGGGAGTTCGGAGCCGTCGACCAGGCCCTCGGGGAGGGCGAGCCCGCACACCGTGCGGGTCTGCCGGTACTCGGCGAGGCCCGAACCGGTGAGATAGCCGCGGGCCACGCACTCGACGGGCACCATCCGCAGGGACTTGCAGACCAGGGTGCGGCCGGCCCAGTCCTCGGGCGCGCCCTCGGGCAGGTCGGTGCTGAGCACATGGTGC
The DNA here is from genome assembly GCF_057709105.1 of Streptomyces sp. bgisy100. Lineage (NCBI taxonomy): Bacteria > Bacillati > Actinomycetota > Actinomycetes > Kitasatosporales > Streptomycetaceae > Streptomyces > Streptomyces sp. bgisy100. The sequence continues at coordinate 45,010 of NZ_JBYITE010000042.1, forward strand.
GGGACGAGGTCGGCGAGCTGGTCGAACCACCACAGCGACAGCTGGGTGAGGATCCGGCCCTTGTCCGGGATCTCGGTGGGCAGCACCCAGTCGTACGCGGACTGGCGGTCGCTCGCGACCATCACGAGGTCGCCCGCGGCGTTCCGGTAGAGGTCGCGCACCTTGCCGGTGTGCAGATGCTCCAGACCCGGCACCTGTGCGGGCTCGGGCTTTTCGACGAAACCGGACACGCTGCCTCCGCGTAGGTTGATCCAGGAGTCCCGATTCTCCCGCATCCGCTCGGCGGCGTCCCTTCAGGGGTGGATGCCCTCCCGGGTGGATGGCTCCGTTCCGTTCCACCTCGGGGCGCGCCGCGTCCCGGAGGGTGGGGTCCGAGGCCCTTCCACGGGGAATGAGCACGTACGCGCAGGCAGAGGCACGCCCGCGGGGAGACGGGCGTGCCGGGGGTGGGAGGAAGCGGCTCGCCGAAGGCGGCAGACGGGGTCAACAGGGCCGGATCAACGGGACAGGATCAACGACAGAACAGGACGGGATGGGCCGGGCCGGGCCGGGCCGGTGCGGCGCCGACGGGACGGCGCCAGTGGGACGAGGCAGACGGGACGGCGCCGACGGGCCGGAACCGTCGCAAGGTTCCGGCCCCTACCGCTCCGCCCCGTCGGCGCCCCGGTCGTCAGTCCCGCTTGCAGATGCGGTCGAGGAGGTTGGCCGTGGCGCGCTGGATCCGGGTGTCGACATGGCCCGGCCGGTCCAGGGCAGGGGACCAGGCGAAGGTGCCGGAGGCGAAGACCAGGGCGCCGCTGGGGGCGCGGTAGAGCGAGGTCTCCTGGTGCCGCCCGGCGCCCTCGGCGTCCTCGTAGGGCGAGTGGGCGAGCAGGATCCGGTGGCTGTGCTCGGGCAGGGAGGTGCGCGGGAAGTAGCGGTCGGCCTCGCCGGCGACCATGCCGGACAGTTCCTCGCCCTCGCCGGCGCCGGTCGCGTCCCACAGCCAGTGGTCGGCGTTGCGGACCACCAGCGGGTACGGCTCGGGCACCCGCCCGGCGTACTGGATGCCCAGCAACTGCTGCTCGGGCTGGGAGAGGTCGCGCCAAAGGGCGGGCCGGCCCGGGCCCCGGCGCTTGCGGCAGCTGAGCAGGCGGTCGGGGGTGCCGGAGGCGGACGGGGCCAGCTCCACCTGCCAGTACATGGTGTTGGCGGAGAGGAAGACCAGGGAGGTGCCGCCGTCACGGGCGCGTTCGGCGGTGCGGCGCATCGGGACCGACCAGTACTCGTCGTGGCCGGGGAAGACGAGCCCCCGGTAGCGCGTCGGGTCGATCCGGCCGGAGTGCAGGTCCCGCGTGTCGGCGTAGGCCACGTCGTAGCCGTAGCGCTCGGCCCAGCGGATGAAGTCGTAGGCGTGGCCGACGTGCAGGGGCAGGCCCGCGCCCGCGTACGGCCGGTCGAACGACACCGTGACGGCGGCGTCCTCCTCGCCGAGCAGCCTGCCCTCCTCGTCCCACGCGTGGTAGAGGCTGGCGCCGGTGTGACCGTCCTCCGGGTAGAGGTTGTACGCCTGCCAGGTCACGTCGGGCAGCAGGAGCAGCAGGTCGGCGGGGTGGAAGTCGCGGACGGTGAACGGGATGTGGCTGCGGTAGCCGTCGGCGGTGGTGAGCACGGCGACATAGGCGCCGGTGTTCCAGTACGTCGGGACCTGGAGGCGCCAGGACAGCCACCAGTGGTGGCAGGAGACGGTCCGGTCGGCGGTGAGCGGGGCGGGCTGGACGATCCCGGACAGCCGGGGGCTGGTGGTGATCTTCGAGGCGCCGTCGCCCCCGTAGTGGCCGATGCGGTAGATGTCCACGGAGAACTGCTGGGGCGGATCGACCGTGATGCGGAAGTCGATGGCCTCGCCGGGCGCGACCGCCGAGCTGGAGGCGAATCCTTTGATCTGGCGGCGGACGTCGTCGGCCGTGCGGGGGCCCGGGCGGGAGTCGGCGCGCCGCGGGGCGGGGATGCCGGGCTCGGTGGCGGCGACGGCGGGGTCGACATACCAGGGCACGACGTGACCGGTGTCGTCGAAATAGTTCTCGCTGCCGCGCAGCCAGGGCAGCGGGCCCTGGCCGAAGGGGTCGGAGACGGCGTGCGCGAGCGCCCCCGACTCCCAGCGGCGGATCTTGTCCGTGCTCACGAACGATCCCTCCCGGAGCTGCTGTCCCCTGATCGGCTCCAGCAGATCACACTCAGCACTTTGTTCGTAACTGTTCGTGGCTATTCAGTGTGTGCCGACTCGTGTCGACAGGTGTTCAAGTGGTGCAAATGGGATGACTCTTCGGATGAGAAGGACGACTCCGATGAGACGTCCATTCTCGGGCCTGTAACGGGGCTGAGCCCAGGGGTCGGCTCCGGTTCGTGCCGGGCACATATGCCCCGCGGCACAGGCGTCGGTCGCCGACGGTCCGCATGGACTCCCCCTCCTCCGCCTTCTCCGTCCTCCCGGCGTTCCGCCGGGAGGTCCCCCCACGGCCGGCGCCGGGAGAGTGCTCCGCCCCGGCCCCTCGCCGGGGAGACGCTTCCGCTCCGGCCTTCGGCCGGAAGGTTCCTCCACCGCCCCGGCGGGGAGTTCCCCGCCCTGTCCGACCGTCCTGCCGCCGGCCGGCAGGTGCCCCCAACAGGCCCGCATCCCACCCGGGCCCGACCCGAGGAACAGACCTTAGACCAGACGCACGGGCTTTTCCGGTCGGACTCCCGCGGCGATCAGCCAACCACGGAGCGGCTCCGGATCGCCATCCTCGACGAGGGTCAACACCGGAACTCCCAGATCCGGTCCGCGTTTTCCGGCGTGCAGCAGGACCGGGCCGTCCAGCCAGTCGAGGCCGGGAGCGGCGCCCGCGGTGTCCACCGCGGCACAGCAGACCATCGCGACGATGTGGTCGGCGAGCAACTCCCGCCCCGTACGAGGACTCTGTATCGGGAAGAGCGGAGTGACCCCGTCTCCCCACAGCGCGGGCAGCTCCGGCCCGGGAGGTGCCCCGGCGCCGGCCCCCGGGCCCGCGCCGTCCGCACCACCCGCAGCGCCCGCCTGCCGGGCGGCCGCGCGGGCCGCCTGCCGGCCGGCTTCCTCCTCACGGGCCACCTCCGCGGCGAGCCGCTCGGCCAGCCGCTCCCCCAGCTCGATCCCGCCCGGGGCGGCGAGCCGGTCCACCACCCGGGCGAGGGTCGGGCCGGCGGTGTCGGTGGACGTCAGGGCCGCGGAGTGGCGCGGCTCGCCGCCCGGGGTGCGGAGGCCCGTGCCGGACCTCGCGCCGGCGCCGGGGCGGGACGGTGTTCCTGTGCCGGGCGGGGTGAGTTCGTCCAGGACGCGGTGCAGCCGGGCGGCCTCCGCCCGCCACTTGCGGTCGACGACTTCCTCCGGATAGGCGGACCAGTCGATGGGGGACCAGTCGGGGCCCGGCACCGGGGGGCCGCCGTGGAACAGCCGGGCGGCCAGCAGCGACGCGGCCTCGTCGACCGCGCCCGGCTCCTCCAGGAGGTCGCAGGCGGGCCGCTCCCCGAGACGGGCGGCGAACCCTTCGGCGAGCCGGTCGCGGCGGGAGAGTTCGGTGAGCGCCGAGACCACCCCCGCGTCGAGCCGGGACGGCCAGCGGCCCATCCGCCAGGCCGGCAGCGCCACCCTGGTCAGCAGCCGGTCCCAGCCCGCGTAGGCGAGTCCGACCTGCTCCTGGGCGACGATCCGCAGCCCGTAGTCCACGGCCTGCGCCCGGGCGGACGCGGCGGCGGCCACGCCCCGCTCCATCTCGGCCGCCCGGTCGCGGCAGCGGCGCAGCAGCAGGCGCGCGGGCGGGCCGACGAAGCACAGGGCCGGACGGCGTGCGGAGACGGCCACGGCCGCGTCCAGTCCGCGGACGAACCGGCGGGCGGCCGCTATGTCGGGATGCGCCGAGGGGCCCGTCCCGGCGACCACCGGCGCGAGCAGCGCCCGCAGTTCGGCCACCCGCATCCACCACAGGAACGGTGAGCCGATGACCAGCACCGGCGGTGTGGAGCCGCGGCGGCCGGCCCGGCCCGCGAGGTGCGCACGGTCCTCCAGCCAGCTGTCGCAGTCGGGGGTGAGCGCCATGGCCGACGGGGCCGGTACGTCGAGCCGGTCCGCGAGGTCACGGACGAGGCGGTAGAGGTCCGGGGCCGTCTCCTCGGCGATCGGCACGGTGGGGCTGACCGCGGGCCTGGCCCGTGCGACGACGGCGGCCACGGCGGCCGCGAGCAGCAGGGTGAGCACGCCGAGGGCGGTGCAGGCCCAGCGGACCGCGTCCCAGCCCGGGCCGCCGATCCGGTCCGTGGCGGCTGCGACGGACAGCACGACCGCGACGGCGGCGGGCAGCAGGGCGACGGCCAGCGCCGTGCTGCGGACCCGCAGCACCGCCAGCGCCCTGGAGCGCGCGAAGTGCGAGCCTGGCTCCGCACCGGACGGTTCGGACACGGTCGAAGGTCACCCCCTGCTGGCTGCTGCCTGTTGCGGCTTGCCCACTCCCCCACTGTGGCACCGGGCCCCGGCACCGCAATGCCGGTGAGCCACTTGCCGGACGCCCCTCGGATGCCCCGGGGCGCGCCTGCGCGGAACCCTAGTTGGGGGGTGCGCATGCGTCAGCGGTATGACGAACCGGTCACTCGATGGAATGGCTTTGGGCAAAGCCGGTTCCGCTGCGCTCGGCCTTGGGGTTGGGTTCGGACGGCGTTCGGACGGCGTTCGGTGGCCTTCGGTGGCCTGCGGTGGCCTTCGGTGGCCTTCGGTGGCCTGCGGTGGCCTGCGGTGGCCTACGACGGCCTTCCTGCGGGCGCCGTCGGCCGTGCGGCGAGTTCCGGGGCGGGCGCCGATGCCTCCGGCGGGCTCCGATGGCGTCCGTGGCTGCCCATGGCCCCCCGGCAGGCTCCGATGACCATGGTTGTCCGTGCCCCCGGCGGGCTCCGGCGTGAACGGGAGCGGTTCGCCGGGGGATGCGGAACGGCTGACACCCGCAGGCCGCACGGGATCACCCCGAAGCAGGATGAGGCGGGCATCGTACGGCCGGGCAGCGCCGCCGCGAGCGGGGCCGGCGGCCGCGCGTACGGCAGCCGGACCCGGGCCGGGCGCAGGCGCCGGGCCGGCGGCAGCGCGCAAGGATGCGGATGCGGGCGCCGCGTGAGCCCTGAGGCGGGCGCGCGGGCGGGGACCATGAACCGGAGGTGGGGACGCGGATTTCCGGTGCGGCCGGCGGAGCCCGTGCCGGAGGAGCCCACGCCGACGGAGCCCGCGCCGGCGGACCCGGCACCGTGCCGACGCCGAAACGCGGTACGCCGTCGTGCCGACGGTGCGAGGCCGCCCGGAACCGCGCGGAGCGGCGGGCGGCTCAGCTCTCGGCCGATGCCGCCTTGGCCGCGATGTCGGTGCGGTGGTGCGCCCCGTCCAGCCGGATCCGCGCCACTCCCCGGTACGCACGGTCCCGGGCGGCGGAGAGGTCCGGGCCGGTCGCCGTGACCGACAGCACCCGGCCGCCGGCGCTCAGCACCTCGCCGGACTCGCCGAGCTTGGTCCCCGCGTGCAGCACGTAGGCGTGCTCGTCCCCTTCCGCGACGTCCGCCAGGCCCTCGATCGGGTCGCCCGTGCGGGGCGTTCCCGGGTAGTTGTGCGAGGCGATGACGACGGTGACCGCCGCGCCGTCGCTCCATCGCAGCGGCGGGAAGGCGGCGAGCGTACCGGTCGCCGAAGCGTGCAGCAGCCCGGCCAGCGGCGTCTTCAGCCGGGCCAGCACGACCTGGGTCTCCGGGTCGCCGAAACGGGCGTTGAACTCGATGACCCGCACGCCGCGGGAGGTGATCGCCAGCCCCGCGTAGAGCAGGCCGGAGAACGGGGTGCCCCGGCGGTGGAGCTCGTCCACGGTGGGCTGGAGGACGGTCGCCAGGACCTCGTCGACCAGCTTCGGGTCCGCCCAGGGCAGCGGGGAGTAGGCCCCCATGCCGCCGGTGTTGGGCCCCTCGTCGGCGTCGAGGGCGCGCTTGAAGTCCTGGGCGGGCTGGAGCGGCAGGACCGTCTCGCCGTCGGTGACGGCGAAGAGGGAGACCTCGGGGCCGTCCAGGAACTCCTCGATGACCACGCGGCCGGTGGCGCCCGCGGGGCCGCCGGGGGTGCCGACACAGGCCAGCGCGTGGGCGCGGGCGGTCGGCAGGTCCTCGGTGACCACGACGCCCTTGCCGGCGGCCAGGCCGTCGTCCTTGACGACGTACGGCGGGCCGAAGGCGTCCAGCGCCTCGTCGACCTCGCGCTCGTCGGTGCAGAGGTAGGCGCGGGCGGTGGGGACGTTCGCGGCGGCCATGACGTCCTTGGCGAAGGCCTTGGAGCCCTCCAGCCGCGCCGCCTCGGCGGACGGGCCGAAGACCGGGATGCCCCGGTCGCGGACGGCGTCCGCCACCCCGGCGACCAGCGGGGCCTCGGGGCCGACGACCACCAGGTCCGCCGCGAGCCGCTGGGCCAGGTCGGCCACGGCCGGGCCGTCCAGGGCGTCGACCCGGTGCAGCTCGGCGACCTCGGCGATCCCTGCATTGCCGGGGGCGCAGTGCAGCGCGGTGACGTCGGGGTCGAGGGAGAGAGAGCGGCACAGGGCGTGTTCGCGGGCGCCGCCGCCGATGACGAGGACCTTCACGCGCTTCAGAGTAGTCGGCCGCACCCCGGGGGCGGCGTGCCGCCCCTCCGGCGGGGTCGTGAGGGGGCGCGGTGGGGTCGTGGTGGGTACGGGGGAGGGGGCGGGGCGGGCTCTCCTTGTGGGGCTGCCACGGCCGGTGGACCGGGTGTCCGGCGGGAAGCAGATGCCCGGCGGGGAGGCGGGTGCCCGGTCGGGAGGCGGGTGCCCGGTCGGGAGGCGGGAGCCCGGTCGGGACCCGGAGAACGGGCCGGGAGGCGGGTGCCCGGTCGGGAGGCGGGAGCCCGGTCGGGACCCGGAGAACGGGCCGGGAGGCGGGAGAGGGCCCGGGCGCAGGGGACGGCCGGGGGGCAGGGGACGCGGTGCGGCAGGTGGACGGGGCGGCGCGGCAGGGCGGTGCGGCAGGGCGGTGCGGCAGGGCGGTGCGGCAGGGCGTGCCCACGGCCGGCAGGGGAAGCGCGGTGGTGCGCGAAGCAGCGTGGATCGGTGGCCCTCGCTCCGCGGGCCACGGCGCCCCACTCTTTCGAGTGAGCGGTACCGGGCCCTCTACCTGATCACGCACCCCTTCCGAGCGGAATTCCCGCGTTCGTGCCCGCGCGGCCAGCCTTTCGGCGGTAGGAAGGGGGCCGCGCGAGGGCCGTTGACGCGGTCCGCGCGCACCGCGGGGAACCGCGGCACCGCACCCGCGGCGAACAGCGCCGCGCCGACCGCACGTCCGTACGCACGGCACGGCACCCCTGCCGCGCAGCGCACAGCACCGCATCGCCATCGCAGAGGGAGCGCACGGTGAGCAAGCCGGAGATGCAGCCCGAGAAGCTTCCGCGCGAGGGCGGCAAGGCGCGCGAGGAGGGCGGGCGGAGCCCCGGCGATCTGCACGGCCGCCCCCTCCCCTCCGGCGACTGGGGCGAGCCCGCGGACCGGCTGGAGGACCTGTACCGGTGGGTGGAGGGCCGGGCGCTGGACACCGTCGACTGGTATCTCGCGGGGCGGCTCTGGAAGCGGCAGGGCGCCAGGGCCCTGCGGCTGGCCGCGGCCGTCACGGCCACCGTCGGGGTCACGCTGCCGCTGCTGGACCTGACGGAGGTGCTGGGCGACGGGGCGGGGTGGGGCTGTCTCGCTCTGGCGACGGCCGTGGTGTGCCTGGGCGCGGACCGGTTCTTCGGGCTGACGTCCGGCTGGATGCGCGATGTCGCCACGGCCCAGGCCGTGCAACGCCGGCTGGAGGCGCTGCAGTTCGACTGGGCGTCGGAGAGTGTGCGCGAGGTGCTGGGGCCGACCGAGGGCACCGCGAGCGAGGCCGCGGAGCGCTGTCTGACGGTGCTGCGCCGCTTCTCCGAGGGGGTCGCCGACCTCGTGCGGTCCGAGACGGCGGACTGGATGGTGGAGTTCCGGGCCGGCGCCGCCCCACTGCGCACCCAGTCGCTGGTGCCGTGGAGGCCGCGGCCGGAACAGCTCGGGCAGCCGGCCGGCCGCTTCTCGCTGCCGCCCGGCGCCCGCCCGAACATGCCGCGCCAGCGGCCGCCGGAGGGCCCGCGGCCCTAGGGCGTGTTTCGAAAGTCCCGCCTGGCCGGATGTCTCCGGGGCCGCCGACGGGCCGGGCGCACCGTGCCCCGGGGACGGATGCCGCTCACCCGCAGGACAGCGGGAACAGCGGGCCGGCCGGGCAGCCGGGCAACCGGGCAGGGGAGTCGGCGGGCCGGCAAAGTCAGCAGGGACAGTAGGTCAGCGGGCAGGCAGGTCAGCGGGACAGCAGGTCAGCAGGACAGCAGGTCAGCAGGTCAGCTGAAGACGATCATGGAGCCCTGGCCCAGGCTCCGGGTCGCCGCCGCGTGCAGGCCCAGCCAGACGTGCCGCTCGCGGGCGTACGGACTGTCGTCGTAGGGGGCCGTCGCGGCCGGCTCCTCGAGTTCGGTGGGGCGGCCCGGCGCGGCCGGTGCGGCGGGCGGGTTGGCCGGGTCGATGCCGATCGCCGGTGCCACCGCCTCCAGTTCGCGGAGCAGACCGTTGCTCGACCCCAGGGGGCCGCCGCCGGCGAGGAGTTCCTCGTTGGTCAGCGGCTGCGGGAAGTCCACCGGCACATAGGCACCCGCGTGGTCGTAGTGCCAGACCAGGTGCGACTGCTGGGCCGTGGACTCGAACATCTCCAGCAGCTGCTCGTAGTCGCCGCCCAGTTCGTCCACCGGTGTCACCGGCAGCCGGCAGACCTGCAACAGGTAGGCGCGGCGCAGGAAGTGGAGCGCGTCGTAGTCGAAGCCGGCGACCGGGGCGACGGCCCCGGACAGGCCCGGCATGTAGCCGAAGACGGGGACGGGCGGCAGGCCGGCGTCGTTCAGGGCCTTGTCGAAGGTCGCGAGCTCTTCGGCGAACGGATTGTCGGGGCTCTGGCACAGTACGTCGACGAGGGGGACCAGCCACAGGTCACACGCCACGGGGGCTCGCTCTCTTCCGGGGGCGGACTTCTACTCGTTGGTCGGTCGGCACAGCTGCTCGTTGGTCGGTCGGGACAGCGTAGTGCCCCGGGCACCCTGCGTCAGCCCACGTCCCACACCCAGGCGTCCCCGACGCGGCGCCCTTCCGCGCCCAGCAGCCGCTGCACGGTGATGCGCAGCGCCTCGTCGTTCGGCTGCGAGGTGAGGACGAGCGCACCCGCGCGCCAGAACCGCAGGTCCTCGCGGGCGGCTCGCTGCTGGTCGGGGCCGATCCGCGGGATGCGGCCGGTGTAGCGGACATCACGCAGCAGGTCGTTGGTGGGACGCGGCACGGCGCCGTAGATCCCGACGCGGTCGGGGCCGGACGGGCCGTTGAAGTAGCCGCCGGGCAGTGGGAAGCCGAAGTCGGCGTCGATCTGCCACTTCAGCGCGCTCGCCTCGCCCGGCGACGGGAGCGGCACGGGAACGAGGGACTGCCCGGGCCGGACGTAACCGCGCCAGGTTCCGTCCGCGACGACCTGCGGGACGGCCGGCCGGTCGACGGTCTCCAGGGGCCGGGGGACGATCGGCAGCAGACCGGCGGTGAGGGCGACGCCCGCGGCGAGGCGCATGACGCGCGCCCGGTTGCGGCGTTCCCGCTCCGTCCCCTCCCCGGCCGCGGCGGCCCGCGCGGACTCCGCGACCGCCGTCCACGCCACGGCCAGCAGCATGCCGATGGCCGGGGCGCACACCATCGCGTAGCGGGACTCGATGACCGACTCGAAGAGCGGCAGCTTGTCGAGGACCCACCAGGGGCCGGGAGTCGCCGTGTCGGTGAACGCCAGCGGGATGCTCACCCCGAGGGACAGCACGGCGGCCACGACCACCGTCCAGGTCAGGGCGCGCACCGCCACCCGGTCCCAGAGCAGCAGGACGATGCCGAGCAGCAGGGAGGCCAGCGGCCAGCCGTAGAAGGCGTTCTGCTCGGTCGGGTTCATGGACAGGGCGGCGGCGCGCTGCACGTCGCCGGCGAGCGCGCGGGCGGAGAACTCGAAGAGCGCGAGCGGCGGGTTGCCGGTGGGGCCGTGGAGGATGCTGCTGTAGCTCTGGTCGCCGGAGAACTGCCAGTACAGCGGGTATGCGACGAGGGGCAGGCAGACGACGGTGGCGATGCCGACACCGCGCAGCAGCGGTCCCACGGCCTCGCGGGCGAACGTGCGGCGCATGCAGGCGTGCGCGACCGCGAAGACCAGCATGCCGGTGGCGGCGAGCAGCAGCGATTCCTCGCCGAGGAAGATCTGCCAGGCGAGCAGCAGCCCGAGCACGATCCCGTCGCGCAGCGGGCGGGGGCGGAGCCGGGGCTCGCTTCTGTGCGCCTCGCTCCTTTCGGGGCTCTTGGGGGAGCCCTTCTCGGGTTCGGCCTCCTCCGGCTCGGCCTTCTCCGACCCCGCCTTCTCCGACTCCGCCTTCTCCGGCTCGGCCTTCTGCGTTCCGCGCCCGGTGGCCGAAGCCTCGATGGGCAAAGCCTCGATGGGCGAAACGGAGGGGGGCGAGGCGGTGATGGGCGGAGTGCCGCAGAGCCGTAGCAGCCGGTCGATGATCAGCGGAATCGCGAACAGCACCACCAGGTTGGGGTGCGCGTTGGCGTGCGAGATCATCGGCGGCGCGAAGGCGCTGAACGCACCGCCGAGGACCGCCGCCGCGCGGTCGCGGGTGAGGTACTTGCGGATGAGCCAGTACCAGGCGGTGGCCGTGCCCGCGATTCCGCCCGTCAGGACGAGTGCCCAGGTCACGGTCGGGCCGAACAGCGCGGTGACGGGGGCCAGGGGCACGGACAGCCCGAGCATCACAGTGTTGGCCATGAGGTTCACACCGAGCGGGAAGTTCTGCTGAACCGTGAAGAGCGGGTTGTCCAGGTTCAGTACGTTGTGTGCCGTGACGGCGAAGAACCACTCCCACTGGTTCTGGTCGCGCATGCTGTCGGCCAGGTAACGCCGGTCGAGGTCGGCCCAGAGGTGGACGTAGAGCAGGAGCGACGCCAGCAGATATCCGACCGGCACGGCGAGCGCGGCGGGGCGCAACCGCAGGGCGGAGCGCAGCCGCGCGGAGGGGCGTATCCGCTCGGTGGAGCGAATCCGCGGCCACGGGAGCCGCGGAGGCTCGCCGTCCGATGGCCTCTCGCCCGGCTCCACGTCCCGCTCCGGCTCCACGTCCCGCTCCGGATCCACATCCTGACCCGGATTCACATCCTGACCCGGATTCACGACTGGGCCCGGATTCATCAGCCGGCCCTCCCGGATATCGGTGCCGTGCCAGGTGCCGACGCCGTCCGGTTCCGGGGCCGTCGTCGACCGGTTGTCCGTCACCGCGTCCTCGATTCGCTGTCGCGCCGGCCGGCGTCGTGCCCGTCGCTGCCGCGCGGACCGGCGTCGGGGCCTTCCGCGCCCGGCTCCCCGTCGCCGTACTCGCGACCGTTGCGCTCGCCGGCCGGCCCGTTGGCCGGCCCGTCGCTGCCGGGGTCGCCGTCACCGCGCTCGTCGACGACGCGCGGCCCGGCCCCCTGGAGCCGGACCCGTACGACCTCGGCCAGCACCTTGGCGTAGTCCAGCGGGCCGACCTTGGAGCCGGGCCGGTGCGACCAGCGCACCGGCACCTCGGCTATCGGCCAGCCGTTGGCGTGGAAGATCCGCAGGATCTCGACGTCGAAGCCCCAGCCGTCCGTACGGGCGCGGGCGAAGGCCGTGCGCGCCTTGTCGCCGTCGAAGAGCTTGAATCCGCACTGGGTGTCCCGGATGCCGGGCACCGCCATCGCCTGGATCAGCCGGTTCCCCGCCTTGCCCAGCAGTTCGCGCAGCGGGTGCTGACGGGTCCCGATGCGCGCTCCGGGGCGGGCGCGGGAGCCGATCGCGGCGGCGTAGCCCTGGTCCAGCTGCTCGTGCAGCAGGGCGAGTTCGCCGATGGGGGTCGCGGCGTCCGCGTCGCAGAACAGGACGCGGCGGCCGCGGGAGGCGGCGATCCCGATCCGTACCGCGTGGCCCTTGCCGCGGTTGACGGGGGCGCGCAGCAGCCGGATGCGGGGCTCCTCGGCGGCCGCCGCGGCGGCGACGGCCGCGGTGGCGTCCGCGGAGCCGTCGTCGACGACGATGACCTCCCAGCGGACGCCGGCCGCCCGCAGATAGCGGCAGACCTCGTCGACGCCGGGGAGCAGCCGGTGTTCCTCGTTGTAGGCCGGGATGACCACCGAGATGTCGAGGACGGGGACCGCTTCGGCGGGGTGCCGGGACCGGGGTCCGGGCAGCGCGGCCCGGTGTACGGCGTCCATAGCTGTTCCCCCCTGCTCCCCGTGCCGTGGTCGACCGTGTGTACGGTACCGGCCCGTAACCCGCCGGGCGGGTCAAGGGGCGTACGTGCGGGGGCCGTCACGTCCGTCACACCCGTCACGCCGCCGGTCTCCGCACGCCTGCCCGCGCACCCGCGGGCCCACCCGTCCGCGTGACAGCCGTTCCACCCGTCCGCCTGACCGTCGGCCTCCGTGACCGGGTGGCCGCACACCCACCGGCAGGGTCCGACGGGTCTCCGCGAATCACCCGGCTCCTGGCGTCGGCCGGTCTCTGTGGACACCACCCGGCGCCTCCGTCGGGCGTCCGCCGCAATTCACCCGGCACCCGCCGTCGGGCGTCCGCCCCAATTCACCCGGCACCCGCCGTCAGCCGGTCCCGATGAAAGCCACCCGGAACCATTCCTTCGGCCGTTCGCCGCGAACCACGCGCGCCCGATCGGCCCACGGTCGCCGCGCATGGCTCGGCGCCTGCCGTCAGCCGGCGCCCCCGGGCCGCTCGCCGCCCGCCGTCAGGTGGTCGAGGAGCCGGAGCGAGTGGTCGTTGTACTCGGCGATGATGCGCTGCGCGGTGACGGCGTCCCGGCCGCCGACGGCGTCGACGAGCTCGCTGTGCCGGGACCACAGCCGCCCCTTGAGGCTCCGCTGCCGGCGCAGGTGGGGTACGACGAAGGCCCAGCCCTGCACCCGCACCCGGTGCAGCAGGTCTGAGATATACGGGTTCCCTACGAGCCCACCCAATTCGCCCCAGAATCTGAGGTCGTAGCCGATGAGGATGTCCAGGTCCCCGGCCCGCGAGGCCCGCTCGGCCTCCTCTGCACGGCGGCGGACGGAGGCCAGCCCGTCGCTGCCGGCCGCGTCCAGCACCCGCTCGGTGGCGAACCGGAAGATGCCGTCGATGACCAGGGCACGGGCCTCGACCATGTTGCGGAAGTCGTCGGGGGTGAACCGGTGCACCTGGAAGCCGCGGTGGTGCTCCAGGTCGACGAGCCCCTGCACGGAGAGGTCGACGAGCGCCTCGCGCACCGGGGTGGCGGAGACCCCGTACTGTTCGGCGATCTCCCGGACCGTGACGTGCCGCCCCGCGGGCAGCCGCCCGGCGAGCACCTCGTCGCGCAGCGCCTCGGCGATCTGCTGGCGCAGGGTGTTGCGCGTGACGGGGCCGGCGCCGGGCATGGTCGGGGATCTCCTTAGGGAACGCGACCGCACACCTGCGCGAACGGTCGTCGCATCACGATAGGCGACGGCCCGACGGGCTCCGGCCGCGTGCGGGACGTGCGGGCCCGCGCTGCCGCGGGGCAGCCGCCCTGCGGGGGCCGCCACGTGAAGGACGCCACACGGAACGCTTCAGCAAGGACGCCGCACGGCGGCTCCGGTGTGAACCACGCCACACGGGAGCCGCCGTGCCGAGCCGGGCGAAGCCGATCCGGACCGCGCGGAGCCGATCCGGACCGGACCCGTGCCGGACCGGACCCGTGCCGGACCGGAGCCGTGCCGACCGCCGTCAGACAGTCGGCGCGTCGCCGACCGCCGTCAGACGGTGTGCGCGTCCGCCGCCGTCAGTGCCTCGTCCAGAGCCGCGAGCCCTTCCTTGGCCTCGGCCTCGGTGATGGTGCACGGCGGGACGACATGGGTCCGGTTCATGTTCACGAACGGCCACAGGCCGCGCTGCTTGCACGCCGCCGCGAAGTCGCCCATCGGCGCGTTGGCCGGGCCCGCGGCGTTGTACGGCACCAGCGGTTCGCGGGTGTCCCGGTCCTTGACCAGCTCCAGGGCCCAGAAGGCGCCCATGCCGCGGACCTCGCCCACGCTCGGGTGGCGGGCGGCGAGTTCCGCCAGGCCGGGGCCGAGGACGTTCTCACCGATGGAGGCGGCGTTCTCCACGATGCCCTCCTCCGCCATCGCGTTGATCGTCGCGACGGCCGAGGCGCAGGCCAGCGGGTGGCCGGAGTAGGTGAGTCCGCCCGGGTACGGCCGCTGGTCGAAGGTCGCGGCGATCTCCGCGGAGATCGCGACCCCGCCGAGCGGGACGTAGCCGGAGTTGACGCCCTTGGCGAAGGTCATCAGGTCGGGGGTGACGTCGAAGTGGTCGGCGGCGAACCAGCGGCCGGTGCGGCCGAAGCCCGCCATCACCTCGTCGAGGATGAAGACGATGCCGTGCCGGTCGCAGAGGTCGCGCACCCCGGCGAGGTAGCCGGGCGGCGGGACGAGGATGCCCGCGGTGCCGACGACCGTCTCCAGGATGATCGCGGCGATCGACTGCGGCCCCTCGAAGGCGATGAGCTCCTCCAGGTGCTGCAGCGCGCGCTCGGTCTCCTGCTCCTCGGTCTCCGCGTGGAAGTGGGAGCGGTAGCGGAACGGGCCCCAGAAGTGCACGACGCCCGCGGACGCGGTGTCGGACGGCCAGCGGCGCGGGTCACCGGTGAGGTTGATCGCGGTGGAGGTGGCCCCGTGGTAGGAGCGGTAGGCGGACAGCACCTTGTGCCGGCCGGTGTGCAGCCGCGCCATGCGCACGGCGTTCTCCACGGCCTCGGCACCGCCGTTGGTGAAGAAGATCTTGTCGAGGTCGCCGGGGGTGCGCTCGGCTATCAGGCGTGCCGCCTCGGCCCGGACGTCGACGGCGAAGCCCGGCGCGATGGTGCACAGCTTGGCGGCCTGCTCCTGGATGGCGGCGACGACCTTGGGGTGCTGGTGACCGATGTTGGTGTTCACCAGCTGGGAGGAGAAGTCGAGGTAGCGGTTGCCGTCGTAGTCCCAGAAGTACGAGCCCTCGGCTCCGGCGATGGGCAGGGGGTCGATGAGCCCCTGTGCGGACCAGGAGTGGAAGACATGGGCACGGTCGACGGCCTTGACAGCCTTTCCGACCTGGGAATCTGCGGGAGGGGTCATGGGCACAGACTAGGAGCGGCACCGGCCGCCGGACACCGCCAACCTGTATGGCCTCGGCCACGTCGCCCGGCACCCTGTCGGGTCGCGGGTCCCCGCCGGGCCGGTCGCGGGCCCGTCCGGCGCCGGCCCGGCCCGGAAACGGAGGACGGCCGCGGCAGGTCCGCACCCGGTGCGGACGGGACCCCGGAACCCCGGTCCCCCTATCCTCGTCCCGCAGGGCACCAGGGAACGGGGGATGCTGAGATGGACGCGTTGAGGGCCGACGACCCGCAGTGGATCGGTGAGTACCGGCTGCTCGGCCGGCTGGGCGAGGGCGGCATGGGGCGGGTGTACCTGGCGCGTTCCGAACGCGGCCGCACCGTCGCGGTCAAACTCGTCCAGAGCGAACTGGCCCACCAGTCCGACTTCCGGCGCCGGTTCGCGGCCGAAGTGGAGGCCGCGCGGCGGGTCGGCGGCGCCTGGACGGCCCCCGTGCTGGACGCCGACACCGACGCGGCGACGCCCTGGGTGGCGACCGGCTACATCGGCGGGCCCTCCCTGCACGCGGTCGTCGCCGACGAGTTCGGGCCGCTTCCCGAGCACGCGGTGCTGACCCTCGGCAACGGCCTCGCCCACGCCCTGCGGGACATCCACGGCGCCGGTCTGGTGCACCGCGACCTGAAGCCGTCCAACGTTCTCATCACGATCGACGGCCCCCGCGTCATCGACTTCGGCATCGCCCGCGCCGTGGAGACGGTCGCCGGAAACGGGCTGACGATGACCGGCGCGGTCGTCGGCTCGCCCGGCTTCATGTCGCCCGAGCAGGTCCGCGGCGAGCGGGTCACGACCGCGAGCGACCTGTTCTGCCTCGGATCCGTGCTGGCCTTCGCGGCGACCGGGCGCCAGCCCTTCGGCACCTCCAACAGCGGGATGCACGCGCTGATGTACCGCATAGCCCAGGAGGAGCCCGATCTGACGGGCCTTCCGGACGCGCTCCGGGAGCTGGTGACCGGCTGCCTCGCCAAGGACCCGGCGGCGCGGGTCACCGTCGACCAGGTACTGGCGCACACCGCCGGCGGCGCGGGCGCCGAACCGTGGCTGCCCGGCGGGCTGCTGGCCCGGCTCGGCCGCGAGGCGCTGCAACTGCTGGAGCTGGAGGCGGAACGGCCGTCGGCCCCGGCGCCCGGCCCCTCCCCCACGCCGCAGGCCGTGGTCTCCCAGCCGCTGCCCGACGCCGTCCCGGTGCAGAACGCGGTCGCGACGCCGCCCCCGGCGGTGCCCCTGCACGCGACGCCCGCGCATTCGACACCGCCGCCCCCGGTCCCGCCGGTGTCCACCCCGCCGCCCGCCCACCCGGCGTACGGCCCAGCGGCGGCCCCGTACGGTCCCGCTCCCACGCCGTCCTCCGGTCCCGGGGCGGCCCCGGTGTGGCGCTCCCCGCGCACCCTGGGCACCTGGCTGGCGGTCATGCTGGGGCTGTCGACGGTGTTCCTCCTGATCGACTTCAAGCTCAACCTGGCCGTGTACGACGCGTACGAGGCCTACTCCTCCGGTACGGGGTCGCGGGAGGCTATCCGCGACGGCCAGAAGACGGTCGACTCGGTCGGGGCGGCGGCCGCGGTGGTGTCCCTGACCGTCGTGGTGCTCTGGCTGGTCTGGTTCCGGCGGCTGTACCTCAATGCCGAGGTGTTCTCCCCGGGCAGCCAGCGCTTGAGCCGCGGCTGGACCATCGGCGGCTGGTTCACCCCGATCGTCCAGCTGTGGTTCCCCAAGCAGATCGCGAACGACATCTGGCGGGCGAGCGTCGAACCGACCGTGCCCGGCCCGTACGGGCCGGGGACCCGCCGGGCGTCCCTCGCTCTGCTCGGCTGGTGGTGGGCGCTGTTCCTCACGATGTACGCGACCGGGTGGATGAACGAGCTCGTGGCTGTCACCGCGGAGAACATCGACGACTACGCCGGGGTCACGGCCTGGGCCCTCCTCACCGATGTCGTCACCGTCCCGGCGGCCGTGCTCGCGCTCTCGGTGGTCCTGCGGCTCACCTCGCTCCAGGTGAAGCGCAACGAGACGCGACAGCAGCAGGGCAATCCGGGGTTCGGCCCCGCGTACGGCCGGAGGTACTGACGCCTGAGCCGGGGGCTCACCGGTCGAAACTCGATTGACAGCATGCTGCCTTTTTGACAGCATGCTGCATATCGGGGTGCTCCGGCGGACGGCCGACGGCATCCCCGGCGACCGAGGAGCCGCATCCGGCGCTCCCGGGCCGCCCGACCGTACGGAGGAGCCATGCCCCGCAGAACCGTGCACGTGGCCGTCTACGACACCCTCGCCGACTGGGAGTTCGGGCACGCCACCGCCCACCTCCGCAACACCGCGTACCACCGGGCCCCGCGCGACGAAGTCGATGTCGTCGCCGTCTCCGCGACCGGCGATCCCGTGACCACCATGGGCGGGCTGCGGCTCCTCCCCGGCCTCGGCCTGGACGCGCTGCGCCCCGAGGACAGCGCGCTGCTGATCCTGCCGGGCGCGGAGCTCTGGGACAGCGGCGCGGAGAACGCACCGTTCGCAGCGGCCGCCCGCACCTTCCTCGACGCCGGAGTGCCGGTCGCCGCCATCTGCGGCGCGACGGCCGGACTGGCCCGCGAGGGACTGCTGGACGACCGCGACCACACCAGCGGCGCGGCCGGCTACCTCGCCGGCCAGCCCGGCTACCGGGGCGCGGAGCGCTACCGGGAGACGGACGCGGTCCGCGACCGAGGACTGATCACCGCCGGCCCCACCGAGCCGGTCGCCTTCGCCCGGGAGATCCTGGCCGAACTGGACCTGATGGAACCGGAGGTGCTGGACGCCTGGTACCGCCTGTTCCGCCACTCGGACGCCGGCGCCTTCCCCGTCCTCATGGCGGCGTCCGGATGACGGAGGGCGGCGGGGGCAGGCGGGCGACCGGGACCGGGGCCGGCGGGGCGTACGTTCCCGGCGGCGACGCGCGGGTGGCCGGGACCGGCAGGGTGAGCGTTACCGGGCACGACGGGACAGCCGAGTGACCGGGCACCACGAGGACGACCCGGCAGCGTCCGAGCCCGCGCTGCTGTCCCGGACCGCGCTGGGCGTCTTCCGTCTCAACGGCCAGTTCCTCACGGTGTCCGAGCGGCTGGCCGGACCGGCCGGCCTGACCGCCGCCTGGTGGCAGGTGCTCGGCGCCGTGCTCGGGGAGCCGCTGCCCGTGTCCGGCATCGCCCGCACCATGGGCATCACCCGGCAGAGCGTGCAGCGCATCGCCGATCTGCTGGTCGGCAAGGGGCTCGCCGAGTACGTCCCCAACCCGGCACACCGTCGCGCCAAGCTGCTCCGGCCGACCGACGAGGGCCGCGCGGCCGTGGAGCGCATCCGCCCGGGCCACGCGCGGCTCGCCGCCCGGCTGGCGGACGAACTGGGGCCGGAGGGCTTCGCGGAGACCGTGCGGGTACTGGAACGGCTCTCCCGCACGATGGACACCGTCGAGGCCGAGCACGCCATGGAAGCCGCTCGCACCGACAAGACCGAGCCCGCCCACGGGACCAAGAACTCCGACGGGACCGGGGTTACAGGCGAGGCCTGAGAGCCCGCACGGGACCCACCGGGACCACCCAAACCACCGGGCCCACCAAGACGACGGGACCCGGGATCCACGCGAGGGGAACGACGCACAGGAGGGGGACGGGGCCGGAGGGGTGGGGGGTTCCGGAAGCTTCCGTGTATTTGTGGC
>NZ_JBYITE010000043.1:0-63496 GCF_057709105.1 Streptomyces sp. bgisy100
CCCCGGACTCGCGCCCCCTCAGACGCGGGGCTCCCAGCGGAACCAGCGCCGGACGGCCAGCAGCCCGGCCCCGGTCCAGACCAGAGCGGTCAGCGCCTGCCGTGCGGTTCCCGCCCCGGTGGCCTCGCCGGACCAGCCCGCACGGATCAGATCGGCCACCGGCGTCAGCGGCAGGAAGCGGCAGATCTCCTCCAGCGCGCCGGGCAGCGCGTCCAGCGGCAGGAACAGCCCGGAGCCCGCCAGCAGCACGATCATGCCCGGCAGGACGACGACCTGCGCGCTCTCGGCCGTCCGCGCCAGGGTGGAGGTGAGGGCGGCCAGCGCCGCCATCATCACCACGCCCAGCAGCACGCCCAGAACGGCGAGATGGGGCGCTTCGGGAGCCGGTACGTCGGCGACGACCGAGATGCCGACGGCCAGGGCCGCGCACTGGGCGAGCGCCATCAGGACCATGGGCAGGGCGGAGCCGGCGAGGATCACCAGGTCCGACACCTCGCCGGTCCGCATCCGCTTGAGGAACAGCTCCTCCCGGCGGGCCGCGTAGACGCCCGGCAGCGCGCTGTACAGCGCCATGACCAGGACGATCCCGAACGACATCGCCATCAGCGACGGCCCCATGGCGTCCGCCGCGGCCGACTGCCCGAACGTCTTGAGCGTGGGCTGGAACGCCAGGGTGAGCATGCCCGGCATGAACACCACGGTGAACAGGTTCGTCCGGTTGCGGAACAGCAGCGTCAGTTCCGCGCGCCCCAGGGCGGCGAGATGTGCGGTGCTGGAGCTCATGACGCGGTGGCCTCCGTGCCGTCGGTGCCCTGGGCGATGTGCAGGAACGCCTCTTCGAGCGAGGCGGACCGGGCGTTCAGCCCGGCCAGGCCGATGCCCTTGTCCCGGGCCCAGATCAGGGTCTCGGTCGTGGTGTGCTGCAGATCCCGGGTGGACAGCCGGACGGCGCGGTCCGCCGCGCCGCTCACCGTGGCGCCGAGGGCGGACGGGTCCGGCAGGTCCCCGACGCCGACGCCCGGCGGCAGCCGGAAGGAGAGCGTCGAGGGATGCTCGGCGACGATCTCGGCCACCGTTCCGGAGGCGGCGATGGTGCCCGCGTGCATGATGGCCAGCCGGTCGGCGAGCCGCTCCGCCTCCTCCAGGTAGTGCGTGGTGAGGACGACCGTCGTGCCCCGGTCGCGCAGGTTCTGCAGGATGTCCCAGGTCTCGCGGCGGCCCTCGGGGTCCATGCCGGTCGTCGGCTCGTCGAGGAACAGCACCTCGGGGTCGCCGAGGGTCGCGAGCGCCAGATCCAGGCGCCGCTTCTCGCCGCCGGAGAGGTTCTTGACGCGCACCCCCGCACGGTGGGTCAGCCCGACCGTCTCCAGTGCTTCGCCGGCCGGCCGGGGGCGGGACGTGCACCCGGCCCACATCCGGACGGTCTCGGCTACGGTCAGATCGGCGGCGAACCCGCCGTGCTGGAGCATCACACCGGTGCGGGGCCGGATCAGCGCACGGTCCCGGTGGGGATCGTGGCCCAGCAGCCGCACGCTGCCGCCGGTGGGGGCGGCCAGGCCTTCGAGGAGTTCGACGGTGGAGGTCTTGCCCGCACCGTTGGTGCCGAGCAGGGCGAAGAGTTCACCCTCGGCGACGGAGAAGGAGATGCCCCGGACGGCCTCGAAGCCCTTGCCGCCCGCGGGCCCGTACCGCCTCCGCAGACCGCTGACCTCGATGGCGTGAACATGGGATGTCATACCGGAATCCTGGCCGGACGCCGGTACGGATCATGATGAGCTGTGTCATCGATCCCGATGACATTTGTCATGACCTCCCGGACCGGCCGGCGGCCGGAACGGTTCGCGTCCGGCTGGACCCACTGCGGCCCGGACCGCGCGGTGACGGACGGTGGTGACGGGCCGGACGCGCAGTGATCCGCAGTGACCCGACGGGGCGCCGGGGCTGCTGCTGCGCCCCGTCACCCGGCCCGGGGCGTCCGCGACCCGGGCGTCACCCGGATGCGGCAGCCCCGGGTGAACGGCTCCGGACCGGATGGCCGGAGACGGGACGGCTTCGGACCGGATGGCCGGAGCCCGGACGGCTTCGGCCCGGACGCCCGGCCCGGACCACTTCGGCCGGGACGGCCTCGGCCCGGACCACCTCGGCCCGGACCGCCTCAGACCAGACGGCGGACCTGGACCACCGGGGACGGTGCCTGGTGTCCGCCGCTGGCGATGATCCGCACTTCGTCGCGGTCGCTGATCTCCGCCTGCACGATGCCGGTGTCGTCCGTGTAGACCGGGTGTCCGCCCGGGCCCTTCCGCTCGGTGCGGTGGACGACCACCACGTCCTCCGCCGCCGGGGTTGCGGAGCCCGGATGGACGAACACCAGCTCGTACTCATCGCGCTGCCCCATGACACCCTCCACTGTCGCGACCTCCCATGCACTGCATGGCTGTGTACCCAAAACGGTACATTTCATATCCTTTGTCATGTTGGACGGGTGCGGGGCCGACGTCGAGCGCAGGGCGTCGGCGGTCTCCCTCGCCGAACCCGCCACGGTCCGCGCCCGCACTCGAACGCAGGGCGCTCAGTCAACGCAGGGCGCTCATGCAACGCACGGTGCTCACCCGCCCACGCCGCGGAACAGCAGCCCCACATCCGCGGCGGCGACCGCGATCGTCGCCAGGAACGGCGCCCGCGGCCGCACCCGCCCCAGCAGGGCCCCGCCCCCGGCCGTCAGTGCCGCGAGGGCGACCGTGAGCGCTCCGTACCGGCCGGGCCCGCCGGGCATCGCCTGTACCAGCAGTGCCGAGGCGGCCGCCACCGGTACCGGTCCCAGCAGCCGGATCCCGGCCGGACCGAGGCGCTGGGGCCAGCCCCGCACTCCCGCCCTCAGGTCGTCCTCGATGTCCGGCAGCACATTCGCCAGGTGGGCGCCGACGCCGAGCAGTGCCGCCGCCGCCACCAGCTGCCAGCGCGGCCCGGGGTGTCCCGGCAGCCCCAGGGCGACGAAGGCCGGCAGGCACCCGAAGCCGACGGCGTACGGCAGCCACGACCAGGCGCCGGCCTTCAGTCGCAGGTTGTAGGCCCAGGCCGCGCCGACCCCGGTGAGATGCGCGACCGTGGCCCAGAGCCCCGACGCCAGGGACAGCGGTACGCACAGCGCGAGTGCGGTGACGGCCGCCGACCGCACCGTCGCCGCGGACACCGCGCCGGAGACCACCGGCTTGCGCCACCGTCCCGCGGCGGCGTCCCGGTGTGCGTCCACCGCGTCGTTGCACCAGCCGACGGACAGCTGGCCCGCCAGCACCGCTCCCGCCACCAGCGCGCACCCGGCGCCGCTCCGGCCCGCACGCACCGACAGTGCCGTGGCCAGCAGCGTCACCGCCGCGGTGGGCAGCGGGTGGCAGGCCCGGAGCAGTCCGCCCGCCGCGCCGCTGGGGGACGGGACGGCCGCTACGCCTGACGGGTCGTCGGAAACCACCCTCGGATCGTACGGCCGCCCGCCGTTCCCGCCGCCGCCGGTCGTGGTGGTTCATCGCGTCCTGCCATGGATTGCCCCGGATGGGTGTGCGCAAGCATGGCCCGGGCTCTCCGGGGGCACCACGATGAGGTCCCGACGACCGCCGCCCGACCGGGGAGCCGGATGAGCCGTATCGCCGCCGTACACGGAGTTCTGGCACCGCACCGTCATGAGCAGCGCGACATCACCGATCTGATGGCCCGTATCTGCCTGCCCGGCGGGGACCGGGGAGTCCTCGACCGACTGCACACCAACGCGGGCGTCCGCACCCGGCACACCGTGCTGCCCCTCGACCGGTACGCCGCACTCGACGGCTTCGGCATGGTCAACGACGCGTTCATCGCCGCCGCGACGGAGCTCGGCGCCGAAGCGGTCGACTCCGCTCTGCACGCCGCCCGCATCTCGCCCCGCGAGGTGGACCTGCTGCTGTTCACCTCCGTGACCGGCATCGCCGCGCCCTCCGTGGACGCCCGGCTGGTGGGGCGGCTGGGGCTGCGCCCCGATGTGAAGCGGCTGCCGCTCTTCGGTCTCGGCTGTGTCGCCGGGGCCGCCGGGATCGGCCGGCTGCACGACTACCTCCGCGGCTGGCCCGGCCACGTCGCCGTCCTGCTGTCCGTGGAACTGTGCTCGCTGACCTTCCAGCGGCAGGACGCCTCGCCGGCCGGGCTGGTGGCCGCCGGGCTGTTCGGCGACGGCGCCGCGGCCCTCGTCGCCTGCGGAGCCGACCGGCGCCCCAAGGGCCCGTGCCCCACCGTGGTGGCCACCCGCGGCCATCTGTACCCGGACACCGAGTCGGTGATGGGGTGGGACGTCACGGACACCGGATTCCGGGTGGTCCTCGACTCCACCGTCCCCGACGTCGTCCGCAAGCACCTCGCCGCCGACGTGGACGCCTTCCTCGGCGACCACGGCCTCACCCGGCGGGACGTCACCGCGTGGGTGTGCCACCCGGGCGGCCCCCGGGTGCTGGAGGCCATGGCCGAGACCCTCGAACTGCCCGACGGCGCCCTCGACATCACCTGGCGCTCCCTCGCCGCGGTGGGCAACCTCTCCTCGTCCTCGGTCCTGCACGTGCTGCGGGACACCCTGGCCGAGCGGCCGCCACCCCCCGGCACCCCGGGGCTGCTGCTCGCGCTGGGCCCCGGCTTCTGCTCCGAACTCGTCCTGCTGCGCTGGTGAAAGGGGGCCGGACGTGATCTGGTACGCGGCACTGGTCCTGGCCGTGGCGGCCGAACGGCTGGCCGAACTCGCCGTCGCCCGCCGCAACGCCCGCTGGAGCCGGGCGCGCGGCGGGGTGGAGTCGGGCCGGGGCCACTACCCGGTGATGACGCTGCTGCACACCGGCCTGCTGGCGGGCTGCCTCGGCGAAGTCCTGCTGGCGGGACGCCCGTTCGTCCCCGCGCTCGGCTGGCCGATGCTCGCCGCGGTCGCCGGGGCGCAGGCGCTGCGGTGGTGGTGCATCCGCACGCTGGGCCCGCGCTGGAACACCCGGGTGATCGTGGTCCCGGGCCTGCCGCGGGTGACCGGAGGGCCGTACCGGTGGCTGCGGCACCCCAACTACGTGGCGGTGGCGGTCGAAGGGGCCGCCCTGCCGCTGGTGCACGGGGCCTGGATCACCGCGGCGGCCTTCACCGCCGGCAACGCAGTCCTGCTCGCCACCCGGATCACCTGCGAGGACGCGGCCCTCGCGGCGGCCGTGCCCAGTCCGGGGGCGGCACCGGAGAAGGCCGTGGCGGCGGACACCGGCGGGGGAGCGGCCGGGTGATCGATCTGCTGGTGGCGGGCGGTGGACCGGTCGGGCTCGCCGCCGCCGCGCACGCCGCGCTGGCGGGTCTGGAGACCGTGGTGATCGAGCCGCGCCCGGGCCCCGTCGACAAGGCCTGCGGCGAGGGGATCATGCCCGGCGGGGTGACATCGCTCCGGCACCTCGGGGTGGATCCGCCCGGCCGGGAACTGCGCGGCATCCGCTATGTCGACGGCCGCCGGTCGGCCGAGACCGCCTTCCGCGGCGCCGCCGGCCGGGGCGTACGGCGCACCGTCCTGCACTCCGCCCTGGCCGGGCGGGCGGCCGGGCTGGGCGTCCGGACCGTGGTGGGGTCCGTGCGTGAGATCCGGCAGGGACCGGGCTGGGTGGAAGCGGCCGGCCATCGGGCGCGCTGGATGATCGCGGCCGACGGCCTGCACTCCCCGGCCCGGCGGGCGCTCGGCCTCGGCCTGCCCTCACGGGGCGGCACCCGCCGCTACGGCCTGCGCCGGCACTACGCGGTGGCCCCCTGGACGGACTTCGTGGAGGTCCACTGGTCGGCACTGGGGGAGGCGTATGTGACCCCGGTCGCCGACGACCTGGTCGGCGTCGCCGTCCTGAGCCCGGTCCGCTGCGACTACGCCACGCATCTCGCACGCTTCCCCCGGCTCGCCGCCGCGCTGCGCGGCGCACGTCCGGCGACGGGGGTGCGCGGTGCCGGACCCATGCGCCAGCGGGTCCGGGGGCGCGTCGCGGGCCGGGTGCTGCTGGCCGGGGACGCGGCGGGGTACGTCGACGCGCTCACGGGGGAGGGCATCGCTCTCGGTCTGGCCTCGGCGGACGCGGCGGTGCGCTGCGTGACCGCGGGGCGCCCGCAGGACTACGAGGCGGCCTGGCGCCGGCTGTCGCTGCGCCATCGGCTCATGACGGGGGCGCTGGTGCGCGCCGGCGGCCGGCCCGGCACCGCGCGGCTGATCGTCCCGGCGGCGGCGGGGCTGCCGGCGCTGTTCGGGGCCGCCGTGCACGCGCTGCAGTGACGAGCCGGGGTGACTTCCGGCGGGGTGCGCGTCGCGAGCAGGCCTCCGGCCCCCTCGGCTCAGTCGACCGGGTCCCGGACGACGACGGAGGCCCGCAGCCGTCTGCGCAGGCCCTCTCCCCGAACCACCGGACCGGCCCAACCGACCTGCGGGTGAAAGTTATTGACAGGCCGGGGGGTGCGTGGTGTAACTAACTTTCACCCCACGGCATCCGCGACGGCGAAGGGGTCCCCCATGACCACCTCCGTGCACGGGCCCGCCCAGGAGTCCGTCGGACGGCCCCGCTCCCGCCGTGCGCTGCTCGCGGGTGCGGCCGGAAACCTCATCGAGTGGTACGAGTTCGGCGTCTACGGCTACTTCGCGACCGTCATCGCCGCCACCTTCTTCACCCCGGACGGCGGCAGCAGCCTCGAAGGGCTCGTCGCCACCTATGCGTCCTTCGCGCTGGCCTTCTTCTTCCGGCCCCTCGGGGCCGTGCTCTTCGGCCGGCTGGGCGACCGGATCGGCCGCCGCCCTGCGCTGCTGCTCGCCCTGCTGCTGATGACCGGCGCCACCACCCTGATCGGCCTCCTCCCGGACCGCGCCGCCATCGGCGCCGCCGCCCCCTGGCTGCTCACACTGCTGCGGGTCCTGCAAGGGCTGTCCGCGGGCGGTGAGTTCGGCGGTGCGGTGTCGGTCCTGACGGAGTTCGCCCCGCCGGGCCGGCGCGGTCTGTACGGGGCCTGGCAGTCGTTCACCGTCGCGCTGGGGCTGCTGGCCGGGGCGGGGACCGCGGCGCTGACGGCGACCGTGCTCTCTCCGGCGGCCCTGCACGCGTGGGGCTGGCGGGTGCCGTTCCTGCTGGCTCTGCCACTGGGCGTGGTCGCCCTCCTGCTGAGGCTGAGACTGGAGGAGACCCCCGCCTTCCAGCAGGCCCGCGCGGCCTCCGCCATCGCCACCGGGCCCGGAGACACCGGGCCCCGAGACACCGGAGCGGCCCCCGCCGCGATCGCGCCGGACCCCCGCCGACTCGCCGGAGCCGTCCTGCTCGGGGCCGGACGCACCATGGGCTGGGCCGCGGCCGGGTACACCTTCCTCGTCGTCCTCCCCGGCTATCTGCAGAGCACCCTGCACACCACCTTCCGGCAGGCCCTGGTCGCCACCGTCCTGGCCAACCTCGGCTTCGCGGCGGCCATCCTCCCGGCGGGGGCGCTCAGCGACCGGATCGGCCGGCGCGCGGTGATGACGACCGGCGCCGCCCTGGCGGTCGTCCTCGCCTTCCCGCTGCTGAACCTGCTCCAGGACGCCGGGAGTTCGTCCCTGGCCAGGGGCACCGCGGTGATCCTGGCCGGGGCCGTCGTCGGCCTCATGGCCGGCCCGGGACCGGCGATGCTCGCCGAGATGTTCCCGGTGACGGTCCGCTGCACCGGCCTCGGCCTGGCGTACTCGCTCGCCAACGCCGTCTTCTCCGGGTGCGCGGGACTCCTGGTCACCGAACTGATCAAGCGGACCGGCAACCTCGACATCCCCGCGTACTACGTGGTCCTCACCTGCGCCGTCAGCGTCGCGGCGCTGCTCACCCTCCGCGGGGACGACCACCGCCGGCCCCTGCGCGACGACCGGACCGCCGGATGACCGGGGGACCGGACCCGGCCCCGGTGATCGGGCTGATGTCGGGCACCTCCTGCGACGCGATCGACGCCGCTGCCGCCGAGCTGGGCTTCGACGGCGACACCCTCGTACTGACCCCGCTGGGCATGGTCAGCGACCGTTACTCCGACGAGCTGTGGGAGGCCCTGGCCGCGGCCCTGCCCCCGGCGTCGACCACACTCGCCGAGGTGTGCCGGCTCGACACCCTCATCGGCCGGGCGTTCGCCGACGTGGCGGTCCGGGCCGACGCGGAACTGTGCGGCGGACGGGCCGGGCTGGTCGTCTCCCACGGCCAGACCGTCTACCACTGGGCCGAGAACGGCCGGGTGCACGGCACCCTCCAGCTCGGCCGGTCCGCCTGGATCGCCGAGGCCACCAGCTGTCCGGTGGTCTCCGATCTGCGCGCCCGGGACGTGGCCGCCGGAGGTCAGGGCGCGCCGCTGGTGAGCATCGTCGACACCCTGTGGCTCCGCGGGCGCCCCGGTGTCCCGGCCGCCCTGAACCTGGGCGGCATCGCCAACCTCACCGTGGTCCCGCCGGACCGGGACCCCGTCGCCTTCGACACCGGTCCCGCCAACGTCCTTCTCGACGCCGCGGTCCGCCATCTCACCGGGGGCCGACACGAGTTCGACGAGGACGGCGAACTGGCCGCCCGGGGCCGGGCCGACCCGGCGCTGCTGCACCGGCTGCTCGACGAGCCCTACTACGCCCGCCCGGCGCCCAAGACCACCGGCCGGGAACTCTTCCATCTGCCGTATCTGCGGGCGGCGCTGGCCGCCCGCGGACCGCTCGCCCCCGAGGACGTCCTGGCCACCCTCACCCGGCTGACCGCCCGGACCGTCGCCGACGCCGTCCGGGCCGTCGGTGCGACCGAGGTGGTCGCCTCGGGCGGCGGCACCCGCAATCCGGTGCTGCTGGGCGCGATCCGCGCCGAACTCGACGGGGTGCCGCTGTGCACCTCCGACGACCTGGGCCTGCCGTCCGCCGCCAAGGAGGCCTATGCCTTCGCGGTGCTCGGTGTGCTGACGGTCCACGGCCTGGCGGGCACGGTGCCGTCCTGCACCGGTGCCCGCCACGCCGCCGTCCTGGGCTCGATCACCCCCGGCCGCCGCCCGCTCACCCTGCCGGTGCCCCGGGCGGCGGCGCCGGTCCGGCTGCGCATCACCGGGGCTCCGGGCGACGGATCCGCTCCTCCGCCGCCCGGGCCGGGCGGCGGCGGGTCTGCCGGCTGAGGCCGGCCAGAGGCGGGGCCGGAGCCGGCTGACGGGCGGGCCGGTGTGCCACCGCCACCCGTCACCCTGCCCCGGACCGGCGGCTCAGGTGGTCTGCGCCTGCTCGTAGAGGGTCTTGGCCTCGTCACCGAAGTACGGGCCGAACATCCGGTTCGGCAGGAAGGTGTAGCCGAAGCTGTTCACCGAGGCCTGCAGTCCGGTGCCCGCGGACTCGTTGAACGAGGTGAACCACGGACCGCCGCTCGAACCGCCGGTCATGTTGCAGCCCATGCCGTGGTCCTTGGAGAAGAGGAAGTCCTTGGAGGTGTTCCCGGCGCAGTAGGTGAGCTTGCTGCCGTCGTACGGCGCGGCGGCCGGGAAGCCGAAGGAGTACATGGCCTTGTTGTAGCCGCCGTTGAACTGGAGGCCCTGGGCGCCGACCACATCCGTGAGCTTCTTGCCGTCCAGCGGCCCGACCACCGCCGCGCCGACGTCGTAGTTGATGTCCTCACTGGCCACCCACTGCGGCGTGGACATGATCTTGGTCGCGGTCCAGGTGCCGTGCGGTGTCTGACCGTCGTGATAGCCGGGCACGAACACCCAGTTGGTGTGCCAGCTGCCCTGGTACTTGACGCAGTGTCCGGCCGTGATGATCGTGCCGGCGTTCTTGCTGGTGACGGCGTTGCCGGAGCAGGAGGCGGTGCGCCCCTGGAAGGTGAAGAACACCCGCCCCGACGTCTTGACCACGGCGCCGCTGCCCGTCCACGACCCCCCGGCCTGCGGGAACGCCTGGGTGCCGTGGGTGCGGAGGGTGGGGGCGACGGTTGTCGTCCGGCCGTGGCTCCCGGGTGCCTTGACGTCGCCGGGACGGACGCTGAGCAGGTCGAGCGGCCGGGCGTTCCGCATCCGCTCGGGGGTCCAGAAGGCGCGGACCTTCTCCTGCGCGGTGGCGGAGGCCGCGGCGGTGCGGGCGGTGGAGCCGACGGCTGTGGTGGCGGTGGCGGACTGCAGTCCTGTGGTGCACAGGGCGCCGACGGCCATCAGGATGCCGGCGGAGATACGGAGGGGACGTCTCACGCGTACTCCTTCTGCCGATCCCGCGCGGGATGTCGCGCGGGCACTGTGGGGGCCGGACCGCATGGGTGCGCGGGCCGGGCAGATGAGCGGTGCGGATGCGCCGTGCTGATCGGCGGGACCGGTGCGGGGCACCGAGGTGGGTGGGGACGCATGGTGCGGATGCGTGGCGCTGATCTCGCGTGCCGGTGCGTGGTGCGTGGGGGCAGAGTGCCACGGGACCGCAGAGTTGTCAGTGGCTTGTCAAACAGCTGGCCGGATGTCGCCCCCGGCTCCGGCGCGGTCCCCCGATTCCCTTAGGTTGGTGGCCGGTTCGTAGGGTCTCGGGAACGCGACAGCGGTCCGGGACCTTCCGGACACGGCTCAGGTGACCGACAACCGGGGGCGGCGGAACCGTTCCCGGAGAACCCACCGGACGGGATGCCATGACCGACGCGATGTTCCGCAGCTTCTCCTGCGCCGGTGACGGCGAGCTCCTCGACGGCGTGGAGAGCCGGCCGTCCGGCCCCGAGTCCCCGTCCGCGGTGGTGCTCCTGCACGGCGCGGGGACGAGCGACAAGGCGCGCCTCACCGGTCTGATGGCCGACTTCTCGGCCCGCGGGCACCGTGCACTCGCCTTCGACTTCTCGGGACACGGGAGCAGTTCGGGCACCCTGCCGGAGCTGAGTCTGCGACGCCGCTTCACCCAGGCGGAGACGGTGATCGGCCGCCAGGTGCCCGCCGGCCACGACCTGGTGCTGATCGGCTTCAGCATGAGCGGCCAGACCGTCGCCGACCTGGCGCGGCACTACGGCCGCCGGGTGACCGCCATCGGCCTCTGTGCGCCTGCCGTGTACGCGAGGCGGGCCTGGTCCGTGCGGTTCGACGCGGGCTTCACCGACATCATCCGGACACCGGACAGCTGGCGTGACTCCACCGCCCTCGACACCTTCCGCACGTTCCCGGCCCGAGCGGTGCTGGCCGTGCCGGCCGTCGACGCGGTGATCCCGCCGGCCGTGACCGGGGCCGTCGCCGAGGCGCTGGCCGCCCGGTCGTGCTTCACCCACCTGACGTTCCCCGACGCCGACCACCAACTGGCGCTGTGGTTCCGGGACCACGCCGGGCACCGGCGTCGTTTCGTCGACGCGGTCCTGGCGTCGCGGGAGGACCCGGTGAGCGGTGACGCGGACGGGGTCCGGGCGGCGCCGCCCGGCCGACGGTCCGCGCCACCGGGCTGACGGGCGTCCCGGACCGCGCCCTCCGGCCGTCACGCGCCGAGCCGGTGCCGCCCTCCAGTCGTCACGCAGGCCGCGCCGGTGCCGACCTCGGGCCGTTCACGCACGCCGCGTCGGTGCTGCCGCACAACACCCGTCCGACGGCGGGGCGTTCCGGCACTTCACGTCCCGGAACGCCCCGTCGTCGTCGCCGTCCTCAGGCGGTGAGCTCGTCGCGGACCTCGCGGAAGGCCGCGACCGCGCGCCGGACGTCCTCGGTCGAGTGCGCGGCCGACAGCTGAACCCGGATGCGCGCCTTGCCCTGCGGAACCACCGGGTAGGAGAAGGCGATCACATAGATCCCCCGCTCCAGCAGGGCCGCCGCCATACGGCCGGCCAGCGCGGCATCGCCGACCATGACCGGGGTGATGGGGTGCTCGCCGGGCAGGATGTCGAAGCCCGCGGCCGACATCTCGCTGCGGAACAGCTCGGTGTTCTCCTTCAGCCGGGCCCGGCGGTCGTCGGAGGCCGCCAGCAGGTCGAGTACCTTCAGCGAGGCGCCGACGATGGACGGGGCCAGCGAGTTGGAGAACAGGTACGGGCGGGAGCGCTGCCGCAGCAGTTCCACGATCTCGGCCCGCGCGGCGACATAGCCGCCGCTGGCGCCGCCGAGCGCCTTGCCGAGGGTGCCGGTGATGATGTCCACCCGGTCGGTGACGCCGAAGAGCGCCGGGGTGCCGCGCCCGCCCTCGCCGGTGAAGCCGACGGCGTGCGAATCGTCCACCATGACCAGGGCGTCGTAGCGGTCGGCGAGGTCGCAGATCTCGTCCAGCGGGGCGATGTACCCGTCCATGGAGAACACGCCGTCGGTGACGATCAGCTTGTGCCGGGCGTCACCGGCCTCCTTGAGACAGCGCTCCAGGTCGGCCATGTCGCGGTTGCGGTAGCGGAACCGGGCGGCCTTGGAGAGCCGGATCCCGTCGATGATGCTCGCGTGGTTCAGCTCGTCGGAGATGACGCAGTCCTGCGCCGCGAGCAGCGTCTCGAACACTCCGCCGTTGGCGTCGAAGCAGGAGCTGTAGAGGATCGTGTCCTCCATGCCGAGGAACTGCGAGATCCGGGCCTCGAGTTCCTTGTGCGGCTCCTGCGTGCCGCAGATGAAGCGGACCGACGCCATGCCGAAGCCCCAGTCGTCGAGCGCCTGCTTCGCGGCGGCGATCACCTCGGGGTGGTCGGCGAGGTCGAGGTAGTTGTTGGAACAGAAGTTGACGACCGTGCCGTCGCCGACGGTGATGCTCGCCGTCTGCGGGCTGGAGATGACGCGCTCGGGCTTGTACAGCCCGGCCTCGCGGATCTGGTCCAGCTCGGCGCGCAGACTGTCGCGCATGCTGTCGAACACGGGGGCTCCTCGGTTGCGTGGTGGATGGCTGCCGGAGTCAGGGGAGGACGGGGCGCGTCCAGTCGATGACGACCTTGCCGCACTGGCCGGAGCGCGCCGTCGCGAAGGCCTCCGCGTGCTGCTCGAAGCCGAACCGGTGGGTGATGAGCGGCGACAGGTCCAGGCCGCTCTGCAGCATGACGGACATGGCGTACCAGGTCTCGTACATCTCGCGGCCGTAGATGCCGCGCAGGGTCAGCATGCGGGTGACGACGGTCGCCATGTCGAGCGACACCTGCTCGGCGGGCAGCCCCAGCACGGCGATGCGGCCGCCCGGGCTCATCGCGGCGACCATGTCGCCGAGGGCGTCGGCCCGGCCCGACATCTCCATGCCGATGTCGAAGCCCTCGCTCATGCCGAGCTCGGGCATGACGTCGGTGATGCGCGTGGCGCCCACGTTGACCGTCGTGACCGGACACAGCTTGCGGACCAGGTCCAGCCGGTGGTCGCTGACGTCGGTGATCACCACATTGCGGGCCCCGGCGTGCCGGGCGACCGCGGCGGCCATCATCCCGATGGGACCGGCGCCGGTGATCAGCACGTCCTCGTTGAGCACGGGGAACGACAGGGCGGTGTGGACCGCGTTGCCGAACGGGTCGAAGATCGCGGCGATGTCCGGGTCCACCTCGTGCCGGTGCACCCAGACGTTGGACTCGGGGAGCTTCACGTACTCGGCGAAGGCGCCGTCGGTGTGCACGCCCAGGCCGATGGTGCGGATGCACAGGTGCCGCCGGCCGCCCATGCAGTTGCGGCACTTGCCGCACACCAGGTGGCCTTCGCCGCTGACGGTGTCGCCGGGCTTCACGTCCTTGACGGCGGAGCCGGTGCGCACCACCTCGCCGACGAATTCGTGGCCGAGCACCCGGGGAGCGCTCACGGTGCGCGCCGCCCAGTCGTCCCAGGTGTCGATGTGCAGGTCCGTGCCGCAGATCCCGGTCCGGAGCACCTTGATCAGTACGTCCTCCGGACCCACCTCGGGAGTGGGCACGTCGGTGAGTGCCAGGCCGGGTCCGGCTGTCGTCTTCATCAGTGCTTTCACAAGTGCTTACTCTGCTGACCCGGCTCTGTGAAGTCCATCGCTATTATCTCAGGCATCCTGTGAAGGAAACCTTCACAGCGCTCTGGGATGATGGACCCGTGATCGACCCCCGCAGACTCCGTGTGCTGCGCGCCCTCGCCGACCACGGCACCGTGACGGCGGCCGCGCAGGCCCTCTATCTGTCGCCGTCCGCGGTCTCCCAGCAGCTCGCCGCACTGGAGGCCGAGGTCGGCCACAGCCTGCTGGAGCGGCGCGGGCGGGCCGTCGGTCTGACAGCGACCGGCACGATTCTCGCGGCCCACGCGGGGCGGATCGCCGAACAGCTGGAGCGGGCCGAAGCCGATCTGGCCGCGGTGTCCGAGGGGGTCGCCGGGGAGGTGACGGTCGCGGCGTTCGCCACCGCGATCACCGAGGTGGTGACTCCGGCGGTGGCCGCCCTGCGGGACCGGGCGCCCGGGGTGCACATCCGAGTGCGGGACGCCGAGGGACACGCCAGCCTGCGGCTGCTCGTGGACGGCGAGGCGGATGTCGCGGTGGCCGTGCAGCACCGGGACACCCTCGCTCCCGGCGAGGACCAGGTCCTGCGCCAGCCGCTCTACGCCGAGCCCTTCGACGTCGTGCTGCCGCCCGGCCACCCCGCGGGGCGCGCCTCGGAGATCGGGCTCGCCGCGCTCTCCGGCGACCCGTGGATCACTCCGTGGCCGGGCAACCCGGTCCACGACGTGGTGCTGCACGCCTGCGAGGAGGCGGGTTTCACCCCCCGCGTGGAGTGCGTGTCCGACGACTTCCGCGCCGTGTGCGCGCTGGTCGCGGTGGGGTCGGGGGTCGCCCTGGTGCCCCGGTCCGCGCTGCGCGGCATCGACCGCTACGGCGCGGTGGTCCGCCCGGTCGGCGGGCGCCCGCCGATACGCCGGGTGTTCACGGCCGTCCGCCGGGGCAGCGAGACCCACCCGCTGCTGGAACTCGCCCTGGCGGAGCTGCGGACCCAGGCCGAGGCCGGCTTCCGGGGCGACGAGGGTCGCTGATCCGACGGGCGGTCACCCCGAGCGTTCGGCGATCAGGGCCCCCAGGCCGTCCAGGATGCGCCCGAGCCCGAACTCCAGCGCCTGGTCGCGCTCCCCGGGCCCGGACACCGAGGTCAGTGCGGCGGTGAGGGCCGGGTAGTCCGCGCCGTGATTCCGCATCAACGCGCCGAGCAGGGTGGCGAGCCGGGCCTCCGGGGCCCCGTCGGGCCCCGCGGCGCGCGCCTGCTGGGCGATACCGCGGACATGACCGGAGAGCAGCACGACCGCGTCCATCCGTTCGGCGCCGGTGAGACCGGTGCCGTCCAGCGCGGCGATCGCCCGTTCCATCCAGGTCAGTTCCCCGGGGCCCATGACCCGCGGGCCGACGGTGGCGTCCAGCAGCCAGGGGTGCTCCCGGAAGACGGCGGCCAGTCCGTGGGCCCAGTCGCCGAGACGTTCCCGCCAGCCGCTGTCCGGGCGGTCCGGTGGCGGTGCCGTGCCGATCGCGCTCTCCACCATCAGAGCGATCAGCTCCGCCTTGCCCGGCACGTACCGGTAGAGCGACATCTTGGTGAAGTCGAGCAGCCCGGCGACCCGTTGCATCGAGACCGCGGACAGCCCCTCCCGGTCCGCGAGTTCCACTCCGGCGCGGGCGATGCGGTCCAGGCTGAGGGCCGGTTTCGGGCCCCGTGAGGGCTTCGGGCGGGGCCCCCAGAGCAGTCGTACGCCGTCGCTCAGGTCGTCGTTCATCCGCCGCTCCCGTCCCGGAGTCCTGTCGTCGGTGTTGCCTCGCCCAGAAACTGTGTCTACCGTACACAACAAGAATCAGTGTCCTCGGGACACAGTTATGGGGGAGTGGTTGCATGAGGGGGACCGTTCTGATCTCCGGCGCGGGCATCGCCGGTCCGGCGCTGGCCCACTGGCTGGGCCGGTACGGATTCCGGCCCACGGTGGTCGAGGTGGCGCCCGCGCTGCGCGGCGGCGGGCAGGCCGTCGACTTCCGCGGCGCGACCCAGCTCACCGTGCTGGAACGCATGGGAGTGCTGCCCGCGCTGCGCCGCATCCGGACCGGCGGCAGCCCGCTGCGCTTCGTCGACGAGCGCGGCCGGCAACGGCTGCACCTCCCGGCCGAGTTCGCCGGAGGCGACCTCGAAGTGCTCCGCGGCGACCTGTCCCGGGTGCTCCACGAGCACAGCCTGCCGTCCACCACGTACCTCTTCGGTGACACGATCACCGGCCTCACCGAGACCGCGGACGGGGTGGACGTCCGCTTCCGGCACGCCGCGCCGCGCCGGTTCGACCTGGTCATCGGGGCGGACGGGCTGCACTCCCGGGTGCGGCGGCTCGCCTTCGGGCCCGAGGAGCGGTACGTCCGGCACCTCGGCTACCACGCCGCCACCTGGCCGGTGCCCGACTGGCCGCACCCCGGCCCGGGGTCGGTCGGCCTCAACGTGCCGGGCCGGCTCGCCAGTGCCGGCGGCCACCACCGGGAGCCGGGGCGGGCCGGCGCCTTCGTCGTCTTCGCCGCACCCCGGCTCGCCGAGCACCGGCACGACCCGGAGCAGCAGAAAGCCCTGATCGCCGAGGCGTTCATGGGTCTGGGGTGGGAGGTGCCGCGGCTCCTGGCCGCGCTGCGGGAGGCGCCCGAGCTGTACTTCGACTCGATCAGCCGGGTGGACATGGACGCCTGGTCCACCGGGCGGATCTGTCTCGTCGGGGACGCGGCCTGCGGCGCCACCCTCGGCGGCATGGGCACCGGGACCGCCGTGGTGGCCGCCCATGTGCTGGCCGGTGAACTCGCGTCGGCCGGCGGCGACCACCGCACGGCCTTCACCCGGTACGAGAACCGGCTGCGCGACTACGCCCGGCGCTGTCAGGAGGGCGGCGACCGGGCCGGCCCCTTCCTCGCGCCCCGGACCGCGACCGGCATCCGGCTGCGCAACGCTTTGCTGAGTCGGCGCCCCGTCCTGAACTGGATGCTGCGGCAGGGACAGCGGGTCAGCTCCGTCGACCTGCCCGACTACGGAGTGCTGCCCGACTACGGAACGCTGAACGACTACGGAGCCCTGCCCGACCACGGAGCCTTGAACGGCTACGGAACCCTGAACGACTGACGAGCGCGGAACGACTGCCGAGCCCTGCCCGGTCACGGATCCCCGCCCGGTCACGGATCCCTGCCCGAGCGCGGGGCCCGGACCGAGCCCGGAGCCCCGCCCGGCCGCGAGGACTTCCCCGCCGACGGAGCCACCGCGAGCGGCCCGGCCGCCGGCAACCCACCGACGGCGTGACGGAGCAAGTCCGGGATCCGGCAGCGGAGACGGGGGAGAGGGGCGCCGGCGACGCACCGGCCCCGTCTCCGCCGCAGAACGGCTCACACAATGCCCTCCGCGATCTCCGCCTGCTCGCGGCTGGTTCCGTAGGCGGCCGGGGTGCCGTACGAGCGGCGTGCCAGGAACCACCACACGGTGGCGAGCACCAGCACCACGGCCAGCGCGATCGAGGCGTAGTTCATCGACGCGACCGTCACCGGCGCGGACTGCGGCAGACAGAACAGCACCGTCACGAACGCCACCCACACCACGGCCACCCACCCGACCGGCCTGCTCCACCGGCCCAGGTGCCAGGGCCCCGGCACGAACCGGTCCCCGGCGCGCAGCTTCAGGAAGATGGGGATCGCATAGGCCGGGGTGATGCCGATGACGTTGATCGCCGTCACCGCGCCGTAGGCGGTGGCCGAGTACAGCGACGGCAGGGCGAGCAGGCAGGCCACCGAGACCGACAGCCACACCGCGAGGACCGGGGTCTGGGTACGTGCGCTGACCCGCCGCCAGAGGGCCGAGCCCGGCAGCGCGTTGTCCCGGCTGAAGGCGAACACCATCCGGCTGGCCGCCGCCACCTCCGCGTTGCCGCAGAACAGCTGCGCCACGATGACGAGCAGCAGCAGGGCGGTGGCGCCGCCGGTGCCGAGGGCGTCGAGCAGGATCTGCGCGGGCGGCACGCCGGTCTCGCTGTTCTGCGTCCCGGCGTAGTCCTGAATGGCGAACGTCAGCCCGGCCAGCAGCACGAACCCGGCGATCCACGACACCCAGATGGCGCGCACGATGCCGCGGGCGGCGGAGACCGACGCGTTGGACGTCTCCTCCGACAGGTGCGCCGACGCGTCGTAGCCGGAGAAGGTGTACTGCGCCAGGAGCAGCCCGATCGCCGCGACGTAGACCGGGTTGGACCAGCCCGTGTCGTTGACGAACTCCGTGAACACGAACTCCGGCGACCGGTGGTGCGACGGCACGATCACCAGCGCGCCGACGATCACGGCGACACCGGCCAGGTGCCACCACACGCTGATCGAGTTCAGCACGCTGACCAGCCGCACCCCGAAGAGGTTCAGCACGGCGTGCAGCAGCAGGATGCAGATGAAGACGACCATGGTCGACCCCGGGGTGGGATCGAAGCCCCACTGGAGGTTCAGCAGTGCGCCGGTGAACAGCGCCGCGCCGTAGTCGATGGCGGCGATCGCGCCCAGCAGCCCGAGCAGGTTGAGCCAGCCGGTGTACCAGCCCCAGGTGCGGCCGCCGAGCCGGTCCGCCATGTAGTAGAGGGCGCCGGACGTCGGGTACGCGCTGGTCACCTCGGCCAGCGCCAGGCCCACGAACAGGACGAACACCCCGACGCCCGCCCAGCCCCACAGCATCACCGCCGGGCCGCCGGTGTTCAGCCCGAAGCCGTAGAGCGTCATGCAGCCGGACAGGATCGAGATGACGGAGAAGCTGATGGCGAAGTTGCCGAAGCTTCCCATGCGGCGGGCGAGAACCGGCTGGTAGCCGAGTTCCCGCAGCCGTTGTTCCTCGTCCCGCTGCGGGGCCTGGTCCGTGTCTGACCATGCCGTGCGCGGCATCGGTGCACCTCCGTGGGTCGGTGGTAATCGGTGGGAAGGGGGCCGGTGGGCCCGGACGGGGCGCGGGGCTGTCCGGGAGTCCGCGGCCCGTCGGTCGGGCCCGTCGGGGGCGGCGCGGCGGTTCATCGGTGCGGATCCGGGATCTCACCGGCGGCGAGGCAGCGGGCACGGGCCCGCAGGAACACCTCCTGGGCGGGCTCGGTGCCGCCCGGCTCCGGAGTGCGGTACGCCCAGGGCAGGGCGGTGCAGTAGGGACCCAGCGCCTGGAACACCCGTGCCGCGTCACCGAATTGCAGGGCGCCCCACAGGGCGTGCGCGAGGTGGTTGAGATCCAGCAGCGAGCAGGCCTCCGGTGCGGTCCGGTCGAACCAGCCGTGCAGGGCCCGGCGGGCGTCCCGGGTGGCGTCCTCCGCCACCCAGTGGAGATCGAGCGCCTTCTCGTGGCCCTGTTCCATCCGGTAGCGCTCGACCCGGACGTACAGCGGCAGCGCCAGCAACGGCGATCCCTCGGAAGCGGAGGAGGCCGCCCACTGGGCGAACGCGACCGCCTCCGCCAGCGAACGGTGCGCCTGCCGCACGCAGTAGAACTGCAGCATCCGGTGGTGGGCCTCGCGGTTGCCCGGGTCGCGCCGGGCGGCCTCCGCCAACAGCCCCCAGGGGCCCGGGAAGAGCATCGGGCCCGGCGGCGGAACGCGGTGCTCCGGCGACTGCTGCTCCGGATCGAGCCGCGCCAGGGCCAGCAGGCACACCCAGGGCACCGGGTCCTCCGGCGCGGTGTGCGCGGTCACCCGGCAGCTCTCCCAGGCCTCCCGCCACAGCTCGCCGGTGCGCGGATGGCCCTCCCGGTGGGCGCGGAGCGTCCGTTCCACCGCCACCCGGGTCCGCATCACCGCCGCGGCGACGCTGCGCGGTTCCTCCGACCGCCACGCCTGCACCACATCGGACCCGGCGGCTCCGGCAGCCAGGATCTGGGTCCGCTGCGTCCACAGGGCCCAGGTGGGCGTGTCGGCCAGCAGATTCCGCATCGACAGCCAGCGCCCGGCGCGGAGGTCGTCCATGGCGACCCGGAGCGCGGTGTCGTGGCCGGCCGGGTGGTACACCGGACGGAACTCACCCTCGGGCATCCGCCTGCGCCCTCCCCGTACGGGCCGCTGCGCTGCGCGGGCTCAGCACCGGTGTCCACCGCCGCAGACGCGCGCCGCCGAGCGGCGCCCGGCGCTCAGGGGCCGGGAGCGCCCCGCCCCGGGGCGCGGCGGAGGTCTGTCGGCCGCGGTCCCCGGCGGGCCGGAGGACGGTGCCGCTCCCCGCGGCGGGGGGCAGGCGGCCCGGGGGCGGTGCCCGCCCCCGGCCGGAGGCCCGAACGGGCCTGGGCGGTCCGGTAATCCACTGCTGCGGTCGGTCGGCGTGATCGTCATGGGCCCTCAGGGACGGTGTGGGGGTGGGACGGATCCGGTGCCCGGCGCCCCCGGCACTGCCGCCGTGGACCCGGGAGGCCGAACCGCCCCGCTGGCGTCCTGCTGTTGCACGGCGGTCAGTGTAGGTCCGATCACCAGTGCGGGGGAGTCATAGTGATCTTCATCGATAACTTGGCCGCGTAACCATTCCGCGGCCCCGTCAACGCCGTCCCGACCGGCGGAAATTGCGGGCACGGGCGGGCCGTCGGCCGGGGGCGTGGTGTCCTTGACGGCGTTCCCGGGGCTGATCCACGCTTGCGGTGATCCGGTCACGGGTGCCTCTCACGGGCGCCTCGGGAACGTGCACGTCTGCCGCCGGACGCATCCGAGAGACCCGCCAGAGGAAATCCGCCAGAGGAAATCCGCCAGTGGAATTCCGAGAGAAGAAGAAGCGAACCATGCCGGCTGCCGAGCCCCATCCCAGCACAGAGCCCACCCCACCAGGGACCTCCGGCGAGCCCGGCGCGTTACCGCGGGCCGCGCACCCCGGCGCCGGGGAGCTCCGGTGACCGGACGCGTCCTCGCCGTCGACCAGGGCACCTCGGGCACGAAGGCGCTCGTCCTCTGCCCGGAGCGCGGGGTGATCGGCAGCGGCGCGGCGCCGGTGCGGCCCCGCTACCGGCCCGGCGGCGTGGTCGAGGCCGATCCGGCCGAGCTCCTCTCCTCGGTTGTCGACGCCGGGCGCCGGGCCTTGGCGGACGCCGGCGAACCGGTCGACGCGGTCGGCCTGGCCAACCAGGGGGAGACGGTGCTGGCCTGGGACCCCACCACCGGCACCCCGCTCACCGACGCCGTCGTCTGGCAGGACCGCCGCGCGGAGAGCGTCTGCCACGACCTCGCGGAGCACGCCGAGTCGCTGCGCGCCCGCACCGGACTGCCCCTCGACCCGTACTTCGCCGGGCCGAAGATGGCCTGGATCCGCCGCAGTCTGACGCGCGCCGGCACCGTCACCACCAGTGACGTGTGGCTGATCCACCAGCTGACCGGCGCGTTCGTGACGGACGCCGCCACCGCTGGCCGCACCCAGCTCCTCGACCTCGACCGCGTCGACTGGTCACCGGAGGCGCTGGACGTCTTCGGGCTCGCCGGGGAGCGGCTGCCGCGGATCGTCGACGCGGCCGGCCCCGTCGGCACCACCACCGCGTTCGGCGCCGAGATCCCGCTCACCGGTCTGCTCGTCGACCAGCAGGCGGCGCTGCTCGCCCAGCACGTGACCGGACCGGCCACGGCCAAGTGCACCTACGGCACCGGGGCGTTCCTGCTCGCGCCGACCGGCCCCCGCCCCAGCCGGGGCACCGGCGGCCTGGTCAGCTGTGTCGCCTGGCGGCTCGGCGGGCGCACCGAGTACTGCCTCGACGGGCAGGTCTACACCGCGGCCTCCGCGGTCCGCTGGCTCACCGACCTCGGCGTCGTCTCCGGAGCCGGTGACCTCGACGCGGTCGGCTCCGCCGTACCGGACACCGGCGGCGTCACCTTCGTCCCGGCCCTCGCCGGACTCGCGGCGCCCTGGTGGCGCAGCGACGTGCGGGGCTCGGTGACCGGCCTCGGCCTGGACACCACCGCCGGACATCTGGTGCGCGCGCTCTGCGAAGGGATCGCCGCCCAGGTCGCCGAGCTCGCCGACGCCGTCGCCGCCGACCGGGGAACACCCCTGGCCGCCCTGCGGGTCGACGGCGGTCTCACCCGCTCCGCGCTGCTCATGCAGACCCAGGCCGACCTGCTGCAATGTCCCGTCGAGGTGTCCGCCGTTCCGGATGTGACGGCGCTGGGCGTGGGGGCGCTCGCCCGGATGGGACTGGACCCCGGCCTCCCGCTTCACCGGGCCCTGCCGCCGCGGGCACCGACCACCGTCTACGAACCACGGATCGGCGCCGACCGGGCCGCCGAACGCCGGAGCGCCTTCCGGGCGGCGGTGGCGGCGCTGCTGGACGGGCCCGCACCACCGCCCGCCGCGCCGCACTGACCGGCCACCCACCAGGGGGAGCCCGTCGACGCAGGCTCAGCGGACGCACCGGAAGTCCGCCGGGCCCGCCGCGCCCCGCCCCGCCCCGGCCGAACCGCCGGAGCAATCGACTCCCCGTGGAACGCGGCTCATGGAAAGCAGCCACCGAAACGCAGCCACCGAAACGCAGCCACCACAACACAGCCACCACAACACAGCCACCACAACGCAGCCACCGAAACGCAGCCTCGCTGAGCAAAGGACGCGCATGAGCGTGACGACCACCGGCCCGCTGCCGGACGAGGTCCACGACGTGGCCATCATCGGCGCCGGAGTGGTCGGCGCGGCCATCGCCCGCGAACTGGCCCGCTACCGGCTGCGCATCGCCGTCGTCGAGGCCTCGGACGACATCGGCAACGGCACCTCGAAGGCCAACACCGCCATCCTGCATACCGGGTTCGACGCCACCCCCGGCACCCTGGAGGCCGGGCTGGTCCGCGACGGCCACCGGCGGCTGACCGGATACGCCGCGGAGGTCGGCATTCCGGTGGAACGGCTCGGTGCCCTGCTCGTCGCCTGGGACGACGAGCAACTCGCCGCGCTGCCCGCACTCGCCGCCAAGGCCGGGCGCAACGGCTGCCACGACACCCGGCTCATCGGCGCGGAGGAACTGCGCCGCCGCGAGCCGCACCTCGGGCCGGGAGCCCTCGGTGCCCTGGACGTGCCCGGCGAGAGCATCATCTGTCCCTGGACGACGACGCTCGCCTACGCCACCCAGGCCGTCCGCAGCGGAGCCGGTCTGCACCTCAACTGCCGGGTGGACACCGTCACCACCGGCCCCGCGGGCCACCAGGAGCTCGGCACCACGCGCGGGGTGCTGCGCACCCGCCATCTGGTCAACGCAGCCGGTCTGCACGCCGACGACGTCGACCGGATGTGCGGGCACG
The DNA here is from genome assembly GCF_057709105.1 of Streptomyces sp. bgisy100. Taxonomy (NCBI): domain Bacteria; kingdom Bacillati; phylum Actinomycetota; class Actinomycetes; order Kitasatosporales; family Streptomycetaceae; genus Streptomyces; species Streptomyces sp. bgisy100. Next base: position 23,113 of record NZ_JBYITE010000043.1, read on the forward strand.
ACGACTTCACCGTGACGCCGCGGCGCGGCCAGCTCATGGTGTTCGACACCTTCGCCCGCGCCCTCGTCGACCACATCCTGCTGCCCGTGCCCACCGAACGCGGCAAGGGGGTGCTGGTCACGCCGACCGTGTACGGCAACGTCCTGCTGGGACCGACCGCGGAGGACCTCGACGACAAGACGGCCACCGGTACGTCGTCCGACGGACTGGCGTTCCTGCGGGAGCGCGGCGCACGGATCCTGCCCGCCCTGCTCGACGAGGAGATCACCGCGGTCTACGCCGGACTGCGCGCCGCCACCGGGCAGGAGGACTACCGGATCCGGGCCCACCCCGGGGAGCGCCGGGTCACCGTCGGCGGCATCCGCTCCACCGGCCTCACCGCCTCGATGGCGATCGCCGCGCACGTCGTGGAACTGCTCGCCGCGACGGGCCTCGACCCGGGCACCGCCCACGAACCGGCGCCGCTGCGGATGCCGAACATCGGCGAGGCCTTCCCCCGCCCGTACCAGCGCGCCGAACTGATCGCCGCCGACCCGGAGTACGGCACCCTGGTCTGCCACTGCGAGCGGGTGTCCCGGGGCGAGATCCGCGACGCCCTCGTCAGTACGGTCCCGCCCGGCTCGGTCGCCGGGCTCCGGCGCCGCACCCGGGCCATGAGCGGCAGGTGCCAGGGCTACCACTGCGGCGCCACCGTGCAGGCGCTGTTCGCCCGGGGCGGCGGTCCGGGCCCCGGGCCTGCCGCCCCCGCGTCCCCGCACTCCCCGGGCTCCCCGCACTCTCCGCACTCTCCGGATTCCCCGGACTCCCCACGAACGAGGACCCCGTCATGACGGCCGACCCGCCTCCCGCCATTGCCGGAGCGTCACCCACCGCCGGAGCGTCACCCACCGCCGCCGGTCCGCTCCGGCGCAGCGTGGACGTCCTGGTCATCGGCGCCGGACCGGCCGGGCTGACCGCGGCCGCCCGGCTCGCCGCCGCGGGCGCCGGGCGCGTGGAGGTCGTCGACCGGGAGCCGCACCCCGGCGGGCTCACCCGCCACTGCCGTCACCGCGGATTCGGCCTGAGCGACCTGCACCGGCTGCTGACCGGCCCCGACTACGCCCGGCACCTGGCCGACGCGGCCGTCCGCGCCGGCGCCGTCCTGCGCACCGGGGTCGGCGTCACCGGCTGGGCGGGCCCGCTCACCGCGGCCACCACCGGTCCGGCCGGACCGGAACGCCTCACGGCACGGGCCGTCGTCCTCGCCACCGGCGCCCGGGAACGGCCCCGCAGCGCACGGCTGGTCCCGGGCACCCGCCCCGCGGGCGTCCTCAGCAATGGCCAGGCCTTGCGGTCCCTGCCCGGTGAACAGCGGTCCCTGCACGAGGAACTGCTGTCCCTGCCCGGTGGACTGCGGTCCCTGCCCGGTGAACAGCGCGGCACGGTCGGCCGCCGCGCCGTCGTCGTCGGCGCCGGGCCGTCCGGCCGTGCCACGGCGCTCGCCCTGCGCCGGGCCGGGACCGAAGTGGCCGCGCTCGTCACCGACTTGCCCCACCATCGGACCTCCTGGGCACAGACCGTCCCGTCCCCGCCGGTCCGGGGGATCCCGCTGCTCGCCGACACCACCGTGACCGGACTCCACGGCCGGGACCGGGTGGAGGCCATCGGACTCCGGCACCGCGACGGACGGACCGTGACGCTCCGCTGCGACACGGTGGTGTTCACCGGCGACTGGATCCCCGAACACGAACTGGCCCGGACCGGCGGCATCTCCCTCGCACCGGGCTCCCGCGGGCCGTCCGCCGACACCGCGTTCCGCACCTCCGAGCCCGGGGTCTTCGCGGTGGGCACCCTGCTGCGCCCCGGCGAGTCCGCCGGTACCGCCGTGCGGGACGGCGCGCTCGTCGCGGAACCCGTGCTCCGCCACCTGGCCGACGGGGGATGGCTGCCCACCCGGGTGTCCGTGCTGGCCGAGGCACCGCTCGCCTGGGTCGCCCCCGACCGGATCGGCCCGGTGAACTCCCTCTCCGCGCAGGGGAGGTTCAGCCTGGAACCGGCAGAACCGCTCGTCCGGCCGCGGCTGATCGTGCGGCAGGACGGCCGGACTCTGCACCGGCAGCGTGTGTGGGAAACCGCCGTGCCCGGGCGGCCGGTGCGGCTCTCCGCGGCATGGTGCGGACGGGCCGTGGCCCACGGGGGGCCGGTGCTGGTCTCCGTCGGGTGAACGGTGGCCCGTGGGAGGACGGGATGCCGGCGGGGCCGGGGTGGACGTCACGGAGAATCCCGCCCCTGTCCTGAACGGCAGGCGCCCGGACCGCCGGCCGGGACCGCCGGCCGGTGCGATGGGCCGACGGCGGGGACGAGCGGGCCCGGTGCGGACGTCTGGCGGCCGCACCGCCGGGAGACGGCCCCGGTACGGCCGCCCGGCCTCGCTCATCGTCCGGAGACGGCCCCGCCCGGCCGCCCCGGCGCCGCTCACCGCCCCGAAATGACCCCCGCCAGCCGGGCGAACGCGGAGGTGTGCGGCAGGCCGGCGCTCTCCCGCCGGTCCGCGGCCCGGAACAGGGCGTGGATCAGATGAACCCCCGCCCACCGCAGCGGCTCCGGCTCCCAGGGCCGCACCTGCCGCCCGACCCAGGGCAGCGCGGTCAGTTCGGTGTCCTGCCGCAGCAGGAGGTCCCGCAGCGTACGGCCCGCCAGGTTGGACGTCGTCACCCCACTGCCCACGTACCCTCCGGCCCACCCCAGACCGGTGGTGTGGTCCAGCCGGACCGTGGAGCACCAGTCCCGCGGCACGCCCAGAACACCGCACCACGCGTGCTCCACGGCGGAGTCCGCGGCGGGCGGGAAGAGCGTGACGAGCGCGCGCCACAGGGCGTCCACGGTCTGCGGCCGGGTGACGCCCCCGGTGTCCGTGCGCGAACCGAAGCGGTACGGAACTCCCCGGCCGCCGAGGGCGATCCGGCCGTCCGCCGTGCGCTGGGCGTAGATGTAGGCGTGGGCCGTGTCGCCGAGCACCTCCCGGTTCCGCCAGCCGATCCGCTCCCACACCGCGTCGGACAGCGGCTCGGTGACGATCATCGAGCTGTTCATCGGCAGCCACTGACGGCGCAGTCCGGCGATGTTCGCGCTGAACCCCTCCGTCGCCCGGATCACGTAGTCGGCGGTCACCCTGCCCCGGTCGGTGCGGGCGACGGCCCGCCCTCCGGCGTTGCGGGGGAGGATCTCGGTGACCGTGGTGCCCTCCAGGATGTCGACTCCGCGGGCGGCCACCGCCCGGGCCAGCCCCGACGCCAGCGCCGCGGGCTGGACGGCGGCGGCGTGCGGTGTCCAGGCGGCCGCGGACGCCCCCGCCACCGGCACCCGCTCCGCCCGTTCCGTCGCGTCGAGCAACCGCAGGTCCGCCTCCGTGAAGCCCCAGTCGCGCTGGTCCTCGACAGCGGCCAGCAGCCGAGCCTGCTGCGCGGGGCCGACCGCGACGCGCAGCATGCCGCCCTTGTGGATGCCCGCGTCGATGCCCTCGGCGTGCGCCACCGAGATCACCTCGTCGACGGACCGGAACAGGGTGCGCTGCATCTCCCGCACCGCGGGCCGGCCGTGCTGCGCGGCATAGCGCTCCCGGGCCCCGGCGAAGCCGTGGTAGAGCCAGCCGCCGTTCCGTCCGGAGGCGCCGAATCCCGCGAACTCCCGCTCCAGCACGGCGATCCGCAGACCGGGCCGGTCCCGGGCGAGGTAGTACGCGGTCCACAGACCGGTGTAGCCGCCGCCGACGATCGCCACGTCGTAGTCGCGGTCCCCGGGCAGGGCGGGCCGGCGCCCGGGCGGGCCGCCGTCCCGGTACCAGAAGGAGACACCGCCGTTGACGAAGCCGTCCGTCAACGGTGCCGTACGAGGTGAGGTCCGGCCGTGGTTCATCCGAAGGGCTCCGCATTCCCGGTGGTCGCAGACCGTTCAGGGTAGGCGGTGCCGGCCCGGCCCGCACACCCCGATCGGGTACCGGAACACCGGCCGGCCGGACACCCCGTCGGTGCCGTGCGGCGGAGGAACGGCGACCGGCTCCGGCCTGCCGCGTCCTTGGGCGGGCGCGGTTCTCCACGGGCGCGGTTCCCGCAGGGCCACGAGCGGCGCAGCTCACGGGCCGCGCCCTGGGCGGGCTGATCGCGCTCTGACAGAATGCGGGTGTTCACGAGGCTGCGGAACCCGGGAAGCCGGTGCGACTCCGGCACGGTCCCGCCACTGTGACCGGGAAGCCGCTTAGAACGGGTGGTGTGCCGCACGGCGCACCGCTCCGGGACGGGCCGCTCCTCGGGAGTCAGACACCGGACTGCCGCCTTCAGCACCGACCAGGGGACGCGGATCCCCCGGAGGAGGCATGCATGTCCCGGTTCCCGGGGTCACTGCGCGTCCGGACCGTCGCGGCGGCTCTGCTGCTGCTCCCGCTCACCGGCTGCGGCCTCGCGCCCACGGCCGGCCGGCCCGCCGACGACCGGCCCGCCAACGGCCGTTCCGCCGCCGCGAAGGGCTTCCCGTACACCGTCACCAACTGCGGTGTGAAGACGACGTTCACGGCTCCGCCGAAGCGGGCCGTCACCCTGAACCAGCACTCCACCGAGGTCATGCTCGCCCTGGGCCTGGAGAAGCGCCTGGCCGGCACCGCCTACCTCGACGACCGGGTGCTGCCCCGCTTCCGGGACGCCTACCGGGGCGTCGACGTCCTGGCCGACAAGTACCCCTCGTACGAGAAGCTGCTCGCCGCCGGACCCGACTTCGTCTACGGCGGCTACGCCAGCGCCTTCGACAAGAGCGAGGGCCGGGACCGTGGTTCGCTGGAGAAGAGCGGGGTGCGCACCCGGCTCAACATCGAGAGCTGCGGCCGCGGCCCGGTGCGGATGGACCGGCTGCGGCAGGAGATCCGCGAGACCGCGCGCACCTTCGGCGTCCCCGAGCGGGCCGACGCCCTCCTGGCCCGCCAGGACCGGCAACTCGCGGCCACGGCGAAGCGGTTGAAGGGTGCGGACCGGCCCTCCGTCCTCGTCTACGACAGCGGCGACAGCGCGGCGTTCACCGCGGGCGGCAAGGGCATCGGCAACGAGATCGTCCGCCTCGCCGGCGGCCGGAACGTCTTCGCCGGCCTCGACCGCACCTTCGGCGACGTCTCCTGGGAGAAGGTCGTCCAGCGCCGGCCCGAAGTGATCGTGATCTACGACTACGGCGGCACCCCGGTGGCGGCGAAGAAGAAGCGGCTCCTTCAGGACCCGGCGCTCGCCGACGTCCCGGCGATCCGGAACAAGCGCTTCGCGGTGCTGCCGCTGTCCTCCGCCGTGCTCGGCGTGCGGGTGCCCGAGGCGGTCGACTCGCTGGCCCGGCAGCTCCACCCCGGACACGGCGGTTAGGGCGGTGCTCCGCCGAATACCGCGGACCCCGGCGGGCCGGCTCCGCTGCTCCCTCGTCCTCGCCGGGCTCGCGGCCGTGCTCGCCGCGGCGGCGGTCGCCGGGCTCGCCCTGGGCCCCGTCCGGATCCCCGCCGGTGATGTGCTGCGCATCCTCGCCGGGGACACCGGGGCCGGCCCGTTCACCACGATCGTGCGCGACGTCCGGCTGCCGCGGGTCCTGCTCGGCGCCGTCGTCGGCGCCGGACTCGCCGTCGTCGGGACCGTCCTCCAGGCCCTGGTCCGCAACCCGGTGGCCGACCCCTTCCTCCTCGGCATCTCCTCGGGCGCCTCGACCGGCGCGGTCCTCGTGGTGGTGCTCGGTCTCGGCGCGGGAGCGACGACCGTGGCCCTGCCGGCCGGTGCCTTCGTGGGGTCGCTCGGCGCCCTCGTCGCCGTCTACGCCATGGCCCGCCGCGGCGGGACGATGACCACCGGCCGGCTGGTCCTGGCCGGGGTGGCCGTGCAGTACATCCTCTCCGCCCTCACCAGCCTGGTGCTCGTCACCGCCGCCGAGGCCGAACACCTGCGGGCCGTGCTGTTCTGGACCCTCGGCGGCCTCGGCGGCGCCCGCTGGGACGCACTGCTCCTGCCCGCGGTCGCTCTCGCCGTCGGCACCGCCGTGCTGATGGCCCTGGCCCGGCCGCTCGACCTGCTGCTCGTCGGCGAGGAGGGGGCCACCGTCCTGGGGCTGGACACCGGGCGGTTCCGGGCGGCGGTGTTCGTGCTCGCCTCGCTGGTCACCGGGGTCCTCGTGGCCGTCAGCGGAGCCATCGGCTTCGTCGGCCTGGTGGTGCCGCACGCCGCCCGGATGGCCGTCGGGGCCGGACACCGCGCCCTGCTCCCGGTGTCGGCCCTCGGTGGCGCCGCCTTCCTGGTCCTCGCCGATCTGCTGGCCCGGACGGTCGCCGCCCCGGCCGAGGTCCCCGTGGGCGTGCTCACCGCCCTGGCCGGCGGCCCCTGTTTCCTGTGGCTGCTGCGCCGCAGCTCCCGTACCGAAGGGATCACCGGATGAGCGCCCGGACTCCGGCGCCCGCGGAACTGCGGGCCGAGGCCGTCTCCTTCCGCGTCGGCGGCGCGCCCGACGGGCGTCCGATCCTGGACGACGTCGACATCGAGGCCCGGCCGGGGGAGACCGTGGGCCTGGTCGGCCCCAACGGCAGCGGCAAGACGACCCTGCTGCGGTGCGTCTACGGCACGCTGCGGCCCACAGCGGGCCGCATCCTCCTCGACGGCCGGGACGTGACGGAGCTCGGCACCAAGCGGCGGGCCCAGCGCATCGCCACCGTCCCGCAGGACGCCGGTGCCGTCTTCGGGCTGACGGTCCGCGACCTGGTCGCCATGGGCAGATCCCCGCACAAGCGCTTCTGGGAGACCGACACCGCCGACGACACCGCCCGGGTGCGGGACGCCCTGGTCCGGGTCGGCGCGGACGGCCTGGCGGACCGGCACGTCGAGGAACTCTCCGGCGGCGAGCGCCAACGCGCCCTCGTCGCACGGGCCCTGGTCCAGGACCCGGCGCTGCTCGTTCTGGACGAGCCCACCAACCACCTCGACATCCGACACCAGTTGGAGGTCCTCTCCCTGGTCCGCGCCCTCGGCACCACGAACCTGCTGGCCCTGCACGACCTCAACCTCGCCGCGTACTACTGCGACCGGATCCACGTACTGGCCGAGGGCCGGGTGGTGGCCTGCGGCCCGCCCGCGGCCGTGCTGACGGAGGACATGCTGGCCGAGGTCTACGGGGTGCGCGCGGAGGTGGGCGTCCACCCGGTGACCGGCGCACCGACGGTTCTCTACCTGCCGCCGGAGACCGAACACCGGGCCGAAGCTCGGGCCGAACACCGGGCCGGTGACCGGGAGACGGCCCGGGGCGGGAAGGCCGCGCCGGTCGCCGGTATGCGGCGTACTCCCGCGTCGGGGGCGGCCACGGGCGGGCAGGCGTGAGCGCGCCGGCCCCCGAAGCGGCCGCGCACGGGCCGCGTTACGCCCTGGGCCACGTCTCGCAGGCCACCGGCCCGGACCTGCTGCCCGCGGACCGGCTGCTGGACCCCGGAAGCCCGGAGCTGGACCGGCTGCTGACCGGCGAGTACGAGGGGAGCGGCCACCGCACCGCCCACGCCGCGGCGCTGACCCTGATCGCCGTCTACGCGGGCCGGGTCACCGCGGCGGCCGTACTCCAATGGGCCCTGGACGGACGGGTTCCGGACCTGCGGGCGGAGAACGTCCTGGTGCGGCCGTCGGGGCACGGCATCGGCGGCGTGTGGCTGCGCCGGAACCGGATGCTGACCGGGGCCGCGACGGCGGTTCTGCCGGCGACGGCGGACCGGCCGGGTGCGGTGTCCGCGGAGGCGACACCGGCTACACCCTGCGGACACGTCCAGGCGACTGCCGGAGACCGGGCGCCCGCCCGGCCCCGCCCGGATTCCTCCCCCTGCCCGGCGTGCTTCCGGGCCGCCACCCTGCCGCTGCTCCACCGGGCCGTCCTGGACGAACACTTGCTGCCGCTCGCGGATGCCCTGCACCGGCGCACCCGGGCCGGGCTGCGCCAGTTGCGCGGCGGGGTGGCCCACGGCTGCGCCACCGCGCTCTGCGCCTCGCAGGCCGACCCGAGCGAACTGGCCCTGCGCTGGGACGAGTTCAGTGCGACCGCGCCCGGCGGTATCGGGCACCTCGGGGAGGTGGCCCGGGTGAGGCGCCCCGACGGAACCCCGCGGCTGGTCTATCTCCGGCGCACCTGCTGTCTCTACTACACCAGCGCCGAGGCGGTCCGCTGCGCGAGCTGCTGCCTGACCGGCCGGGCGGAACGGCTGCGGGCCTACGCCGCCAGAGCGTGACCACGCCCGGCACCCGCGCCGACCCGTACCGACCCTCCGGGATCGGCCCCCCGATCCGCACCGCCCCTCCCGGATCCGCCCCCCCCGATCCGCAACGCCCCCCGCCCCGCACCGACGACGGCCGCCGCGAACCCACACCCCGCCCGGCACCACCGTGAGCGTGGGCCTCGCCGACCACGGCACGGAGGTGGAGCTCCAGGTGGCGGACGACGGGCCGGGCGTGCCCGAGGAACTCCAGTCCGAGATCTTCGACCGGTTCGTCCGCTCCGACGACGGCCGGGCGCGGACCGCGGGCGGCACCGGACTGGGGCTGGCCATCACCCACGCGGTCGCCGCCGCGCACCACGGCCGCGTCGAACTCGACAGCCGGCCGGGCCGCACGGTCTTCCGGGTGACGGTGCCCCGTGGCCGGGAGCCGGACGGCTCCGCGGCAGCCCCGGACGACTCGGCGGTCCTTCGGGCCGGGGGCGGCCGGGGAGCCTGAGCGGGGGACGCGGCGCACCGGGAACGGCAAGGGCACCGGACCCGGGCCCGCACGTGCGGCCACTCCGCCGCGCATCCGGGGGCATTCCACCGGCGGACGCACCCCGACGGGTGTGTCCCGGACTCCCGGCGGGAGACCGGGGCGGCGACGAGACATGCATGACCGGGACGGAATGTCCGCGCGCGACGAGAGGTGCCCGCCCATGACCCACCCCGACCGGCGCTCCGCGCTGCGGCTGTTCGTTCTCTCGGGGTCGTCCCGGGCGGGATCGGTGAACGCCCGGCTGGCGGCCCTGGTCGCCGCGCTCGTGACCCGGGCCGGAGTCACGGCCGACCTCGCCCGGCTCCGGGACTTCCCCATGCCCACCTACGACGGGGATCACGAGGCCGCCGACGGTCCGCCCGAGGGCGCCGCCGCGCTCCGCGACCGGATCGAGGCCGCCCAGGCGCTGGTCATCGCCTCGCCCGAGTACAACGCGTCCATGCCGGGCGCGCTGAAGAACGCCGTCGACTGGGTGTCACGGTTCCGGCCGCAGCCGTTCAAGGACAAACAGGCGCTGCTCGTCTCGGCGTCACCGTCCACGGTGGGCGGAAACCGCGGACTGTGGTCCCTGCGCGTCCCGCTGGAGCACCTCGGGGCCCGGGTCTACCCCGACATGTTCAGCCTCGCCCAGGCCCATCAGGGCTTCGACGAGGACGGCGGACTGAAGGACCGGGACCTCCAGGCGCGGTTGTCCGACACCGTGGACTCCTTCCTCGACCTGGTCGAGGCGGACACGCTGTACCCCTGTCTGCAGCACCGCTGGTACGAGTTCCTCGGTGACCGGACGAGCGCCCCCGTCACCCAGCGCGCCGAGTGACGCCACTGCCCCGCGCCCCGCGGAGCACCCACCGGCCGTCCGATGACTCCCGGCCGGACCCGCCACGGGCGGTGCCACCGTCGTGGCCGGCGCCTCGCCGTGCCCGTTCCGCGCAGGTCACGGGTGGTGGCGCACCCGGTGTGCGAGCAGGGTGATGCGGGCCCCGGCGGTGTCCGGACGTTCCCCGGTCAGTAGAGTCGGCACGCCCCCACAGGGCCCAGCCCTGCCCGATTCTCCGAGGTGTCCCCGGCGTGAGCTCCGAACTGTCCGCCCCGTCCGAACCGACCCGCCCCGTGACCGTCGTGGGCATCGGAGCGGACGGCTGGAACGGCCTCCCCGCGGCCTCCCGGCGGGCGCTGGCCGAGGCCGGGGTACTGATCGGCGGCCCGCGTCAGCTGGACCTGCTGCCCGCGGAGTGCGCCGGTGAGCGGGTGGCCTGGCCCTCGCCCCTGCGCCCCGCCGTCCCCGGGCTGATCGCCGCCCACGAGGAACGCGGCATCGCGGTCCTGGCCAGCGGCGATCCGATGTTCTTCGGTATCGGCCGGGCCCTGGCGGAGGAGCTGGGGCCGGACCGGCTGCGGGTCCTGCCGCACCCCTCGTCCGTCTCCCACGCGTGTGCCCGGCTCGGCTGGGCGCTGGAGGGGACCGAGGTCATCAGCCTGGTGGGCCGGCCCGCCGCCGCCCTGACCGCCGTGCTCCACCCCCGCCGCCGGCTGCTGGTGCTCAGCGCCGGTGCGGACACCCCCGCCGAGGTGGCCGCGCTGCTGACCGCGCGGGGCTTCGGCCCCAGCCGGATGCAGGTGCTGGAACAGCTCGGCGGGGAGCGGGAGCACCGCACCGAGGGGCGGGCCGACACCTGGCGGCACCCGCCCGGCGATCCGCTCAATGTGATCGCCGTGGAGTGCCGGCGCGCCGACGGCGCCACGCGGCTGGGCACCGTGCCCGGGCTGCCGGACGCGGCGTACGAGCACGACGGCCAGCTGACCAAGCGCCATGTGCGGGCGGCGACGCTCGCCGCACTCGCTCCCGAACCCGGCGAACTGCTGTGGGACATCGGCGGCGGCTCCGGCAGCATCGCCGTCGAGTGGATGCGGGCGCACCGTACCTGCCGGGCCGTCACCGTCGAACGCGACCCCGTACGGGCCGAACGCATCGGGCGCAACGCCGAGGCCCTCGGCGTCCCCGGGCTGCGCGTCGTCACCGGCGCGGCCCCGGCCGCCCTCGCCGGACTCCCCGTGCCGGACGCGGTGTTCGTGGGCGGCGGCCTCACCGCCCCGGGCCTGCTGGAGGAGGCCTGGGCCGCGCTGCCGCCGGGCGGGCGGCTGGTCGTCAACACCGTGACCCTGGAGTCCGAGGCGCTGCTCACCCAGTGGTACCGGCGGCACGGCGGCGAACTGGTCCGCCTCGCGGTGGCCCACGCGGTACCGGTGGGCGGCTTCACCGGGTGGCGGCAGGCGATGCCGGTCACCCAGTGGGCAGCCGTCAAGCCCGCGCCCGGCGACGACCCGGCGGAAGCCGACGCGGACCGGGTGCCCGCCCGGCCCGGGCCCTCGGGCCCGCTCGAACCGGCCGGCCCCCGCGATCCGGCCGGCCCGGGCGAACCGCCCCACGCCCCGGCCCCGTCCGGAGCAGCCCGAGCAGCCCGAGCAGCCCGAGCAGCCCGAGCAGCAGAGGCAGCCGAGGCAGCTGAAACAGCCGCCCCAGCCGACCCGTCCGACCGAGGAGAACGACGATGACGGTGTACTTCATCGGTGCCGGGCCCGGCGCCGCCGACCTGATCACGCTGCGCGGCCAGCGCACCCTGGCGTCCTGTCAGGTCTGCCTCTACGCGGGCAGCCTGGTGCCCCGGGAACTCCTCGCGGAGTGCCCGCCCGGCGCGCGCCTCATCGACACCGCGCGGCTCGACCTGGACCGGATCACCGCCGAGCTGGTGCGCGCCCACGAGGAGGGGCACGACGTGGCGCGGCTGCACTCCGGCGACCCGTCGGTGTTCAGCGCCGTCGCCGAGCAGATGCGCAGGCTGGACGCGGCCGGGGTGCCGTACGAAGTGGTGCCCGGGGTACCCGCGTTCGCCGCCGCGGCCGCCGCCCTGAAGCGGGAACTCACCGTGCCGACGGTCGGTCAGACGGTGGTCCTCACCCGGATTTCCCAGCAGGCGACCCCGATGCCGGAGGGCGAGGACCTGGCGACCCTGGGCCGCAGCCGGGCGCTGCTCGTCCTGCACCTCGCGGCCCGCTATGTGGACCGGGTCGTGGCGGAACTGCTCCCGCACTACGGCGCCGACTGCCCGGCCGCCGTGGTGGCGATGGCCAGCCGCCCCGACGAACTGGTCCTGCGCGGGCGGCTCGACGGCATCGCCGCCCAGGTCAAGGAGGCCGGTGTGGTCCGCACCGCCGTGATCATGGTGGGACGGACACTGGGCGCCGAGCAGTTCCGGGACAGCCACCTCTACTCGGCCGACCGCGACCGGGCACACCCGCCGTGCGACACCACCGGGGACAGCGGCGCCGTCGGGACCACGGAGACGGCCGGCACCACCGGCACCACCGCGGCGCCGTAACGGCATCCGGGTGGAGGCCCCCCGTGCCCCCTCGGGGAGGCAGGCGCGGTGGGGCGGGGCGCCGGTCCGGGCACGGCGCCGGTGCCGGTCGCAGGCCGGTCCCGGGAACAGGCACTGCGGACCGCCCGCTCGGCGCCCCACCGCGACGCACGACGCGCGGGCAGCCGGGGCACTCGAGCACTTGGCAGCGCTCCGGCCGGTCAGCGCCCCGCCGGCCCCCGCGGCGCGGCGCGTCCGACGATGGTGCCCGCCCGGTCGATGCAGATGACGTCGACCGCGATCGGCTCCCCGCGCAGCACCCCGAGGGCGGTGTCCCGGGCGGCGGCGGCGACCAGGTCGCCCAGCGGTACGTCCCGGGCGGCGCACAGCTGGAGCGCCTCCAGCCCGGTGTTGGCCCCGGCCACGGCCGCCGCCAGTTCCTCGCCGGCCCCGCCCCGCCGGGCCAGCCCGGCGAGAAAGCCCTTGTCCACCTGGGAACGAGAGGAGTGGAGGTCGAGGTGGCCCGCAGCGAGTTTCGACAGCTTGGCGAAGCCCCCGGCGACGGTCAGGCGCGGCACGGGGTGGCGGCGCAGGTACTTCAGTACCGCTCCGGCGAAGTCGCCCATGTCGAGCAGCGCGTCCTCGGGCAGCCCGTGCACCGCGACGGCGACCTTCTCCGACGTCGAACCGGTGCAGCCCGCCACATGGGTGCGCCCCGCGGCGCGCGCCACGTCGATACCGCGCCGGATGCTGTCGATCCAGGCGGAGCAGGAGTACGGCACCACGACCCCGGTCGTCCCCAGGATGGACAGCCCGCCCAGGATGCCCAGCCGCGGGTTCCAGGTGCTGCGGGCGATCTCCTCGCCGTGGTCGACGGATATCTCGATCTCGGCGTCCGCCCCGGGCCGGCCGTGCCGGGCGGCGACCTCGGCCAGGTGGTCGCGCATCAGCTGCCGGGGCACCGGATTGACCGCGGGCTCGCCCACCGGCAGCGGCAGACCGGGCCGGGTGACCGTGCCCACCCCGGGTCCCGCGCGGAACGTCACCCCGCTGCCGGCCGGCCGGATCCGTACCGTGGCCCGGACCAGCGCGCCGTGCGTCACATCCGGATCGTCCCCGGCGTCCTTCACCACCCCGGCCATCGCCGCGTCCCCGGTCAACTCCTCGGTGGCCAGGGCGAACGCCGGACGCTGCCCCTTGGGCAGGGTGATCGTCACCGGGTCGGGGAACTCACCGCCGAGCAGCGCGGTGTACGCGGCGGTGGCCGCCGCCGTCGCGCAGGCGCCGGTGGTCCAGCCGGACCGGAGCCCGGTGCGTTCCAGCTGTGCGCCGCGGCCGGACGCGCCCGGCTCAGCCACGGTGCACCCGGCCCGGACGGGACGATGTCAGAGCGCGGAACCGGGACGTCACCGGGCCGCGGAACACGGAGGAGCAGGCGATGAGCGGGACACGGCATGTGCTGGTGCTGGGCGGCACCACCGAGGCGCGCCGGCTGGCGGAGGAACTCGCCGGGGACCCGGCGCTGCGGGTGACCAGCTCCCTCGCGGGCCGGGTCGCCGAGCCGCGCCGGCCCGCCGGGGAGGTGCGGATCGGCGGGTTCGGCGGCCCCGCGGGCCTGGCCCGCTGGCTGCGCGAGCACCGGGTGGACGCGCTCATCGATGCCACCCATCCTTTCGCCGGCACGATCAGTTTCAACGCGGCGGAGGCCGCCGCCGCGGTCCATGTTCCCCTGCTCGCCCTGCGCCGTCCCGGCTGGGTGGCCGGTCCGGGCGACCGCTGGCATCCGGTGGACTCCCTGGCCGGGGCGGCCGAGGTGCTCCCCGGCCTGGGGGAGCGGGTGTTCCTCACCACCGGCCGGATGGGGCTCGCCGCCTTCGCCCACCTGGACCGGCTGTGGTTCCTGGTGCGCTCGGTCGACGCCCCCGAGCCGCCGCAGCCGGCCCGGATGGAGGTGCTCCTCGACCGGGGGCCGTTCACCGTCGAGGGCGAGGCCGGGCTGCTGCGCCGGCACCGCATCGACGTGTTGGTGACCAAGGACAGCGGGGGCCGGGCGACGGCCGCCAAGCTCACCGCCGCCCGTGACGCCGGGATCCCGGTGGTCGTGGTCCGCCGCCCGCCGGTGCCCGAGGGAGTTCCGGTCGCCGAGGACCCGGCCGCGGCCGTGACCTGGCTGCGGAACACCCTCGGCTGAGGCGGACCGGCGCACGACGCAGGCCCCCGGACCGAAGCGCCCGGCTCCCCGCTCCGAAGGGCGCGCCCGGGGCCGGGCGCGCCCATGGGGCGACGGCGCGTCAGTCCTTCGGGTAGCGCCGGGGCGTCCAGACGATCTCCTGGCCGTTCCCGCGCCGTACCGACCGGGTCTGCGACGAGCCGACCAGCAGGATCGTGCGCATGTCGACGTCGTCCGGGTCGAGATCGGCCAGTCGGACGATCCGTACGCTCTCCTCCGGACCGCCGACGTCCCGGCCGAGCACCACCGGGGTGTCGGGGGCGCGGTACTCCAGCAGCAGCTCGCGGGCCTTGCCCACCTGCCAGATCCGGCTCCGGGAACCGGGGTTGTAGAGCGCCAGCACCAGGTCGGCCGCGGCGGCCGACCGCAGTCGCTCGGCGATGACCTCCCACGGCTTGAGCCGGTCGGAGAGGGAGACCACCGCGTAGTCGTGGCCGAGCGGGGCGCCCGCGCGCGAAGCCGCCGCGTGTGCGGCGGTCATGCCGGGCAGCACCCGCACCGGGACCTCGCGGTAGGGGTCCTCCGAGGCGGCCTCCAGCACGGCGGTCGCCATGGCGAAGACCCCGGGGTCGCCCGAGGAGACGACGGCGACCCGCCGCCCCTGCCTGGCGAGGTCGAGCGCGAACTCCGCGCGCTCCGCCTCCACCTTGTTGTCCGAGGCGTGCCGCCGCTGCCCGGGGCGCACCGGCACCCGGTCCAGATAGGTGGTGTAGCCGACCAGGTCCTGGGCGGCGGCCAGTTCGCCGCGGGCCTCCGGGGTGAGCCACAGCGGGCCCGCCGGGCCGAGACCGACCACGACCACCTCGCCGTGCCCCTCCTGCGGCGCGTCGGCCGCCGGGGCGGCGCCGGGCGCGGGGTCCGCGGCCGGGACACCGATCCGGCTGGGCAGCACCGCCACCGCGAAGTACGGCACCGACTCCGGGTCGACCTCCGTCATCGGCGCGGTGCGCTCGGCGGCCATGGTGGCGCGCTCGACGTACGCCGCGTCCGTCAGCCGCCCGGACCGCTCCAGGGCGCGCCGCACGGTCGGGAAGGTGCGGCCGAGCTTCATCACGGCGGCCGAGTCCGTCGCGGCGAGCCGGGCCGTCAGCTCCTCCTCGGGCAGCGTGCCCGGCAGGATCGTCAGCACCTCCTCGCCCTCCACCAGCGGCTTGCCGAGCCGGGCCGCGGCGGCGCTCACCGAGGTGACCCCGGGCACGACCTCCGTCGGATAGCGGTCGGCGAGCCGCTTGTGCATGTGCATGTAGGAGCCGTAGAAGAGCGGATCGCCCTCCGCCAGCACCGCCACGGTCCGTCCCGCGTCCAGATGCGTGGCCAGCCGGGCGGACGCCTCGGCGTAGAACTCGTCCATCGCGCCCTGGTAGCCGCCGGGGTGGTCGGTGGTCTCGGTCGTCACCGGGTAGACCAGCGGCTCCTCGATGTGGTCGGGGCGCAGATGCCGTTCGGCGATGGAGCGCGCGATGCTCCGCCCGTGCCGGGCGCTGTGATAGGCGACGACATCGGCCTCGGCGATGACCTCCACGGCCCGTACGGTCATCAGGGAGGGGTCCCCGGGGCCGAGGCCCACTCCGTAGAGCCGGCCCGTGCGCCCGTCCTGCTGGTCGCTCACTCTTCCTCGCTCGCAATCGCGTTGACGGCTGCGGCCGCGATGGCGCTGCCGCCCCGCCGGCCCCGCACGATCAGGTGGTCGAGGCCCGCCGGGTGGCCGGCCAGGGCGTCCTTGGACTCGGCCGCGCCGATGAAGCCGACCGGAACGCCGATGACCGCGGCCGGGCGCGGCGCCCCCTCCTCGATCATCTCCAGCAGCCGGAAGAGGGCGGTGGGCGCGTTGCCGACGGCTATCACCGCGCCCTCCATCCGGTCCCGCCACAGCTCCAGGGCTGCGGCGCTGCGCGTGGTGCCCATCCGGGCGGCCAGCTCCGGCACCCCGGGGTCGGACAGGGTGCAGATCACCTCGTTGCGGGCGGGCAGCCGCTTGCGCGTGACCCCGCTGGCGACCATGGCGACGTCGCAGAGGATCGGCGCCCCGGCGTGCAGCGCGGTGCGGGCGCGGGACACCACCTCGGGCGTGTGACCGAGGTCCTTGACGAGGTCGACCATTCCGCAGGCGTGGATCATCCGCACCGCGACCTGGCTGACGTCCGGGGGCAGCGCCCCGAGGTCCGCCTCGGCGCGGATCGTCGCAAAGGACTGGCGGTAGATGGCCGCGCCGTCCTTCTCGTAGTCGAACACTGTGTCCTCGTTCATGTCGTTCCGCGAGCCGCCGCCACCGCGCCGGCCGTCTGCTCTGCTGCCGCTTCCGTGCCCGTGCCGCCGGCGGGTCCGCCCCGGACGGTGACCCGGTAGCCGCTGCCGGTGGCCAGGACGTCCACCCAGTGGCCCTGCGGGTGACCGCACCGGCGCTCGCACCCCGACCAGTACACGGGCAGCAGGCCGGGGTTGCCCCCTCCGCTGCCCGCCACGGCCGCCGCGGCGTCGGCGCGCACGTCCGCCAGGGACTTGGCGCACCCCGGCCGCCCGGTGCAGGCGCCCACCCCCTGCCACGGGGACCCGGGGCCGGTGACGAATCCGGCCTGCTCCAGGGCGTCGAGACCGGCCGCCGCCGCACCGGGCGGGAGACCGGGCAGCACGATGCCGCGCCAGGGTGTCACACGCGCTTCCGCAGGTCCGCCGCGGGCGGCCGTGACCCCGAGCAGCCGCCACTGCGCCGCGGACAGCCGCCCCAGCGGCGCCCCGACGGAGAGCGAACAGCGGCCGTCCGGGCCCTGGATCACCCCCCTCGCGGGCGGAGTGCCGTGCGCCGGGGGCTCCTCGACGGGCTGCGCGTCGATGCCCTCGCGGGCCAGCCGGCCGTGCACCCGGGCCGGCAGCGCGTCGGCCGGGGACAGGTCCCGCACCCGCCAGACGCGGCCGCCCGCCGCCCCGGCCGCGTCCAGGAACTCCTCCGCGGCCAGCACGGCGGCGCGCGGCCCGTCGGCCGCGGCCATGCGCAGGCCCGGGCCGTCCCCGTCGAGGTGGAGCACGGCGCTCCCGTGCTCCGCTGCGATCAATGTCACGTCCGGGCCCAGCGCGGCGACATCCCCGCGCCCGTCGTCCACGGCGAAGAGGAAACGCCCGGAAAGCATGGCGGTGTCCGGGTTCGCGCACACCCGGTCGTCCAGCTCGCGCACCCACGGCCGGACATCCGCGTGACCCGCCCCGTCCAGTCCGGACAGCGGCGAGGCGACGATGTTGCGTACCCGCTCGTGCCGTTCGGAGGGCAGCAGCTCCGCGTCCCGCAGCCGGCGGGCGAGTTCGGCGCCGTCATCGGCGGCCAGCCCCCGCAGTTGCACGTTGCCGCGGGAGGTGAGGTCCAGATGCCCGTCCCCCAGCTCGTCCGACACCGCTGCCAGGACATCGATCTGACGACACGTCAAAAGACCGGCGGGCAGCCGGATCCGTGCCAGCGAACCGTCGTCCGCAGTGTGCAGACGCAGCGCGCCGGGGCAGGCGTCCCCGCCCCCGCGAGCGGGCGGTCCGGCCCTCCGTGCGCTGGTCGCGGGTGTGAGAGGCATGGCGCGGAGCATACCGACCCTCCACACGGGTGTATGTACCGCCGGTGAGCGGCAGCCCTTAATATGCTCACGGCGGTCCAACCGGAACCGCCGGACGCCAGCGACGGCGCCAGGGGAGGAAGCCGGTGCGAGTCCGGCGCGGTCCCGCCACTGTGACCGCGGCACAGCCGCGTGAGCCAGGAACTCCCGCCGTCCTCCACCACCCGGGGCGCGGACCCCGAGGAAGGCCGCTGCCGCATGCGCACATGCCCCCACCGCACCCCTGACGCCACCACCGATGCCCTGGGGAGCGCCGCATGATCCTGCTGCTGTCGACGTCCGACACCGACCTGCTCAGCGCCCGCGCGAGCGACGGCCCGGTCCCGTACCGGCTCGCCAATCCGGCGCGGCTCGCACTGGACGACCTGCCCGCCCTGCTGGACGGCGTCGACCTCGTCGTCGTCCGGCTGCTCGGCGGCCTGCGGGCCTGGCAGGAGGGGCTCGACACGCTCCTCGCCGGGCCGCGGCCGGTCGTCGTGCTCACCGGTGAACAGGCGCCGGACGCCCAGCTGATGGAGGCGTCCACCGTCCCCATCGGCATCGCCGCCGAGGCCCACGCCTACCTCGCGCACGGCGGGCCGGCCAACCTCGAACAGCTCGCCCGGTTCCTCACGGACACCGTGCTGCTCACCGGGCACGGCTTCGAGCCGCCCGCCGCCGCCCCCACCTGGGGCCAGCTGGAGCGCACCCCGCGGGCGGACGCCACCGGCCCCGTCATCGCGGTGCTCTACTACCGGGCGCACCACATGAGCGGCAACACCGCTTTCGTGGAAGCTCTGTCCACCGCCATCGAAAACGCCGGCGGGCGCCCGCTGCCGCTGTACGTGGCCTCGCTGCGTGCCCCCGAGCCGGAGCTGGTCGAGGCCCTCGGCGCGGCCGACGTCGTGATCACCACCGTCCTCGCCGCGGGCGGCACCCGCCCCGCCGACGCCTCCGCCGGCGGCGACGACGAGGCGTGGGACGCCGGCGCGCTCGCCGCCCTCGACGTGCCGATCCTCCAGGCGCTGTGCCTCACCGGACCGCGCACCGCCTGGGAGGAGAACGACGAGGGCCTCTCGCCGCTCGACGCCGCCACCCAGGTCGCCGTCCCCGAGTTCGACGGGCGCCTCATCACCGTGCCGTTCTCCTTCAAGGAGGTGGACGAGGACGGGCTGCCCGCCTATGTGGCCGACCCCGAACGCGCCGCCCGCGTCGCCGGCATCGCCGTGCGCCACGCCCGGCTGCGCCATGTCCCGGCCGCCGACAAGCGCCTCGCCCTGGTGCTGTCCGCCTACCCCACCAAGCACGCCCGGATCGGCAACGCGGTCGGCCTCGACACCCCCGCCAGCGCCGTCGCCCTGCTGCGCCGGCTGCGCGCCGAGGGCTACGACCTCGGCCCCGAGGACGGCCCGGACGCGCTGCCCGGCCTCGCCTCCGGCGTCGGCGACGACCTGATCTACGCCCTGATCGAGGCCGGCGGCCACGACCAGGACTGGCTCACCGAGGAGCAGCTCACCCGCAACCCGGTCCGCATCCCGGCCGCCGACTACCGGCGCTGGTACGGACAGTTGCCGCAGGAGCTGCGGGACGCCGTCGAGGAGCACTGGGGCCCGCCGCCCGGCGGCATGTTCGTCGACACCAGCCGCGACCCCGAGGGCGAGATCGTGCTCGCCGCGCTCCGCCGCGGCAATCTGCTCGTCCTCATCCAGCCGCCGCGCGGCTTCGGCGAGAACCCGGTCGCGATCTACCACGACCCGGACCTGCCGCCCTCGCACCACTATCTGGCCGCCTACCGCTGGATCGCCGCCGCGCAGGAGGACGGCGGCTTCGGCGCCGACGCCATGGTGCACCTCGGCAAGCACGGCAACCTGGAGTGGCTGCCGGGCAAGAACGCCGGGCTCTCCGCGGCCTGCGGGCCGGACGCCGCGCTCGGCGACCTGCCGCTGATCTACCCGTTCCTGGTCAACGACCCGGGCGAGGGCACCCAGGCCAAGCGCCGGGTGCACGCCACCCTGGTCGACCACCTCGTCCCGCCGATGGCGCGCGCCGACAGTTACGGCGACATCGCGCGCCTGGAGCAGCTGCTCGACGAGTACGCGGCCATCTCGTCCATGGACCCGGCGAAGCTGCCCGCCATCCGCGCCCAGATCTGGACCCTGATCCAGGCCGCCCGGCTCGACCACGACCTGGGCCTGGAGGAGCGGCCGGAGGACGACGGATTCGACGACTTCCTGCTGCACGTCGACGGCTGGCTGTGCGAGGTCAAGGACGCCCAGATCCGCGACGGTCTGCACGTCCTCGGCCAGGCCCCCGGCGGCCCGGAGCGGGTCAACCTGGTGCTCGCCATCCTGCGCGCCCGGCAGATCTGGGGCGGCACGTCCGCGCTCCCCGGTCTGCGCGAGGCGCTCGGCCTGGACGAGTCCGCCGCCACCCGCACCGGCGCCGACGACGCGGAGGAGCGCGCCCGCGCCCTCGTCCAGGCCATGGAGGACGCCGGCTGGGACCCGGCCGCGACCGAGAAGGTCTGCCTCGGCCTCCCCGAGGAGCAGCGCGAGGGCGTCGCCGCGATCCTGGACTTCGCCGCCCGCGAGGTCGTGCCGCGGCTGGCCTCCACCACCGACGAGATCGACCACGCGGTGCACGCCCTGAACGGCGGCTTCGTCCCGGCGGGCCCCTCCGGATCGCCGCTGCGCGGCCTGGTCAACGTGCTGCCGACCGGCCGCAACTTCTACTCCGTCGACCCCAAGGCCGTCCCCAGCCGGCTGGCCTGGGAGACCGGACAGGCCCTCGCCGACTCGCTGCTGGAGCGCTACCGCACCGACAACGGCGACTGGCCGCGGTCCGTGGGCCTCTCCCTGTGGGGCACCAGCGCGATGCGCACCTCCGGCGACGACGTGGCAGAGGCCCTCGCCCTGCTGGGCATCCGCCCGGTGTGGGACGAGGCCTCCCGCCGCGTCACCGGTCTGGAGCCGGTCCCGCTCGACCAGCTGGGCCGCCCCCGGATCGATGTCACCCTGCGCATCAGCGGCTTCTTCCGGGACGCCTTCCCGCATGTGATCGGGCTGCTGGACGACGCGGTGCGGCTCGCCGCCTCCCTGGAGGAGAGCGACGACGACAACTTCGTCCGCGCGCACACCCGGGCCGACCTCGCCGAGCACGGTGACGAACGCCGGGCCACCACCCGGATCTTCGGCTCCCGGCCGGGGACCTACGGCGCCGGACTGCTCCAGCTCATCGACAGCCGCGACTGGCGCACCGACGCCGACCTGGCCGAGGTGTACACGGTCTGGGGCGGCTTCGCCTACGGCCGGGAGCTCGAAGGCCGCCCGGCGCGCGAGGAGATGGAGACGGCGTACCGGCGGATCGCGGTGGCGGCCAAGAACACCGACACCCGCGAGCACGACATCGCCGACTCCGACGACTACTTCCAGTACCACGGCGGCATGGTCGCCACCGTGCGCGCTCTCAAGGGCACCGCCCCCGAGGCGTACATCGGCGACAGCACCCGGCCGGAGACCGTGCGGACCCGGACCCTGGTGGAGGAGACCTCCCGGGTGTTCCGCGCCCGCGTGGTCAACCCCCGCTGGATCGAGGCGATGCGCCGGCACGGCTACAAGGGCGCCTTCGAACTCGCCGCCACCGTCGACTACCTCTTCGGCTACGACGCCACCACCGGCGTGGTCGCCGACTGGATGTACGACAAGCTCGCGCAGACCTATGTGCTCGACCCGGAGAACCGGGAGTTCCTCCAGGAGGCCAACCCCTGGGCGCTGCACGGCATGGCGGAGCGGCTGCTGGAGGCCGAGAGCCGGGGCATGTGGGCCAAGCCGGACCCGGCCGTGCTGGACGAACTGCGCCAGGTGTTCCTGGAGACCGAGGGCGACCTCGAGGGCGACGACTGACCGCTCCCCGTCCCTGACGGATCCGCCCCGCCCGGCTCTCCCGCCGGCGCGGGGCGGATCCGTCAGGATGTGAGCACCCCTCAGGACATGTCCTCCCACGGGTACACTCGGGAGGACATGCAGGCGCTTGAGGGGAGGTCGCCGGGCATGAACGCAGCCGCGTCGGGCGACACCTCCGGGGTGTGGCTCGCCCGTACGGTGTGGAGCCTCCTGGAGGAGAAGTACGGCCGGGGGAACGTGCCGTCCGTCCGGAAGCTCACCCAGTGCATCCGGGAGGCGAACGACGGCGCCACCATCTCGCACGGCCACGTCCACAACATCCTCAGCGGTGACGCGACCAACATCACCGACAAGACGCGGGACATGCTGGCCGGCTTCTTCGGGCTGCCGCCCTCCTACTTCGTTCCCGTGACCGCCGCTCCGTGCGACGGGGACGGGCGGCTGGACGAGGCTCTGGCGTACCGCTTCGCACTGCTGCGGCCCGAGGAGCTCGAAGCCATCGAGCGGGCGCTGCGCATGGTCAGGGAACGGGCGGCCGACGGAGCCGCTCCCGCTGCGGCGGCCGCTCCCCACCCTTCGCGCGGCGAGACCTGACGGCGGTGACCGGGGCCCGGCCCGGTCACCCCACACCTCCTCCGTTTTCCGACTGTCCATCAGCTGTCCAATGAACTTGACGCAGGTGACCGCCTCGCCTAGCGTTACCTCGTCAGCGCACCTCGGACCCCGGACCGGCTCGAAGCCACCGGCCCCCGGGTGCGCCTGCCTTCGGGTGAGCCGACCGAGGAGCCGCGGATCGAACCGCCGGCGCCGCCGCGTCGGGGCGGGCGAGGACCGTACGCCGCCTGGCACCCGATCAGGAATGTCGGTTCCCCGAACGCACGGGGGTTGTTCGGGGAACCGCTGCCTCTTTCCGCACCTGTCGGTCACGGCGGAGACCGCCGTGTCGGGCTTCCGTGCACGGCGGAGACCGCCGTGTCGGGCTTCCACGCCGCCCCTCGCCGAGCCGACCGCCCCCGCCGGGTCCTCTCCCCGCGCCGCGAACCGCCCGTGCCGCCGCCTCCGCTGAGCTGACCACCCGTCAGGACATAATGCGCCGGATGGCCCGTCACCCCGCCCGGAGTGCCCCGTTCCACTGGATCTTCGGAGACCAGCTCGGCCCGCACTTCGCGCCGCCGGACACCACCCTCGTCATGATCGAGTCCCGTGCCGTGCTGCGCCGCCGCCGCTTCCACCGGGCCAAGGCGCATCTGCTGCTCTCCGCCATGCGCCACCGCGCCGCCGAACTCGGCGACACCGTGCGCTACATCAAGGCCGAAACCTACCGGGAGGGGCTGCGCCGGGCCGTGGGCGACGCCCGGGTGACGGTCCACCACCCCACCTCGCACGCCGCCCTCGCCCTGGTGAACTCCCTGGACCAGGCCGATGTGCTGCCGCCGCGCGGCTTCCTCGTCCCCCGGGAGGAATTCGCCCGGTGGGCGGAGGGCACCCGCGGCTCGGGACTGCGGCTGGAGGACTTCTACCGCACGGTGCGCCGCGGCCACGATCTGCTGATGGACGGCGACCGGCCCGCCGGCGGCCGGTGGAACCTCGACACCGACAACCGGGAGCCCCCGCCCCGTGGCGCCTCCGCCCTGCCGGTGCCCCGCCCTTACCGTCCGCGCGAGGACGCCATCGACGACGAGGTCCGCGCCGACCTCGACCGGTGGGAGCGGGCCGGGGAGGTCTCCTTCGTCGGCGGGGACGGCCCGCGGACCTTCCCCGCCGACCGCGCCGAGGCCCGCCGGGCCCTGCGCGCCTTCGTCGAACGGCGCCTGCCCACCTTCGGCCGGTGGGAGGACGCCATGCTCGCCGACGACTGGGCCATGAGCCACAGCCTGCTCTCCGCCCCGCTCAACCTCGGGCTGCTCACCCCCGACGAGTGCCTGGCCGCCGCCGAGCGCGCTTACCGCTCCGGGAACGCACCGCTCAACGCGGTCGAAGGCTTCGTCCGGCAGATCGCCGGCTGGCGCGAGTACGTCTGGCAGGTGTACTGGCACTTCGGCCCCCGGTACCGGGAGGGCAACGCGCTGCGCCATCACCGGCCGCTGCCCGGCTGGTTCACCGAGCTGGACGCGGACGCCGTCACCGCGCGCTGCCTGTCGGGGGTCCTCGCCGAGGTCCGCGACCGCGGCTGGGTGCACCACATCCCCCGGCTGATGGTGCTCGGCAACTGGGCGCTGCAGCGCGGCTGGCATCCGGCCGAGGTCACCGACTGGTTCCACCGCAGCTTCGTCGACGGCTACGACTGGGTGATGCTGCCGAACGTCATCGGGATGTCCCAGTACGCCGACGGCGGCCGGATGACCACCAAGCCCTATGTCTGCGGCGGTCCCTACATCAACCGGATGAGCGACTACTGCGGGCCCTGCGCCTACCGGCCCGGCGAGCGCACCGGGGACACCGGCTGCCCGTACTCCGCGGGGTACTGGTGGTTCCTCGACCGGCACCGCACGGAGCTGGCCGGCAACGCCCGGATACGGCAGCCGTTGCGCGGGCTGGACCGGCTGGCCGACCTGCCCGAGGTGGTCCGCCGGGAGCGCGCCCGCGGGGACCGTCCGCCGTGACGTCCCCGTAGCCCGCGGCCGGAGCGCTCCTCGTGGCGGGCCGGGAACCAACGACCGCCAGAGAGGCGAGCGCGGAGTTCCGGTGATCATGGGGTTGTGACGCCACGTGATCACAGATGTGAGTGTTCTTGTGGGCACCTCCTCACTCGGCGGCCACCGTCGCCTGCCACGCGCCCGGGCGTTTGCCTGTGGCCTTGTGGAAGAACACCGAGAAGTTGGATGCGTCGGAGAAGCCGAGTACGTCGGCACAGCGGGCGGCGGTGAGGCGGTCGTGTGCGAGGAGCCGTTTGGCTTCCAGGGTGATCCGTTCGACGATGTACGCCTTCGCGGTGCGGCCGGTGGCCTGTTGCACCGCTCGTGAGAGGGTGCGGGGCGCGTATCCCAGCGCACGGGCGTAGTAGCCGGCGTCGTGGTGTTGCCGGAAGTGCGCTTCGACGCTGGAGCGGAAGGCCCGGAACACCGGATGTGTGAGCCGTGCTTCGGCGTGCGGTGGGTGCAGCCGGGTGATGAGCGCGGAGAGCAGGATTTCGGGCAGCTCCGTCGAGGAGTCACTGGGCGGGGCGGATGCTTCGAGGAGGAGATGGCTGCGCGCCGTGTCGACGAAGGGCCAGTCGGCGTCGGGGATGCTCCAGTGCGCGGCCAGGTCCGGGGAGGCGACGAGTTCTCGGGTGGTGTGGGTGACCGGCGCGGTCGGCACGAACAGCACGAGGTGCCCTGCCACTTCGGTGATGTCGTCCCACCGGTGCACCGCGCCGGGGGGAATCCACACCGCGGACCGGTCTTGGAGCGGGTGGAGGTGGAAATCGGCCGTGACCGATCCGGGTCCGGCGTCGATGACGGCAAGGACGTGGAAGTCGGCGCGCTGCGTGCCGGCGTCGTTCAGCTCGCGAAGGCGGCCGAACGTCATCGTCTCGACCGAGGCGGCGCGGCGTCCTGCGGGCTGGTAGGTCATCTGCCGGATCACGCTCACGTGTCCAGTTTTCACCATCGGGCGACCAGTCGCGCCGATGCCCCGTCCGGGTGCAGAAGTTTCCATGAATGCACAGGGCAATCGCCTGGAGCATCGACCGGAAGAGCCATCATGAACACGACGCAGCAGACGCTTCTGCCCGCTTACGACCATCGGTCGGGGACCGGGCCGACTCTGGTGTTCCTGCACTATTGGGGTGGTTCCGCCCGCACCTGGGACCTCGTCGTCGACCGCCTGGCGGGCCGTGACGTGCTCACGGTCGACTTCCGCGGGTGGAGCCGGTCGAGCGCTCTGCCCGGTCCCTATACGCTCGGTCAGCTCGCCGACGACACGCTCGCCGTGCTCGCGGATGCGGGGGTCACCGACTACGTCCTGGTGGGGCATTCGATGGGGGGTAAGGTCGCACAGCTGGTCGCGGCCACCCGGCCCGCCGGCTTGCGCGGCATCGTTCTCGTCGGCTCCGGCCCGGCGAAGCCCGCCGCACAGGTCACTCCCGAGTACCAGGAAGCCCTGTCGCACGCCTACGACTCCGCCGAGTCCGTGGCCGGGGCACGGGATCACGTTCTCACCGCGACCGAGCTGCCCGCTCCGGTCAAGGCGCAGATCGTGACCGATTCGCGGACCGTCGCCGACGCCGCCCGCGCCGAGTGGCCGCAGCGCGGCATCGCGCAGGACATCACCGAGCACACGCGCATGGTCAGCGTGCCCGCTCTCGTCGTCGCCGGAGAACACGACCAGGTGGAGCCCGTCGGCGTGCTCCGCGACAACCTGGTGCCCTACCTCTCCCAGGCCGACTTCGTGGTGGTCCCCCACACCGGTCACCTGATCCCGCTGGAAGCCCCGGCCGACCTCGTCGACGCCATCACCGCGTTCGCGCCGGCAGCCTGACCGTCCCCGCGGCCCGACGACGGGCTGTGCCCCTGATCACCCGCCCACGGGGCCGGGACAGGCCCTGCCGCGTTGTACCGCGTCGACTCACCGTGATTGACGCCTTCTTCGACCTCGCCGACGTCGTCATCACCGTACGTAGTCCGATCCGCCCAGCATGGAGGACTCACCGCTGGAACGCGCGCCCTTACCTCGCCCCTGAGCAGACGCCCTGTCTGCCCATCTGCGCGAGTTCTAAGCCCCCGCCTGTTCGGGCCGCCCTGGTTTCGGCCGTCAGGCCGCCTGCCGGACCGTTGCCTCGGGGGCCGTGACCTCGGGCGCCCTGACCTGGGGGGCCGTCGTGCCGGAGGCCGCCGCTCCGGCGGTGGCCGGGATCTCCCGGACCCGGAACAGCCCGGCGATGTCCCGCCCGAAGGACCAGACCAGCAGCGCCAGCGCCGTCAGGACCACCGCGAACGCCGCGGCCTGCGGCAGGATCCCGGCCGCCGCCACCACCAGGGCGATCCCCTGCGAGGCGGCCACCGCCTTGCGGGCCGTGCTCGGCGGCAGCGCCCCGTTGAGCCAGGGGAGCACCCGGGCCGCGGCGACGAACGCGTAGCGCATGGCGCCGATCAGCAGTACCCACGGCCCCAGCGCCGTCGCGACGTGCACGCTGAGCACCAGGATCAGGAACGCGTCGACCTCCATGTCGAAGCGCGCGCCGAGCGGGGTCGCCGTCCCGGTGCGCCGGGCGACCTGGCCGTCCACCCCGTCGAGGATCAGCGCCACCGTCGCCAGGGCGACCAGGACGGCCACCGACGGCTGCCGCACGAAGGAGTCCGCGACCAGCGCGGTCACACCCCCCACCAGGATCGCGCGGGCCAGCGTGACGCCGTTGGCCGGTCCGAACGACCGGGTCCACGACCGGCGCAGGGCACGGGTGAGCACCACCCAGGTGGACACCGCGAAGACCGCCCCCGTGAGCCAGCCGGCCGGACCCAGTCCGACCGCTGTCCAGAGCAGCCCCAGCAGGGCCAGCTGCGCGCCCATTCCCGTGGTGGTCTCCCGGTGGAACACCTGGGTGCCGTAGCCCTCGTAGACGGCCATGGGCCTCCTCCCGTTGTGTGACAAGCTGCGTGAGGGCCGCGTATCGTGACCGCGCCCTCGTCACGACGTACGTACGTGAGCCAGCGCCCGACCGTTCAGGAGGATGTCGATGCAGCGCACAGCACGCGCCTTCTGGCTCCGGTCTCCCGGCCACGGCGAGATCCGGCAGGCCCCCCTCACCGGGCCCGCCGCCGGCGAGGTCCTGGTGCGGACGCGGTACTCCGGGGTGAGCCGCGGCACCGAGACCCTGGTCTTCCGGGGCGGGGTTCCCGAGAGCCAGCACGCCACGATGCGCGCCCCCTTCCAGGACGGCGACTTCCCCGGGCCGGTCAAGTACGGCTACCTCAACGTCGGTCGCGTCGAGGACGGGCCGCCCGGACTGCTCGGCCGGACGGTCTTCTCCCTCTACCCGCACCAGACCCGTTTCGTCGTCCCGGCGAACGCCGTGACCCCGGTGCCGGACACCGTACCCGCGCACCGGGCCGTGCTGGCCGGAACGGTCGAGACCGCGGTGAACGCCCTGTGGGACGCCGCCCCGATGATCGGCGACCGGATCGCCGTGGTCGGCGCGGGCATGGTCGGCTGCAGCGTCGCCGCACTCCTGAACCGCTACCCCGGCGTCCGGGTCCAGCTCGTCGACGCCGACCCGGCGAAGGCCGGTATCGCCAAGGCCCTCGGCGTGGACTTCGCCCTCCCCGAGGAGGCCGCGGACGGCCTCGACCTCGTGGTGCACGCCAGCGCCACCGAGGCCGGCCTCGCCCGCTCCCTCGAACTCCTCGACCCGGACGGCACGGTCCTGGAGATGAGCTGGTACGGCGACCGCCGGATCAGCCTGCCGCTCGGCGAGGCCTTCCACTCGCGCCGCCTGGTCGTGCGCAGCAGCCAGGTCGGGGCGGTGTCCCCGGCGCGGCGCTCCCGCCGCACCTACGCCGACCGGCTCGCGCTCTCCCTCGAGCTGCTCGCCGACCCGGCGTTCGACGCGCTGATCACCGGGGAGTGCGCCTTCGACGAGCTGCCCGCGGTCATGCCGCGGCTCGCCTCCGGCGACCTCCCGGCGCTGTGCCACCGCGTGCGGTACGAGGACTCGGAGAATCCGGTCTGAGCAGGAGCGCGGCCCGGTCCGTACTCATCAGCACACGCACCGACCCGGGCCCGGACCACGGACCCGGGTGAGCCACCCGTGCCCCGCCCAGGGGCACAAGAATCCCGGAGGGGCATCCGTTGTTCAGCGTCACCGTCCGCGACCACTTCATGGTCGCCCACAGCTTCCGCGGTGAGGTCTTCGGCCCGGCACAGCGCCTGCACGGAGCGACCTTCATCGTGGACGCCTCGTTCCGCCGCGCCGAACTCGACGCCGACAACATCGTGGTCGACATGGGACTGGCCGGCCAGGAACTCGCCGCCGTGCTCGGTGACCTCAACTATCGCAACCTCGACGACGAACCCGACTTCACCGGGGTCAACACCTCCACCGAGGCCCTGGCCAAGGTCGTCGCCGACCGGCTGGCCGACCGCGTCCACGCCGGCGCGCTCGGCGAAGGAGCGCGCGGGCTCGACGGCATCACGGTCACCCTGCACGAGTCCCACGTCGCCTGGGCGAGTTACGAGCGCCCGCTGTGAACGGCGCCGGCCCCGCGACGGACGACGCGCGCACGGTGCACGTCGTCATGCCCGGGGACGTCGACGACCCGGCCGCCCCGAGCGGCGGCAACACCTACGACCGCCGGATCTGCCAGGACCTGCCCGCGGCCGGCTGGCAGGTCCGCGAGCACACCGTCCCGGGAACCTGGCCGCAGGCCGGAACCGCCGCGCGCCGGGATCTCGCACGGCTGCTCGCGGACCTCGCGGACGGCACCGTCGTCCTCCTCGACGGCCTCGTGGCCTGCGGCGTCCCCGACATCGTCGGCCCCGAGGCCGGGCGGCTGCGGCTGGCGGTCCTGGTGCACCTGCCGCTCGGTGACGAGACCGGGCTCGCCCCCGCCCTGGCCGCGGACCTCGACGCACGGGAGCGCGGCACCCTGCGCGCCGTACCGGCGGTGGTGGCCACCAGCACCTGGGCCGGCCGTCGGCTGGTGGCCCACCACGGGCTCGACGCCGCCCGGGTCCATGTCGCCGCCCCCGGCGTCGACCTCGCGCCCGAGGCGCCCGGCACCGACGGCGGTACCCGGCTGCTCTGCGTCGCCGCGGTCACGCCGCGCAAGGGGCAGCACCGGCTCGCCGAGGCGCTGGCCGCCGTTGCCGACCTGCCCTGGACCTGCGACTGCGTCGGCAGCCTGCAGCAGCATCTCGCGCACGTCGCCCGGCTGCGCGAACTCGTCGAGGAACACGGCCTGGAAGAGCGGCTGCGGCTCGTCGGGCCGCGCTCCGGCGCGGAACTGGACGCCTGCTACGCCGCCGCCGACCTGCTGGTCCTCCCGTCCTACGCCGAGACCTACGGCATGGTCGTGACCGAGGCCCTGGCGCGCGGCACACCCGTGCTGGCGACCGCCGTGGACGGCCTCCCGGAGGCCGTCGGCCGGGCGCCCGACGGGACCGTGCCGGGCATCCTCGTGCCGCCGGGCGACCGGGCCGCGCTCACCGCGGCGCTCCGCCGCTGGCTGGAGGAGCCCGGTCTGCGCAGCCGGCTGCGGGACGCCGCCCGGCGGCGACGCAGCACGCTGGAAGGGTGGGACAGCACCGCGAAGCGTCTCGCCGGAGTGCTGGAACAGCTTCGACAGGAGCCCCGGAGGGCCGCATGAGCACCACCGACACCACGACACCGCACACCCCGCAGGACGCGGCAGGCGCCGCCCCGCACTCCGCGGACGGACTCGACGACGACACCACGCGCTACGCCCCGGAGTGGCTGCAGTTGCGGGAGCCCGCGGACGCCGCCGCCCGAGCTGGAGCACTCCTCGGCCCGCTGCGCGACCACCTGGCGTCCGGCCGACGGGACACCGGGGACGGGGCGCAGGTCGTCCGCGACCTCGGCTGCGGCACCGGCTCCATGGGCCGCTGGCTCGCGCCCCGCCTGCCCGGTGCCCAGCACTGGATCCTGCACGACCACGACCCCGAACTGCTCGCCCGGGCCGCCGCGTCGGCACCGTCCGGGGCGGCCGACGGCAGCCCCGTCACCGTGGCCACCGCGTGCGGTCCGATCGCCGGCCTGACGGCGGAGGCCCTGGCGGGCACCTCGCTCGTCACCGCATCCGCGCTGCTCGACGTGCTCACCCCCGAGGAGCTGGACCGGCTCGTCGCCGCCTGCACCGGCGCCGGGTGCCCGGCCCTGCTGGCGCTCTCGGTGGTCGGGCGGGTGGAGATCACCCCCGCCGACCCGCTGGACGCGGAGATCGCCGACGCGTTCAACGCCCACCAGCGGCGCGAGGAGTTGCTGGGGCCGGACGCCGTCGCCGCCGCCACCGGCGCCTTCGAAGCGGCGGGCGCGACGGTACGGGTCGCCAGCAGTGCGTGGCGGCTGGGCCCCGACGCGTCCGCGCTGGCGGCGGAGTGGCTCCGCGGCTGGGTCGCCGCCGCCTGCGAACAGCGCCCGGACCTCGCCGCCCGTGCGGAGGAGTATCTGCGGCGCCGCCTGGCGGCGTGCGCGGCGGGGGAGTTGCGGGTGGTGGTGCACCACAGCGACCTGCTCGCCCTGCCCCCGGCGGGCGCGTGATGTCGCGTACCGCACGGGAACGGCTCCGCACCCTCGCCGGCGTGGCCATCCTCGCGGTGCTGCTGTGGCGGCTGGGCACCGGCGCGTTCCTCGACGGGCTGCGCAGGATCGACGGCCCGGCCCTGCTGGCCTCCGTCGCCCTCGGCGTGCTCACCACCGTCTGCAGCGCCTGGCGCTGGTGCCTGGTCGCCCGGGGCCTGGACCTTCGGCTGCCGCTGGGCCGGGCCGTCGCCGACTACTACCGGGCGCTGTTCCTGAATGCGGCACTGCCCGGCGGTGTCCTCGGCGATGTGCACCGCGCCGTCCAGCACGGGCAGCACGCCGGCGACCTCGGGCGGGGGGTGCGCGCGGTGGTTCTCGAACGGGCCGCGGGCCAGGTGGCGCTGATCGCCGTCGGGGCCGCCGTGGTGCTGACCCCGCTGTCCCCGGCGTCCGCGGCCGTCCGGGACGCGCTGACCACCCCCGGCGCCGTCGTGACCCTCGCCCTGCTGGGCGCGGCCGGCGCCGCCGCCGTCCTGTGGCTGCGCGGCAGGCCCGGCACCTCCCGCCGGAGCCGGGCCTGCCGCGCCGTGCTGGCCGAGGCGCGCCGGGCGCTGCTCGCCCGCGACCTCTGGCCCGGCGTGGTGGTCTCCTCGCTGGCGGTGCTCGCGGGACACCTCGGCATGTTCGTCCTCGCCGCCCGCGTCGCCGGGTCGCAGGCGTCCGTCGCGGCCCTGCTGCCCCTGGCGGTGCTCGCGCTGCTCGCCATGGCCCTGCCGCTGAACGTCGGCGGCTGGGGGCCGCGGGAGGGCGTCACCGCCTGGGCGTTCGGGGCCGCCGGACTAGGCGCGGCTCAGGGACTGACCGTCTCCGTGGTGTACGGCGTGCTGGCCTTCGCCGCGAGCCTGCCCGGCGTCGGCGTGCTCGCCGGTCCGTTCGTCGCCCGGCTGCGGCGGGAGCGCCCGCAGATCGAGTTCGAAGAGCGTGTCCTCGCCGAGAGCGGCGCGGCGCACCGGCGGGCGTAGCGCATCGCGCATCACCGGCGTGCCGGGGAAGCGGAGCCCCGGTATGCCGTCCCCCAGCAGCACCGGAGCCACGGTCACATAGAGGCGGTCCAGGGCGCGCTCGTGCAGGAAGCGGGAGACGGTGACGCCGCCGCCCTCGATCAGCACCCGGCCGAGACCGCGCCGGGCGAGGGCCTCGACCAGGCGGCGGGGAGCGAACGCGGCGCGGTCCGGCAGGGTCAGCACCTCGACCCCGTCCGGCACGGTGCGCTCCTGCACGCGGCCGGCGCCCACCACCCACAGGGTCGGTGCGGCCCCGTCGGTGAATACGCGGCGCCGCAGCGGCACCCGGCCGTCCGGGTCGAGCACCACCCGCACCGGGCTCACCCCGGTACAGGCCCGCACGGTGAGCTGCGGATCGTCCGCCACCGCCGTCCCGGCGCCGACGACCACCGCGTCGACCAGGGCCCGCAGCCGGTGCAGATGGCAGCGGTCCTCCTCGCCGGTGACGTAGTCGGCGTCGCCGGTGCGGGTGGCGATGAACCCGTCGAGGCTCTGCCCGAGCTGGGCGACGGCGAGCCGCGGACCGCCCAGGCACAGCGGCAGATACCGGTCGGCCAGCAGCGCCGCCTCCGGCGAGGCCTCCTGCCCCCAGCGCGGAGTGCCGTTCCCGTCCGGGACCAGCCCGGTGGCCTCGGCGTCCGCCGCGGAGCGGATTCCGCGGAGCCGGTCCCAGGCGCTCCCGGCGTCGAGCGGGGCGCCGCGGCGCTCCTCGGCGGGGCCGGTCATCGGGTCACCTGCCGGGGACGGACCGGCCGGGGGACGACGGCGGAGTCGGTCGATCGGGTCATGGGTGCCTTTCGTCACGGGAGAGGTGCCGCGGGTAGGCCGCGGTGTC
Source organism: Streptomyces sp. bgisy100 (assembly GCF_057709105.1). NCBI lineage: Bacteria > Bacillati > Actinomycetota > Actinomycetes > Kitasatosporales > Streptomycetaceae > Streptomyces > Streptomyces sp. bgisy100. The sequence goes on from NZ_JBYITE010000043.1 coordinate 56,021, forward strand.
CGTCCCCTCTGTCGGGGCAGGCCTGTCGGGGCATGCGGAATGCATCCTGTCACCGGCGGCCCGGGGGCCTCACGGAAAGGGACAGGACGGGGTGAATGTCTGCTATGCGGTGAGAAGCGTGAGGTACTCGTCGAAGGAATCGACAAGACCGGCCAGCAACTCCTTTCCCTTCTCCGCGGACGCCAGGGAAGGACGGCCGATCACCCCGGACTCCGTATAGGGAGCCATACCGAGACTCAGCAGATGCCGGCGGTCGTCGGCAAGACAGTCCGCCGTTTCATAGCCGGTTCCGACCAGTTCCGGATGCGCGTGCAACAGGATGGACGTCTCCAGTTCTCCCGCGTGCATATCACTGTGCGAGGACGTCTGTACACCGGCCCGGTTCCGCGCGGCATCCCAGTCCGCGGGCCCCGGGAAAAGTGCCATGCGGGTGCCACTGCCGGCAGATTCCTGAACCACGTTACGGAGTACGTAATTCCCGCCGTGAGCGTTCAACAGAATCAAGGATCCGATGCCGGACCGCCGCAGCGAGGCCGCGATGTCCCCCACGACGGCGTGCAGGGTGGCGGCCGAGATGCTCACCGTCCCCGGCCAGTCGGCGTGCTCGTGGGAGCAGGAGACGGTCACCGGAGGCAGGTGCAACACCGGGTACGCTGCGGCGATCTCCCGTGCGATGGTGCAGGCGATCACCGTGTCGGTCGCCAGCGGGAGGAAGGCGCCGTGCTGCTCGAAGCTGCCGACGGGCAGGATCGCGACGGCCGGCCGCCGCCCCCGGACCTCCTCGGTGGTGCTCCGCGGCAGCAGGCCCGAGGCCCGCTCGTGCGTTCCCGAACCGCTCATGTCTTTCCGGCCTTTCGTTCTTTGCGCTGCGGGTGCCGCCGCCGGGCGGCCAGAATGAGCGGACGCAACCGGCCTTTCCGAACGCGCCCGCAGGAGTACCCTACGCGGACCTGCCGGAACGTCGGCCGAACTGGATGGCGGGGGTGCTTCGTTGGCGTTCTTATGGCATTGTTCGCCTACACAGCTGAGCGATTACCGGCAGAGGTAGGATCCCGCCATGACAGTTAGTGATGTCGTGTTCGACGGCAGTACTCGGCCGCAAGGCGCCGAGCGCGTGGTAAATGTCCGACTGCCTACCGTGCACGGCGATTTTCTCGCTATAGGCTATCTGGACCGAGCGAGCGGGGAAGAACAAGTCGCGCTCGTATACGGCGATGTGGAGGGAGGGGAGGGGGTTCTCACCCGCGTGCATTCGGAGTGCCTCACCGGCGACGGCTTCGGGTCCACGCATTGCGAGTGCGGCGACCAGCTCACCGCGGCGCTGCGCGCCATCGCGGCCGAGGGGCGCGGCATTCTCGTCTACCTCCGCGGCCACGAGGGGCGGGGCATCGGCCTGTTGGCCAAACTCCAGGCGATGAAGCTGCAGAGCGAGGGCCTGGACACCGTCGAGGCCAATCTCGCCCTCGGGCTCCCGGTCGACGCCCGCGACTACCGGGTGGCCGCGGAGATGCTGCACGACCTCGATGTGCGGTCCGTGCGGCTGCTGTCCAACAACCCGCTGAAGCGCGAGGCGCTGCTGCGCCACGGCGTCAAGATCGCCGAGCAGGTGCCGCTGCTGATGCCGCCCTCGGAGGAGAACATCCGCTACCTGCGGGCCAAGCGGGAGCGCCTGGAGCACTATCTGCCGCACCTGGACGGCGTGGCCGAGTGACCCCGCGGCGTGTCAGGCGCCGCCGGCCGGCGCACGGCCTGCCCCGGACCGGCCGGTCCGGGGCGCCGCCGCGCGCGGTCAGCCCGTGATGCTCTGCCGGAACCGGAAGAGATTCCCGGGGTCGTAGGCGTGCTTCACCTCGGTGAGCCGCGGATAGTTGCCGCCGTAGTAGGCCCGCTTCCAGTCGCGCAGCGCCGGATCGATGAAGTTCTGGTAGGCGTACCCGTTGTCGTACGGCTCCAGGGCGTGGTTCAGCGCGTTCAGCCAGTCGAGGTTCGCGCGGACCAGGGACGGTGGGTCCTGCTCCGCCCAGGTCGTCTCGGTGGCGAGCAGGAAGTGGGCCGAGCGGTGCCAGAACGCGGTCTCCCGGGGGCCGGTGTCGCCGATGGCCCCGCCCCAGGCGAACATCGCCATGCCCGCCCCGTCCGGGTTCGAGCTGCCGGGCCAGACGTCGACGGCGTCGACGAACGCCTCGACACCCCGGTCGGGCAGCGGGCGGTCGAGGTACCGGGAGCTCACGGCGTACCGGCCGCTGGGAACGCTGTGGTAGAAGAAGTCCTTCGCCTGCCAGAAGCTCCGGTTCTCGATCAGCACCCGCTGCGGCCGCGCCGCACGCAGCACCGGGTCGAGCAGTTCCCGGAGTTCGTCCGCCGGGCCGAAGTACTGCCCGAGCGCGGACAGGGTCCGCCGGGACCGGATCTCCTTCCGGGTCCGGCCGGCGGCCCCGCCGCCGATCCGGCAGGAGAAGGCGTTCGGTGCCGCCATGACCAGGGCCTGGACCGCGGCGAACGCCGCCGGTACATCCTCCCAGTCCCAGTCGAGCTGATACACCGACACCCGGTCGACCGGGGTCGTACGGAAGGTGAACCCGGTGTTGATGCCGAAGTTCCCGCCGCCCCCGCCCCGGCACGCCCAGAACAGATCGGAGTGCCGGACCGCGTCGCTCTCCAGCAGATTGCCCGCGGCCGTCACCACCGTGGTCCGCAGGAGACTGTCGCAGGTCAGGCCCAGCATCCGGGAGCTGAAGCCGAAGCCGCCGCCCAGCGTCAGCCCGCTGATCCCCACCGTGGGGCACCGACCCGCCGAAACGGCCGCGCCGAACGGCTGCAGGGCGTTGTAGAGATCGGTGTTCCGGGCTCCCGCACCGACCGTGACGGTGCCCTCCCGCCGGTCCACCCGGACCCGGTCGAGCTGGCCCAGATCCACCAGCAGCCCGGTGGTGGCGGAGTACCCGCCGTAGCTGTGGCCCCCGGAGCGGGCGGCCAGGTGCACCCCGGTCCGCGCGGCCCAGAGGATGGACGTCCGGACGTCACGTGCGGTGTGGCACACCGCCACGCCCGCCGGCCGCTTCGCGTCGTACCGCAGGTTCTGCGGGTGTCCCCAGGTGTTGTAGCCGTCGTCCTCCGGCCGGATGAGGGTCCCGTCCAGCGACCGGTTCAACTCCTCCCACGCGGAGTCGGGAACGGTCCCGCGCGGAGCGGCCTGGACCAGCCCCCCGAAGCCGGCGAACGGGGAGCCCGCCACGCCCGTCACCGCCGTGGCGGTGACCGCACTGCCCTGGAGTACCCGTCGTCGGCTGACCGGCCGCATTTGCCCACCCACTTCACAGCGTGACCATCGGTGCGGGAGCAGTCTCCCGGCTCGCGCCCGCCACGACCGGCGAGCCACGGCCTGCCGGCCGGACATCACCCGATCGACGAACGCCCGTCTCCTGAGCGGCGGACGGCCGCACTGATCATCAGCCCGGAGAGGCGCAGGACTCACGGATTCGGGCCTCAAGGAGCCCGGGCCCAAAGGAGCCGGGCCTCAAGGAGCTGGTTCCCACGGAGCTGGTTCCCACGGAGCCGGGTCCCACCGAGCCGGGCCCCAAGGAATCGGGCCTACGGATTCGGGCCGCCCGTACGCGCGACGGCGCAACGAGCGGCCCGAGCCCATCGGCCCGTCGGCGGGCCCCGTTTACTGCTCCCTGCTGCGGCTCCGCAACCCTCGGACCAGCAGCACCACCAGCACGGCCGCCACGATCCCGGCCAGCAGCAGACCGTCCGGGACGGCCGTCCCGACCCGCTGCGCCCACCGCTCGGCCTCGTAGGAGTCGTCCACGCCGAGCAGTCCGGGCAGCGCGGACGTGCCGTCGTACACCAGGAAGACCGTGCCCAGCAGGATGAAGAAGGCCCCCGACAACAGGGACGTGGTGTGCAGTTCCAGCCGTCCGACGCGCAGCGGCCGGCCCCGCAGCCAGCGGCGACGGCCCAGGTCGAACCGCTCCCAGAGCAGCGCCAGCAGGAACAGCGGCATCGCCATGCCGAGCGCGTACACCGCCAGCAGCGCACCGCCGTATGCCGGAGAGCCGTGCACCGCCGCCACGGTCAGCACACTGCCGAGGATGGGTCCCGCGCAGAAGCCCGCCAGCCCGTAGACCGCGCCGAGCGCGTAGACGGACAGCGCGGTCGTCGGCCGGATCCGTCCGGATGCGGCCTGCAGCCTCCGGGACGTGAAGCCCAGCCCCAGGATCTGGGCGGCGCCGAGGGCGATGATCAGCCAGCCGCCCGTGGTGACCAACTGGTCCCGGTGCCCGTAGAAGAGCCGCCCGGCCAGCGAACCCGCGGCACCCAGCGGGACCAGAGTCGTCGCCAGCCCCAGGTAGAAGATGCCGGTCCGGGCCAGCAGCCGGGACGCCGAGTCGATCGAGTAGGCGAAGAACGCGGGCAGCAGCAGGGCGCTGCACGGGCTCAGCAGCGCCAGCAGTCCGCCGAGGAACGCCGCGAGGTAGCCGATGTCGGTCACTTCCCGGCCGCCTTCCGGCCGGCCGCCTCCCGTGCCGCGTCGATCGCCTGGGCGAACGCCTCCGGCGGCTGGGCCCCGGCGATGGGACGCCCGTTGACCAGGAACGACGGTGTGCTGGAGGCCCCGAGCCGGTAGCCCTCCTGCTGGTCGCGGCGCACGGCCTTCCGCGCCGCCGCGCTGTCGAGGTCGTTCCGGAACCGCCTCAGGTCGTCCACGCCCGCCTCGCGGGCCAGCGCGTCGAGCCGGTCCGCGCCGAAGCCCTTGGCCTTGGAGTCCTCATCCGCGTAGGCCGCCTTGTGGAACTCCCAGAACCGGCCCTGCCGGCCGGCTGCCCAGGAGGCGCGCGCCGCCCGCTCGGAGGCCTTGCCGAAGATGGGCAGATTGCGCCACTCGATGCGGAGCACCCCGCGGTCGACGTACTTCTTCACCAGGTCGGGTTCGGTGTCGCGGGCGAACTTCCCGCAGAACGAGCAGCCGAAGTCCGCGTACTCGATCATGACCACGGGAGCGTCCGCGCGGCCCTGCGCCAGCTTGTCGCCGGGGTCGCGGCGGGCCAGTTTCGCCAACTGGGCGTAGGTGTCCGCCTCGGAACTGGAGGATCCCGCGTCGGACGCGGTGTCGCCGGCACCGCCGGAGCCGTCCGACGAGCCGGTGGCGAACTGGGACAGAAAGCCGAGCAGCAGCGCGGCGAACGCGACACCGATACCGATGACGATGCCGCGCCGGGAGGTCTTGCGACCGGATGGGGTGGCCGGAGCCATGAGGATCTCCTCAGGGTGCAGGACGGAGCACGCGAGCGCTGAGCGCCGCGGGCACCGGGGAAAGTACGGGGGACGAAGGCACGGGCGGGGGCCCGGCGTCGTCTACACCCGCAGCACCGAGAGTTCGACCGGGGTGGGCGCGGTGAGCGGCGCGGCGGTCATGGCCGGCCGGGTGTGCACCACGCTCAGCACGGTCCGGCAGTCGGGCGAGGGCCGTTCCGCCAGCAGGGACACATGGTCCTGCGAGGGCCCGCTGCGGGGTGGCACGGCGGGCTGGGGGCCGGTGTCCCGGTCCCGTTCCTGACAGCCCGGTCCGCCGGAGCCGTCGATTCGGGTGGAGCCGTCGAGTCCGGTGGGGTCGTCTATGCGGGGGGAGTCGTCGACATCGGTGCGGAACGGGGCCGTTGCCGGAGCCGTCCGGTCGTGCGCCGCGGCCCGGGGGCCGTGGTGGCGTGCATCGCCGTCCGGTGACGGCTGTTGGACATCCTCCGGGAAGCGGTCGGCTCGCTGATCCGGGGCCGCCCGGCCGTCCCCGTCCCCGTCCCGGTCCGCGTCCGCCCGGCCGGTTTCGGCCTGCGGGGCAAAGGCCGGGACCGCAAGGGTCGGGTCCGCGGCGGTCAGGGCGGTGTCGGCCGGGGCTGCGTCCACCAGGGCTGCGTCCACCGGGGCTGTGCCGGCCGGGGCTGCGGCGGCCTGTGGGGGGCCGGCCGGTACCCACGGCTTGCACAGCAGCACGCCGGTCAGCGCCAGCAGCACACCCACGACGACGGCGGTCGCGCGCCGTCGTGCCGGGGTGGTGCTCATGAGCCGTCCTCGTCCAGGGGGAATTGCTCCGGAATGCTACCGACTCCCGCCCGGCGGGGGCACCAGCGGGTCACCGGCAACGCTCCGGTCCCGTCCCGGACGCTGCTCCTACCCCGGCGCGATGAAGCGGCGCACCGCGTCGGTGACCGCCGCCCGGTGCGCCGCCAGCCGGGCCGCCTCCCAGGGCGTCCCGGCTCCGGTGGCCGCCGGGGCGACCGCCGTGGTGAACCAGGCCTGGGCGACCGCAACGGCTGAGCCCGGCCCCGGGACCGGTTGCCCACCCAGGAGGTCCGCCGCACGACGCTCATCCTCGCCCCTCCACGTCCGCCCACACGACCTTGCCCCACTGCCGCTCGTCCGTGCCCCAGGCGGCCGCCAGCGCCGCCACGAGGAACAGGCCGCGCCCGCCCTCTTCGCCGTTCCCGGGGGCTCGCGGTACGGGCCGCGCACGGGAGAAGTCCGCGACGGCCACCCGGACGGTTCGCACGGCGGTGCGCTCGACCACCACACGGATGCTCTCGCGCCGCGCGTGCCGAACGGCGTTGGACACCAGCTCGGAGACGATCACAGCGCCGTCCTCGGCCACGTCGTCCAGGCCCCAGGCGGCCAGTGCGACGCGCACCAGGCGCCGGGCGGTGGCGGCGCTGCCGGGCTCGCGCGGCAGGGTCTCGCTGTATCCGGGGTGTCCGGTCGCGCGGGAGGTGGTGGTCACGTTCATCAGGAACCCTCGTCAGTGATCGGGCGGTGCGGCCCGCCCCGACGGGGGCGGGCACGGGCCACTCCGGCCGGCCGCCGAACTGTCCCTTCGGCGGCCGCCTGTCACTCAGTGAACGACGGATGGTGACAGACTGTGAGGAAAGTTCGCTTCGGCGTGCAGTGCGGGAAACCGGAAATTTCATGGCCGGTCCGGCGCCGTGATCCCGGCTACCTCGCTACCGTGAAGACGTGCAGGCGAACGAACAGTTGGCGGCCGCGCTCAATGAAGCGGGTCTGACACAGGTCGAGTTGGCGGAGGCCGTGAACGACTACCTTCGGTCCCTCGGCAGGGAAGGCACCGTGAGCGACCGCACGGTGCGCCACTGGCTGACCGGAAAGTCCCGCTGGCCCCACCCTCGACAGCGCGAAGCGCTGGAGGTCATATTCGGCCGTACCGCCGAGGTGCTGGGCTTCACCCCTCCGGCGGGCCGACCGAGCGTTACCAGGACGGAGGCCCCTGTGCACCGCAGGAACTTCCTGACCGCCACCACCGGGGCGACGGCGGCAGCCGTGCCCCTGGTCGCGGCCCGACCCTACGCGGTCGGCACCACCGATGTGATGCGCCTCCGCAGTGGCCTGGACGCCCTGACGGCGTTGGACGCCGCCAGAGGAGGCCACGGGGCACTGGAACGGGCCGGGCTCGCGGGTGCCGCCGAGGCG
>NZ_JBYITE010000044.1:0-62920 GCF_057709105.1 Streptomyces sp. bgisy100
TTCTCCACCCGGTCGTCCACCGACCGGAACGGGTCCTTGCACAGTACGGTGCGCTGCGCCTGGTCGTTGAGCTTGAGGTGCACCCAGTCGACGGTGAAGTCCCGGCGCTGCTCCTGGGCACGCCGGATGAAGTCGCCGCGCAGCCGGGCGCGGGTGGTCTGCGGCGGCACCGACTTGCCCTCGAAAATCTTCAAGTCGTTGCAGACCCGGGCCGCTTGGCCGCGCTTCTCCAGCAGGTAGTAGAGGCCACGGCGGCGGTGGATGTCGTGGTACGCGAGGTCTATCTGCGCGATCCGCGGGTGCGACATGGTGATGTTGTTCTTGGCCCGGTACCGCTCGATGAGCTTGTACTTCATCACCCAGTCGATCTCGGTGGCGATCCGGTCCAGCTCCTGGTCGCGGACGGCCTCGAGGGTGCGGCCCCAGAGCTCCAGGACCCGCTCGACCGTGCCGCTGACGATGCCCCGGCGCTCGCAGAAGTCGACGGCCTTCTCGTAGTACTCCTGCTGGACCTCCAGGGCGGAGGCCTCGCGGCCACTGGCCAGGCGCACCTTGCGCTGTCCGGTGATGTCGTGGCTGACCTCGCGGATGGCCCGGATCGGGTTCTCCAGGGTGAGGTCACGCATCACCGTGCCCGCCTCGATCATGCGCAGCACGAGGTCGGTGGCCCCGACCTTGAGCAGCATGGTCGTCTCGGACATGTTGGAGTCGCCGACGATGACATGGAGCCTGCGGTAGCGCTCGGCGTCGGCGTGCGGTTCGTCACGGGTGTTGATGATCGGCCGGGAGCGGGTCGTCGCCGAGCTGACGCCCTCCCAGATGTGCTCCGCGCGCTGGCTGACGCAGTAGACCGCGCCACGCGGGGTCTGCAGCACCTTGCCCGCGCCGCAGAGCAGCTGCCGGGTGACGAGGAAGGGGATGAGGATGTCCGCGAGCCGGGAGAACTCCCCGTGCCGCGCCACGAGGTAGTTCTCGTGGCAGCCGTAGGAGTTTCCCGCCGAATCGGTGTTGTTCTTGAAGAGATAGACGTCGCCTGCGATTCCCTCCTCGTGCAGGCGGCGTTCTGCGTCGACGAGCAGGCCCTCGAGAATGCGCTCGCCCGCTTTGTCGTGCGTGACCAGCTCGGTCACGTTGTCGCACTCGGGGGTTGCGTATTCCGGGTGCGAGCCCACGTCCAGGTAGAGGCGGGCGCCGTTGCGCAGGAAGACATTGCTGCTGCGGCCCCAGGAAACGACACGGCGGAAGAGGTACCGCGCCACTTCGTCAGGCGACAGTCGGCGCTGTCCCCTGAACGTGCACGTGACGCCGTACTCGTTCTCCAGCCCGAAAATGCGGCGGTCCATGACTGAACATTACGCCTGATGGCCTGCTCTGAAACCGGGTTCGACGGCACCGGTTCGATCATTTTCCGCAGGGGTTTCACTCTCCGTCACACCGGAGGGAACCGCGAGGGCCCGCCGGGTGGCCAGCAGGACGAGCAGCGCACAGACTCCACCGGCTCCCGCGACCGCGAAACCCGCGGGGGTGCCGCTGTGCTCGACGGCGGGTCCCGCGGCAGCCGTTCCGACCGCCGCACCGACCGTGAACGTGGTGACCAGCCAGGAGAACGCCTCGGTCACGGTGCCGCGCGGAGCGTGCCGGTCGACGACGACGAAGGCGCAGGCGAGCGCCGGGGCCAGGAAGACCCCGGCGAGCGTGGCCAGCACGGCCATCGGGACGACGGCGGGCGTCAGGGTGAGCGGCAGATAGCCCAGCGCGAGCAGCCCCACCAGCACCTTCAGGCGCCGCTCGGGCTCGCCGGGCCACTGCCGGGCCCCGTAGACCACGCCGCCGGCGAGAGCGCCCCCGCCCACGGCGGCCATCAGCACGCCGTAGACGGTGTCCCCGCCGGTCGTGTCCGAGTACGCGAGCGCGGCCACCGCTATGGAGCCGAGCGCCATACCGACGAAGAAGAACGAGCCCAGCAGCGCGAGCAGGCCCGCCGACCGGAGGGCGCCGAGCCAGTGCGCCTCGCGGGGCGCCGAGCGCCAGGTGCGGGAGGGCTCGGAGACGACGACGGAGAGTGCGCCCAGGACCCCCAGGGCGTTGATGACCAACAGCGCCGTCGCCTCGGACCAGAGCGCCACGGAGGCCGTGACCAGCAGCGGGCCCACGGTGAACATGATCTCCTGGGCCACCGCGTCCAGGGCGTACGCGGCGTGCACCTGGTCCTCGCGGCCCAGCACGCCCGGCCACAGCGCCCGCAGCCCGCCCTCCAGCGGCGGGGTGAAGACACCGGCCACCAGCATCGCCGCGTAGGCCACCGGGAGCGGCTCGATGCCCACCACGGTGAACAGCGCCATGCCCAGCGCCGACAGCACCGCCGCGGGGAGCATCACCCGGGGCTGGCCCCAGAGGTCCACCGCGCGGCCCAGCAGGGGCTGCCCGACGGCCGTGGCGAGGCCGTAGACGGCCGACAGGACCCCGGCCAGGGTGTAGCTGCCGCCCTCCCCCCGGACGAAGAGCACGATGGCGATGGCGGCCACGGCGTTGGGCAGCCGGCCCACGAGAGTGCCCGTCAGCAGCCGGGCCGCGTGCCGTGTCCGGAGCAGTTGCGCGTAGCCCGCCGCCATGGTCCGCCCTCTCTGTCGCCCGGGCGGACCCAGGTTTTACGTATAACGTCCGTCGTTATACGTACCATGTGGCCCGTCCGCGGGTCCACCCGGAAGCCGCGGCCCGAGAACAACCCGTCCACGGGACGACGTGACGAACCGAGAACGAACGGCGGAGGCACCGTGACGAGAGCCGACAGCGGCGGCGCGCCCGGAACCGGCGGAGCCGGGAACGGCGCTCCGGAGGCCTCCGGACGCCCGGGGACCGCGGCGCCCCGGCGCTCGGGCGCCCGCCGCGGCCAGGGGGCGGCACCGGCCGCCGCCCGGGTGACGAGCCGGGATGTGGCCCGGGCCGCGGGCGTCTCGCAGGCGACGGTCTCGCTGGTGCTCGGCGACAAGTGGCGCGGCCGGGTCTCGGAGCGGACGGCCGGGGCGGTGCGGGAGGCCGCGGCGGACCTCGGCTACCGGCCCAACCTCGCGGCGCGCGACCTCCGGATGGGCCGCACCCGGACGGCGCTGCTGGTGGTGCCCGCCCTGACGAACGAGTTCTTCGCCCGGGTGCACACCGGCGCCTCCCGGGTCGCCGCCGAGCACGGGTTCGGGGTGGTGATCTACCCCTCCCCCGAGGGCGTGGGCCGGGCGCGCGACCCGTTCGACTCGTCACGGACCGCGCTGGACGGCGTCATCGCCTCCTCGATGGCGGCCGACGCGCTCGCCGCGATGCGGGCCGGCGGGCTGCCCCTGGTGATGCTGGACAGCGACCCGGCCGGGCCGGAGGCCGCCGCCACCGTGAACATCGATGTGGCCGACGGGATGCGGCAGGTGACGGAGCATCTGCTGGCCCTGGGCCACCGGCGCTTCCTCCATCTCGCACCGGCGGTGGACTCCTGGACCTTCCACGTACGGGCGGACGCTCTGGCGGACGCGCTCCGGGCAACGCCGGACGCGGTCGTCCGCACCGAGACCTCCGCGCTCACGGTCGACGCGGCGCGGCAGGCGGCCGAGCGGGCGCTGACCGGACCGGGGCCGCGGCCCACGGCCCTGGTGTGCGACGACGACGTCCTGGCCGCCGGCGCCTGCAAGGCGGTGCGGCGGCTGGGGCTGCGCGTGCCGGAGGACGTGTCGGTGACCGGCTTCGACGACCTCTCGCTGGCGACCGCGGTGGAGCCGGAGCTGACCACGGTGCGGCTGCCCGCCGAGGAGGTGGGAGCGCGGGGCATGACGGCTCTGCTGGCGGTACTGGAGAGCCGGCCGCCGGAGAGCGTGGCGCTGCCGGTGGAACTGGTCGTCCGGGACTCCACGGCCCGGGCGGCGGGCTGACGTCCGGACCGCGGAAATGCCGGTGCCCCCGACCGCCGTGGCGGTCGGGGGCACCGGCATTTCCTCCGGCACGGGTGCGGGGTGGGGGCGGCCCGCGGCCCGGCTCTACTTGTCGTCGTCCGAGGAGTCCGTGTCGTCGGGGAGCTCCAGGTCCTCGACGGCCGGTGTGTCCGAGGAGGTCTGCCCCTCCGGCTCCAGCAGCCGGGAGAGCTGACGCCCCAGGACCCGCTTGAACTTCCGCTTCTGCGGGCGCTTGCGGTCCAGGACCGCGACTTCCAGCTGCTCGGCGGTGAGGCTGCGCTCCCCGCCGTTGTTGTCCCGGGCGAGGGACTCCATGGCCAGCTTGAGCGCCTCGGCGAGGGTCATCCCGTCGCGGTGCCGCTGGTCGAGGTAGCTGCCGATCTGGTCGGAGTTGCCACCGACCGCGACCGAGCCGTGCTCGTCGACGATCGAGCCGTCGTGCGGCAGCCGGTAGATCTGGTCGTCCTCGGGGCCGTCGCCGACCTCCGCGACGATCAGCTCCACCTCGTACGGCTTCTCGCCGGCGCTGGAGAAGATGGTGCCCAGCGTCTGCGCGTAGACGTTGGCGAGGCCACGGGCCGTCACATCGTTGCGGTCGTAGGTGTAGCCGCGCAGGTCGGCGTAGCGGACGCCGCCGATGCGCAGGTTCTCGAACTCGTTGTACTTGCCGACCGCCGCGAAGGCGATCCGGTCGTAGATCTCGCTGACCTTGTGCAGCGCCCGGGACGGGTTCTCGGCGACGAAGAGGATTCCGTCGTCGTACTGCAGGACGACCACGCTGCGGCCGCGCGCGATGCCCTTGCGGGCGTACTCGGCCCGGTCGGCCATGGCCTGCTGGGGTGAGACATAGAACGGCGTCGACACCGGCTATCCGTCCCTTTCTGTCAGTGACGTGGGGCCCCCGGCGGTGACGGGGGGTGTTCCGCTCGGCCCGTCGCTCAGAGCAGCGCGGCCCGCGGGCCGTCCGGTTCCTGGAGCCGGCGCTCGTGAATGGCGCGGGCGATCTCGGAGGACTCGGCCTCCGTGAGCTTCCGGAAGCCCTCGTCGGTGATGACGGTGACGATCGGGTAGATACGGCGGGCCAGGTCCGGGCCGCCGGTGGCCGAGTCGTCGTCGGCGGCGTCGTACAGGGCCTGCACGACCAGGGTGGTGGCCTGGTCCTCGGTCAGGTCCTCGCGGTAGAGCTTCTTGAGGGCGCCGCGGGCGAAGACCGATCCGGAGCCGGTGGCCGCGAAGCCGTGCTCCTCCGAGCGCCCGCCGGTGACGTCGTAGGAGAAGATGCGGCCCCTCTCGCGGTCCACGTCCCAGCCGGCGAAGAGCGGGACGACGGCCAGCCCCTGGAGGGCCATGCCGAGGTTGTTCCGGATCATCGTGGAGAGCCGGTTCGCCTTGCCCTCGAGGGAGAGTTGGGCTCCCTCGACCTTCTCGAAGTGCTCCAGCTCCAGCTGGAAGAGCTTCACCATCTCCACGGCGAGACCGGCCGTGCCGGCGATGCCCACCGCGGAGTACTCGTCGGCCGGGAAGACCTTCTCGATGTCGCGCTGCGCGATGACATTGCCCATCGTCGCCCGCCGGTCGCCGGCCAGCACCACGCCGCCCGGGAAGGTCGCCGCGACGATCGTCGTGCCGTGCGGGATCTCCACCGCGCCCTGCACCGGCGGCAAGGACCGCTTGCCGGGGAGCAGTTCCGGCGAGTGCTCCGCCAGGAAATCCATGAAGGACGACGAGCCGGGCGTCAGGAAGGCAGCCGGCAGACGCCCTGTGCTACGAGTGTTGGCTTCCACACGATTCCTTCCACCAGATCTTGGAATTCTGCACGGACCTTACCCGGGGCCGTGAATATCACCCGTCCCGCGCCCCCTCGCCAGAGGACGCGGGACGGATCGCGCCGGTGCTACTGGCCGCCCTTCTGTACGAAAGACCGCACGAAGTCCTCTGCGTTCTCCTCGAGGACGTCGTCGATCTCGTCCAGGACGGAGTCCACGTCGTCCGACAACTTCTCCTGGCGCTCCTTGAGGTCCTCGGAGGCCTGCGCGTCCTGCGCGGTCTCCTCGACCTCCTCGGTGGAGCGTGTCGACTTCTGCTGTCCGCCGCCGGTGTCCTTGGTCGCCATATCCCTCACCCCGCTCGGTTGGACGTACAAGATCAGACCCTACTCGCAGGGCCCGACATCGGCTCTGCACTTACCTCAACGTCCGGGAGCCACCTCGATGATTCCCTGATCGGCGCCCTTTCAGCCCCCCGAGAGCACCCTCACCAGCTCTTCCGCCGTACGACAGCGGTCCAGGAGCTCCTTGACGTGGTTACGGGTGCCGCGCAGCGGCTCCAGCGTCGGCACGCGCTGCAGGGAGTCCCGGCCGGGGAGGTCGAAGATGACCGAGTCCCAGGAGGCGGCGGCCACGTCGTCGGCGTACTGTTCCAGGCAGCGCCCCCGGAAGTAGGCACGCGTGTCCTCCGGCGGCTTCGCCAGGGCCCGCTGGACCGCGGACTCCTCCAGCAGGCGCTTCATCTTGCCGCGGGCCACCAGACGGTTGTAGAGGCCCTTGTCGGGGCGTACGTCGGCGTACTGCAGGTCCACCAGGTGCAGCCGGGCGGCGTCCCAGTCCAGGCCGTCGCGGCGCCGGTAGCCCTCCAGGAGCTCCCGCTTCGCGACCCAGTCCAGCTCGCCCGAGAGGCTCATGGGGTCGCGCTCCAGCCGGTTCAGCACGTCCTCCCAGCGGCTCAGGACGTCCTTGGTCTGCTCGTCCGCGTCGGCCCCGTAGCGGTCCTCGACGTACTTCCTGGCGAGCTCGAAGTACTCCATCTGGAGCTGGACCGCGGTGAGCGACCGGCCGTTACGGAGTGTGATCAGGTGGCGCAGGGAAGGGTCGTGCGAGACCTGGTGCAGCGTGCGTACGGGCTGGTCGACGGCCAGGTCGACGGCGATGAAGCCGTCCTCGATCATGGACAGCACCAGGGAGGTGGTGCCCAGCTTGAGGAAGGTGGAGATCTCCGAGAGGTTGGCGTCCCCGATGATGACGTGCAGCCGGCGGTACTTCTCGGCGTCGGCGTGCGGCTCGTCCCGGGTGTTGATGATGGGCCGCTTCAGGGTGGTCTCCAGCCCCACCTCGACCTCGAAGTAGTCCGCGCGCTGACTGAGCTGGAAGCCGTGCTCGTGGCCGTCCTGCCCGATGCCGACGCGGCCGGCGCCCGTGACCACCTGGCGGGAGACGAAGAACGGCGTCAGATGGCGCACGATGTCGGAGAACGGGGTCTCCCGCTTCATCAGGTAGTTCTCGTGCGTGCCGTAGGACGCGCCCTTGTTGTCGGTGTTGTTCTTGTACAGATGGATCGGCTGCGAGCCCGGGACCTGGGCGGCGCGCTCGGCGGCCTCCGCCATGATCCGCTCGCCGGCCTTGTCCCAGAGCACCGCGTCGCGCGGGTTGGTGACCTCCGGGGCGCTGTACTCCGGGTGGGCGTGGTCCACGTAGAGCCGGGCGCCGTTGGTCAGGATGACGTTGGCCAGACCGATGTCCTCGTCGGTGAGCTGGCTGGAGTCCGCGGTCTCGCGAGCGAGGTCGAAGCCGCGGGCGTCCCGCAGCGGGTTCTCCTCCTCGAAGTCCCAGCGGGCGCGGCGCGCCCGGTGCATCGCCGCCGCGTAGGCATTGACGATCTGGGACGAGGTGAGCATGGCATTGGCGTTCGGGTGACCGGGGACGGAGATCCCGTACTCCGTCTCGATGCCCATTACTCGCCGTACGGTCATGCGGCCCTCCTTGCCCGGCGCCGCCCCGGGATGGGGTGGGCGCTCAAGTACCGCTGCTTCTCCGATGCGTATGCGGTGCCCGTCCCCGCGCTGTGCGACTCGGCGGTACCCCTGAGCCTAGAACGCCTCGGCGGTGGTGGGGAGATCATTTTCGTCATTGCTCGGATCCGGTGCGTAACCGACCGGGTCCTCCTGGGTGACGACCCCCGGGTGTGCGGGAACGCAACCGGCTGCGGACGCCCCGCGGGTCCCCCGCCGGAGCGGGGGCAGGGCATCCGCAGCCGGACCGCCGCTTACAGGTACTGACCGGTGTTCGCCACCGTGTCGATGGACCGGCCGGTGTCCGCGCCCTGCTTTCCGGTGACGAGGGTGCGGATGAAGACGATCCGCTCGCCCTTCTTGCCGGAGATCCGGGCCCAGTCGTCCGGGTTGGTCGTGTTCGGCAGGTCCTCGTTCTCCTTGAACTCGTCCACGCAGGCGGCGAGCAGGTGGGAGACGCGCAGACCCTTCTGGTCGTGGTCGAGGAAGGCCTTGATCGCCATCTTCTTGGCCCGGTCCACGATGTTCTGGATCATCGCGCCCGAGTTGAAGTCCTTGAAGTACAGGACCTCCTTGTCGCCGTTGGCGTACGTGACCTCCAGGAAACGGTTCTCCTCGGATTCCGCGTACATCTGCTCGACGACCGACTGGATCATGCCGTCGACCGCGGCCTCCGGCGAGCCCCGGTGCTCGGCGAGGTCGTCCGAGTGCAGCGGCAGCGACGCCTTCAGGTACTTCGCGAAGATGTCCTTGGCCGCCTCGGCGTCCGGGCGCTCGATCTTGATCTTCACATCGAGCCGGCCGGGACGGAGGATCGCCGGGTCGATCATGTCCTCACGGTTGGAGGCACCGATGACGATGACGTTCTCCAGGCCCTCCACACCGTCGATCTCGGCGAGCAGCTGCGGGACGATGGTGTTCTCCACGTCCGAGCTGACACCGGACCCACGGGTCCGGAAGAGGGACTCCATCTCGTCGAAGAAGACGATGACGGGGGTGCCCTCGCTGGCCTTCTCCCGCGCCCGCTGGAAGACCAGACGGATGTGCCGCTCGGTCTCGCCGACGTACTTGTTGAGCAGCTCCGGGCCCTTGATATTGAGGAAGTAGCTCTTCCCCGCGGGCTGCCCGGTCACCTCGGCGACCTTCTTGGCAAGGGAGTTGGCCACGGCCTTGGCGATGAGCGTCTTGCCGCAGCCGGGCGGGCCGTACAGCAGCACACCCTTGGGCGGCCGCAGTTCGTGCTCCTTGAAGAGGTCGGGGTAGAGGTAGGGGAGCTCGACGGCGTCCCGGATCAGTTCGATCTGGTTGCCCAGGCCGCCGATCCGGTCGTAGTCGATGTCCGGGACCTCTTCGAGGACGAGCTCCTCGACCTCGCTCTTCGGCACGACCTCGTAGACGTAGCCGGAGCGGGGCTCGAGCAGCAGGGCGTCACCGGAGCGGATGGTGGCGTCCAGCAGCGGCTCGGCGAGCCGCACCACCTTCTCCTCGTCGGTGTGCCCGACCACCAGGGCCCGCTCGCCGTCCTCGAGGATCTCCTTGAGGGTGACGATCTCCCCGGCCCGCTCGAACTCCATGGCCTCGACCACGTTGAGCGCCTCGTTGAGCATGACCTCCTGGCCGCGCCGGAGGTCCTCGAGCTCGACGCTGGGGCTGACGTTCACCCGGAGCTTGCGGCCCCCGGTGAAGATGTCCGCCGTGCCGTCCTCGTTCGCCTGCAGGAAGACCCCGAAGCCGGCCGGCGGCTGAGCGAGCCGGTCGACCTCTTCCTTGAGGGCCACGATCTGGTCCCGGGCTTCACGCAGCGTGTTCGCGAGCCGTTCGTTCTGCGCCGAGACGCCGGCCAGGTTGGTCTGCAACTCGACGATCCGCTCTTCGAGAATCCTCGTGTGTCGCGGAGAGTCGGCGAGCTTGCGGCGCAGGACGGCGATTTCCTGCTCGAGATAGGCAACCTGGCCGGCAGGGTCTTCAGACCCCCGCCCCGGCCGGATGCCGCGGTTGATGTCGTCGTCGTGGGCTGCCACGGTCCTCACCTCCTCCAAGGGGAGCTGGACGCTTCCTGACCCTACCTGGGCAGGTGCGGGTTGAAACCCCTAGATCACAAAGACGGTCGGGGTGTGTCCGATCTTCACCCTTGCGTACGTCCTCACGCCAGGGGGATACCCACCCACAAACATCGGAAAGCGACCGGTTGTATCGTCGGGACGGTCAACACCCGTCAGGGCTGGCTCCAATTGGTTCGTGTATCCAGAGAACGGCAGGCGATATGAGCGCACAGAACGACGCCCTCGAGGTCTGGATCGACCAGGACCTCTGCACCGGCGACGGCATCTGCGCCCAGTACGCCCCCGAGGTGTTCGAGCTGGACATCGACGGTCTGGCCTATGTCAAGGGCACCGACGAGGAGCTGCTCGCCGACCCGGGCGCCACAACGCCGGTGCCCCTCCCCCTGCTCAACGAGGTGGTCGACTCGGCCAAGGAGTGCCCGGGCGACTGCATCCACGTGCGTCGGGTTTCGGACAAGGTCGAGGTGTACGGCCCCGACGCCGAGTGACGGCTCAGACACTCCCCGCGACGGGCAGGGCGACGAGCTCGAACTTGCCGTCGTTCCAGTGCCATTCGACCTTTCGCTGCCGGTCCGGGCAGCAGCGCGGCACGTCCTTCGAGGAGTAGCCGGCCAGGGTCGCGGAGACGGTGTGTCCGCGCACCGCGAAATCGGTGACGCTCATCCCCTCCCGGGGGTCGAGGAAGGTCTCCACGATCCTCGGCCGCCCGGCGCCGTGGGCGAGCACGTAGATGCCGCTCGGCCGGGTGCCCATACCGGCGCTGCAGCGCACCACGGCCACGGTCTCGGCCCGGCCGTCGCCGTCGAGGTCCGCCGCCCCCTTCCGGACCACCTGGATCTTCTCCGGTCCGCAGTCGACCGGGTACCGGGCCTTCGCCGCGTCCGGTCCGCCGGCGGCCGGGAGCGGGGCCCGCGGGGACGCCGGGGCGTCGGCGACCGCGACCGGCGGCCGGGCGGTGGCGGTGGAGGGCTGGAGCAGCGACGAGGCGCCCAGCAGAGCGGCGAGCGCGGTCCCGGTGACGATCCAGTGGAGCGGCCGGGAGCGGGTGTGCGGGAGATCCGGGCGGGGCGGCGGGAAGGACTCGGGGCCGGCCGAGGGCTGCACGCGGGGTGTCTCCTGTGGAAGCGGAGCCGATGGGGTGGCCAGCATCGTGCCACATGTCACACCGGGTGAGGAACGGCCGGGGCCGTGCTTCCTGCCGCGGATCCGGAACGGCGCCGCCGCCGGACTCCCCATGGGGAAGTCGGCGGCGGCGCCGGGAGGTTGTCCGGACGGGCCGGGCGGGGGCTCAGCCGCGCTCGGCGGAGCCTCCGGTGCCCTTGCCGGGACCGGAGTAGTCCTCGCCGTAGGCGCCCTTGGCCGGGCGGCGGCGGCGCAGCGGCGGCTCGACGCCGTCCGCGAGGCGGCGGGCGGTGAGCAGGAAGCCGGTGTGGCCGATCATCCGGTGGTCCGGGCGGACGGCCAGGCCCTCGACGTGCCAGGTGCGGACCATGGTCTCCCAGGCCGACGGCTCGTTGAAGGTGCCGTGCTCTCGGATGGCCTCCACGGTGCGCGCCATCTGCGTGGTGGTGGCGACGTACGCGCAGAGGATGCCGCCGGGGACGAGGGCCTTGGACACGGCGTCCAGGCACTCCCAGGGCGCCAGCATGTCCAGGATGACCCGGTCGACCTCGGTGTCGGAGAGGTTGTCCTGGAGGTCGCCGACGGTGAGCTGCCACGCCGGGTGGTCGTCACCGAAGTAGCGGCGGACGTTCTGCGCGGCGATCTCGGCGAAGTCGGCGCGGCGCTCGTAGGAGTGCAGCATGCCCTGGTCGCCGACGGCCCGCAGCAGGAAGGTGCTCAGCGAGCCGGAGCCCACACCCGCCTCGACGACCCGCGCCCCGGGGAAGATGTCGGCCATCGCCAGGATCTGGCCCGCATCCTTCGGGTACACCACGGCTGCGCCGCGCGGCATGGACAGGACATAGTCGGGGAGCAGGGGGCGCAGCGCGAGGTAGGCGACGTTCCCCGTGGTACGGACAACACTGCCCTCGGGAGCACCGATCAGCTCGTCGTGCGGGAAGGCACCCTTGTGGGTGTGGAAGCTCTTCCCGGCCTCGAGCGTGAAGGTGTAGTGGCGTCCCTTGGGGTCGGTGAGCTGGACCTGGTCCCCGACCTGGAAGGGCCCGCGACGGCGGGCGGCACCGGTCGGTTCGGACATGTGAACAGCCTACCTGGGCCGCTCGGCCCGAACGGCCACGGGACCTCGGGCCGAGTGGGGCCCTGCCTCAGGTGCTCGGGTGCCTCGGACCCTTGGAGGGTCTCAGGCGCTCGGGCCTCAAGCACTCGGGCCTCAGGCACTCGGGCCTCAGGCGCTCGGGCGGGCCATGGCGGCGACGAAGGCCCGTTCGACGTCGGCGGTGGACAGCACGCCGTAGATCTCCCCGGTCTCCTCGACGACCAGGTACTCAGTGGCCGGTGTGGCGCGCAGGGCGTCCAGCAGCTCCTCGCCTGACAGCTCGGCGGAGACCCGCATGCCCGGCTTGAGTTCCTGGGCCAGGCCGCTGACCGCGACCCAGGGGCGCCGGTGCTCGGGAACGCCGACGATGGCCGCCTCCCGGACCACCGCCACCGGGGTGCCGTCGCCGTCGACCACGACCAGGGCGCGGGCCCCGGCCTCGTTGGCCCGGCGCAGCGCCTCGGAGAGCGGGGTGTCGGACGCGACGGGGACGGCGCGCCGGGTGAGGTTGCGGGCCCGGAGCTCCGGGAGGTGTTCGCGCAGCCGGGCCATCCGCAGGCTGTTCCCGGCGCCGGTCCAGATGATCGCGGCGAGGATGGCGGCCAGCAGGGCGTCGGTGATGGTGTCGACGCCGCCGAGGTCCTGGGTGGAGGTGCCGAGCGCCCCGGTGTGGGTGAGCAGCGGCAGGCCCACCAGGACCGCGACGGCCAGCGCCCGGCCCGTCCAGGCGGCCGCCACGGTGCCGGTCATCGGCTTGCCGCTGAGCTTCCAGACGACGGCCCGCAGCATCCGGCCGCCGTCCAGCGGCAGGCCGGGGAGCAGGTTGAAGGCCGCGACGATCAGGTTGGAGATCATCAGGCCCGCCAGCAGCACGCCCGGGACGGTGCCGGGTTCGACGGCGGCCATGCCGAGGTAGAAGACGCCCGCGAGCACCAGCGAGAGCAGCGGGCCGACGGCGGCGAGCACGAATTCCCGGCCCGGTGACTCGGACTCCTTCTCGATCTCCGAGACGCCGCCGAAGAACTGCAGCTGGATGCGGCGGACCGGCAGCTTGAAGCGCAGGGCCGCCACCGTGTGCGCGAGTTCGTGGACCAGCACCGAGGCGTAGAAGGCGACGGCGAAGAACAGGGACACCAGATAGCGCAGGTTCCCCAGCTCCGGCAGGACCCGCTCCAGCTGGCCGCCGAAGACCCAGGTGATGAGCGCCGCGACCAGGAACCAGCTGGGAGCGACATAGACAGGGACCCCGAAGAGCCGGCCCATGAGGAGCCCGCCGCCCGTCTCGCGGGGCCTCTGCGGCTTCCCGCTCTCGCCGCTCTCGTCCACGATGTCCTCTCGTCCCTGTCGGCCCCCGCTCCCGTCCGGTGCGTCACGCGGTCCGGGGTGCGAGGGGGTCTGACGTCGATGGTATGCGTCCGGATGTCGGTGACGGGCCGTAGGGTCGTGCGCCATGGGAACCAGCACCGACCACCCCGCCGGCGAGCGACCGCGGACGCTGTCGCCGTCGCGCGCCGGGGACTTCATGACCTGCCCGCTGCTGTACCGCTTCCGGGTGATCGACCGGTTGCCGGAGCGGCCCAGCGAGGCGGCTACCCGGGGCACGCTGGTGCATGCGGTGCTGGAGCGGCTCTTCGACGACCCTGCGGCGGAGCGCACCGCCGGGCGGGCCCGGTCCATGGTCGCGGGTGAATGGGAGCGGCTGCTGGCCGCCCGGCCGGAGCTGGTGGAGCTGTTCGCCGAGGAGGGCGCGGACGGCCCTCAGGCCGCCGAGGGGACGGCCGCGGCGCCGGACCCGGAGCGGCTGGCGCGCTGGCTGGCGGACGCGGAGCGGCTGGTGGAGCGGTGGTTCACGCTGGAGGACCCGACGCGACTGGAGCCCTCGGAGCGCGAGCTGTTCGTGGAGACGCAGCTCGACTCGGGGCTGACCCTGCGCGGCATCATCGACCGCGTGGACGTGGCGCCGACGGGTGAGGTGCGGATCGTCGACTACAAGACCGGGAAGGCGCCCCGGCCCGAGTACGCGGCCGGCGCGCTGTTCCAGATGAAGTTCTACGGGCTGGTGCTCTGGCGGCTGCGCGGAGTCCTGCCCCGCCGGCTCCAGCTGGTCTACCTGGGCAGCGGCGAGGTCCTCAGCCACGACCCGACCGAGGCGGATCTGCGGGCGGTGGAGCGCAAGCTGCTGGCGCTGTGGGAGGCGATCGGGCGGGCGACCGAGACCGGCGACTGGCGCCCGCGCCGCAGCAAGCTGTGCGGCTGGTGCGACCACCAGGCGTTCTGCCCGGAGTTCGGGGGCACTCCCCCGCCCTACCCGCTGCCGCTGATCCCCGCGCCCGCCCGTCCGGTGGACGCGGTCCCGGAGGAGTCCGCGGACGGCGGTCAGGGCAGAATGGGGCCGGTCTAGCGAAGGAGTTCCTGTGGCGATCCGCGTCCTACTGGTCGACGACCAGCCGCTGCTGCGCACCGGTTTCCGGATGATCCTCGAGGCCGAGCAGGATCTGGCCGTGGTGGGCGAAGCGGGCGACGGGCTGCAGGCGCTCGACCAGGTGCGCGCGCTCCAGCCCGACGTGGTGCTGATGGACATCCGGATGCCCAGGATGGACGGCGTCGAGGCGACCCGGCAGATCACCGGTCCGGGACGGGACGGGCCCGCCAAGGTGCTGGTGCTGACCACGTTCGATCTGGACGAGTACGTGGTGGAGGCGCTGCGGGCGGGGGCCAGCGGCTTCCTGCTGAAGGACGCGCCCGCGCACGAGCTCGTCCAGGCGATCCGGGTGGTCGCGGCGGGTGAGGCGATGCTGGCTCCGAGCATCACCCGGCGGCTGCTCGACAAGTACGCGGGGAAGCTGCCGTCCGGGGAGGACCCGGTTCCGGACACCCTGCACACGCTGACCGACCGCGAGGTCGAGGTGCTCAAGCTGGTCGCTCGCGGGCTGTCGAACGCGGAGATCGCCGCGGACCTGTTCGTGAGCGAGACGACGGTCAAGACGCACGTCGGGCATGTGCTGACCAAGCTGGGGCTGCGGGACCGGGTGCAGGCCGCGGTCTACGCCTACGAGAGCGGACTGGTGCGGCCCGGCGCGCAGTGAGAGCGCGCCGGGCCGGTGCCGGTGGGGTTCCCGGGCGGTGCCGGTGGGATTCCGGCCGGTGCCGGTGTCCCGTGCGGGTCCCCGGCGCGGCCGGGGACCCGGGGGCGGACTACTCGTCGGTGCCCTTGCTGATCTCCCAGAAGCGGAACACCGTCGAGGGGTCGAGGGTCCACTCCAGGCCGGAGACGTTGTTCCGGGCCACCGCGTACTGCTTGCCCTGCCACAGCGGCAGCACCGGCAGCTCGTCGGCCACGATGTCCTGCATCTCCTTGAAGCTGCTCTCGGTCGCCGCCCGGTTGGCCTCGGCCGCGGTCGTCGGTATCAGCTGGTCGGCGATGCGCTCGGAGTTGTAGTTGTTCGCCAGCACGTTGCCCTCGCCGAAGAACGGGGCGGTGAAGTTGTCCGGGTCCGGGTAGTCCGGCACCCAGCCCTTGACGTAGGCGCCGTACTTCCCGCTCTCCACGCCCTTCTCGAACGTGTCGATCGGGACGCTCTTGACCCGGGCCTCGAAGAGCCCGCTGGCGTTCAGCTGCCGGGCGAGCTGCTGGAACCCGGGCACCGTGCCGGGGCCGTACCGGGACGGAGTGGCCCAGAGCGTCAGCTTCACCTTGCCGTCGATGCCGGCGGAGCGGAGCGCGGCGGCGGCCTTGGCGGTCTGCGGCCGGTCCCCGTAGCTGTCGAAGAACGCGGTGTTGTGCCCGGTGATCCCGGCCGGGACGATCGAGTACAGCGGCTTGGCGGTGCGCATGTAGACGTCCCGCACGAGCGCGCCGCGGTCCACCAGGTACGCGATGGCCTTGCGCACCTGGGGCTTGCCGAGCACCGGGTCGTCGACGTTGAAGACCAGGTGCTGGACCTCGGCGCTGGTGCCCTCGACGACCTCGACGCCGCCGGAGCCGCCGTTCGTGGAGGTGGCCAGTCCGGCGATGTCCTTCATGGCGAGGCCGCGGTAGGCGAGGTCGACGTCCCCCTTCTGGACGGCGTTCTTCAGGGCCTTCTGGTCGTCCTGGAAGAACTTCATCGTCATGCCGGAGTTCTTGACCTCGGCCGGGCCCTTGTAGCCGGGGTTGACCGAGAACTTCGCCTCCTTCTTCCGGTCGAAGGAGTCCATCCGGTAGACGCCGGAGCCCACGGCCCGGCCGTCGGTGCGCAGCGCGTCCGGCTTGTACTCGCGGTGGTCCACGATCGAGCCCGCGCCCGAGGCGATCTTCATGGGGAAGGTCGCGTCGGAGCGCTTGAGGTCGAACACCACCGTCTTGTCGTCCGGCGTCTTGATGTTCTTGATCGAGGACAGCATGACGGCGGGGCCGTCCTTGTCCTTGATCCGTAGGGTGCGGCGGAAGGAGAACGCCACGTCCTCGGAGGTGAGGCTGTTGCCGTTGCTGAACTTCAGGCCGTCCTTGAGGACGCACCGGTAGACCTTGCTGTTGCTGTCGTCGAAGCCGCAGCGCTCGGCCGCCTCGGGCTCCGGCTCGGTGCCGCCCCGGGGGAAGCTCATCAACGACTGGAAGACGTTGTTGAACATGACCCAGGACGCCGGGTCGTAGCCGGAGGCGGGGTCGGTGGACACGACCTCGTCCGTCATTCCCATGACGATCGGTTCCCCCGTACCGGCCGTCTCCGCGTCATCCGATCCGCATCCGGAGAGCAGACCGGCGGCGAGCCCAGCCCCGAGCGGGGCGGCGAGCCACTGATGACGTTTCCTCACGCGCACGTTCCTCACACTTTTCTCTGATGTCGTTGTGCGGATTCCGCCGGGGCCGACGGAGGTCAGCCGGAGGTTTCCCGGCCCAGCTCCCAGAGCTGCAGTACGGAGGAGGAGCTGAGCGCCCACTCCGCACCGGTCACGTCGTCGCGGGTCGCGACGTACTGCTTGCCCTGCCACAGCGGCAGCACCGGTACCTCGTCCGCAACGATGTCCTGGGCCTGCCCGAACCCCGCGGCGGCGGCGCTGCGCTCGGTCTGCCGCCGGGTCTGCGGGATGAGCCGGTCGCGGATGGTGTCGTTGCGGTACGGCGTGTTGAGGAAGTTGTTCTTGGCGAAGAACGGGTCCATGAAGTTGTCGGCGTCCGGGAAGTCCGGGAACCAGCCCATGCCGTAGACCTGGTACTCGCCGTCGGACTGGGCCGGGCGGAAGGTCTTCCACGGCACGCCCTTGACCGACACGTCGAACAGGCCGCTCGCCTCGAGCTGCCGGCGGAGCGTGCGGAACTCCTTGGCGGTGGCCGCGCCGTAGTGGTCGGTGGTGTACGTGAGCCGGAGCTTCACCGGAGTGTCGATGCCGGCCGCGCGCAGGGTGCCGCGGGCCTTCTCCGGGCTCGGGTCGCCGTACTTGTTGAAGAACGAGTTGACGTGGGAGCCGACGCTGGACGGGACGATCGAGTACAGCGGCTGGGCGGTGCGGTCGTAGACGTCGCGCACCAGCGCCTGCCGGTCCACGACCTCGGCCATGGCCTGCCGCACGGCCTTGCGGCCCGCGGTGCCGTCGTCGGTGTCGAAGCCGAGGTAGCGGATCTCCTGACCCGGGGCCTCGACGACGTCGATGCCCTCGGTGTCGCCGCGCTCCAGCCGGCCGATCTGGTCGGGCGACATGGAGCGGGTCATCAGGTCGATGTCGCCCTTCTTCAGGGCGTCTTCCATGGCGTCCGCGCTCTTCAGGAAGCGCATCTCGACCTGGTCGTTCTTCAGCTTGAGCCCGCCCTTGTAGTGCGGGTTCCGGCTGAAGACGGCGGAGACGACCTGGCCGCCCCGCTCCTCGGTCCGCAGGGTGTACGGGCCGGAGCCGTCGACCGCGAAGCCGTTCCGGAGCTTCGAGCCGTGGTACACCTGCGCGTCGACGATGGCCGCGGCCGGGGTCGCGAGCTTGTACGGGAAGGTCGCGTCGGGGGACTTGAGGTGGAAGACGATCTGCCGGTCGTTCGGCGCCTCGACCGCGTCGACGCCTGAGAGCAGCGACACGGGACCGTTGGGGTCCTTGATCTTCAGCGTCCGGTCGACGGAGAACTTCACGTCGTCGGCGGTGAGCGCGTGACCGTTGGCGAACTTCATCCCGCTGCGCAGCGTGCAGCGGTACTGCTCGTTGTTCTGGTCCGAGAAGCCGCACCGGGAGGCCGCCTCCGGCACCGGCTCGCCACCGGAGCGGGGCAGCGCCATCAGCGTCTGGAAGGTGTTCCGCAGGATGTTCCAGGACGCGGCCTCGTACGCCAGCGCGGGGTCGAACGGGGCCGGGAAGGCCTTGGTGGTGACGAAGGTGTCGGTGGTGCCGACGACGATCGGCTCACCTCCGTCGCCCGCCTCGTCCGAAGCGCCGCAGCCGGCGAGGACAGGAGCCAGCAGACCCACTACGGCCGGTAGCACCAAGGTCTTGCGATTCATCGTCG
Source organism: Streptomyces sp. bgisy100 (assembly GCF_057709105.1). NCBI lineage: Bacteria > Bacillati > Actinomycetota > Actinomycetes > Kitasatosporales > Streptomycetaceae > Streptomyces > Streptomyces sp. bgisy100. The sequence continues at coordinate 18,464 of NZ_JBYITE010000044.1, forward strand.
GCGGTCTCCTGCTGGGCGGTCGAACCCGGGGACCATACCGAGGACGGGTGAACAGGTCGCGGGGTTGCGGCAAAAACGTCTCGCGTCGAGATTAGTAGCCGCGGCCAGGCGGGCCGGAACGGGCCGGAGTTGAGGCAATATCACGCCCCGGCAGCACCTGACTACTGTCCAGCATCCGGACGTTGGAACGATAGCCACGACGGAGCATCAATACGGACAGAAAGGTGCCGCTCCACCCCCGCGAACCCCCCTGCCGGCAGGCCCTCGTGAACCTGTCGAGACCCCGGTGGGTGAGAAACGTCACTGCTTCAACTGTCCCCGGAGGGCAAGTGAATTCGGCCGGGGCGCGGGCCGGAGGTGCCGGACCCCGGTGCACCGGAGACTGACGCACGGGACACGATCCGGCGCCTCGCCGGAGAAGGCGGGAGCACCCGCCGGGCCCGCCTCACGGTGTCCCGGTGACGATGCTCCGCAGGAACGGAAGGTCCACTTCCTCCAGCGAGCGGACGACCGTGCGGCCCGCGGCGGGTTCGATGGGCACCACCGAGGGGACCGCCACCACCCGGCAGCCCGCGGCCTCGGCCGCGGCCACTCCGGTCGCGGTGTCCTCCACGACCGCGCAGCGGGCCGGGTCGGCGCCCAGTCCGGCGGCGGCCAGCAGGTACGGGTCGGGGTGCGGCTTGGTGCGCTCCACCTCGTCCCCGGCGACCGTCAGGGCGAAGTGCTCCTGGCCGATCGACCTCAGCACCCGGTCGATGATGCGCCGGTGCGAGGCGGAGACCAGGGCGGTGGGGACCCGGTGGGCGGCGAGCTCCAGAAGCAGCCGGGAGGCGCCGGGCATCAGCGGGACATGGCCGTCCACCAGCTCCTCGAACCGGTTGTTCAGCCGCAGGGACAGCTCGGGGAGCGTGATGTCGGCCCCGGTGGCCTGGATCAGATAGGAGGCGCTGCGGGTCATGGGCCCGCCGATCACCACTTCGCGGTGCTCCTCGCCGAGCGCATGCCCCAGGTCGGCGAAGACCCCGACCTCCGCCTGCCACCAGAAGCCCTCGGTGTCCACGAGCGTGCCGTCCATGTCGAGGAGCACGGCTTGCAGGGCGGAGCCCTCGGCCGTACGGGTGTCGAGTGCGGGGACGATGCTGGTCATCCGTGCTCCTCTCGTCTGGCTGTCCCAGAGGGACAAAGGGGCCGGCCGCTGCCCCGGGCGGGGGCGGCGACCGGCCTTCACCGGACCGACCATTGTACGACGATCCCGGTTACCGAGCGTTGTTCCGCACGATCCGGACCGGCCGGAGCGGCCGGCCCGGAGGTGCGGTGCGGAGCGTCGGCCCTGCTCAGCGGGCGTTGAAGTACTTCGCCTCCGGGTGGTGGATCACGATGGCGTCGGTGGACTGCTCCGGGTGGAGCTGGAACTCCTCGGAGAGCTGGACGCCGATCCGCTCCGGCTGGAGCAGGTCGGCGATCTTCGCCCGGTCCTCCAGGTCGGGGCAGGCCCCGTACCCCAGCGAGAAGCGCGCGCCCCGGTACTTCAGGGCGAACATGTCCTCCACGTCCGCCGGGTCCTCGCCGGCGAAGCCCAGCTCGGCGCGGACCCGTGCGTGCCAGTACTCGGCGAGGGCCTCGGCGAGCTGCACGGACAGCCCGTGCAGCTCCAGGTAGTCGCGGTAGGCGTTGTCGGCGAACAGCTCGGCGGTGGCCTCGCCGATCCGGGAGCCCACCGTCACCACCTGCAGGCCCACGACATCGGTCTCGCCGGATTCCTCGGGGCGGAAGAAGTCCGCCAGGCAGAGCCGGCGGCCGCGGCGCTGGCGCGGGAAGGAGAAGCGGGTGCGCTCGCTGCCGTCGTCGTTGAGCAGGATCAGGTCGTCGCCCTTGGACACACACGGGAAGTAGCCGTAGACCACCGCGGCCTCCAGCAGGTTCTCGGTGTGCAGCTTGTCCAGCCAGCCGCGCAGCCGCGGGCGCCCCTCGCTCTCCACGAGCTCCTGGTAGCTGGGGCCGTCGCCCTTCCGGGCCTCCTTGAGGCCCCACTGGCCCTTGAACAGCGCGCCCTCGTCCAGCCACGAGGCGTAGTCGCCGAGCTGGATGCCCTTGACCACCCGGGTGCCCCGGAAGGGCGGGGTGGGCACCGGGTTGTCGGTGGCGACGTCGGAGCGCACCGTGCCCTCGTCCTCGGGCAGCTCCGCGACCGCCGCGGGGCGGGCCGGGACGCGGCGCTGCTTGAGCTCGGGCAGGGTCGCACCAGGCACGCCCCGCTTGACCGCGATGAGGGCGTCCATCAGGCGCAGCCCCTCGAAGGCGTCCCGGGCGTACCGGACCTCGCCCTCGTAGATCTCATGGAGGTCCTGCTCGACGTACGCCCTGGTCAGGGCCGCGCCGCCCAGGATGACCGGGAAGTCGGCGGCCAGCTTGCGCTGGTTGAGCTCCTCCAGGTTCTCCTTCATGATCACGGTGGACTTCACCAGCAGGCCGGACATGCCGATCACATCGGCCTTGTGCTCCTCGGCCGCCTCCAGGATCGCGGAGACCGGCTGCTTGATGCCGAGGTTCACGACGTTGTAGCCGTTGTTGGACAGGATGATGTCCACGAGGTTCTTGCCGATGTCGTGGACGTCGCCGCGGACGGTGGCGAGGACGATGGTGCCCTTGCCCTCCGAGTCCGACTTCTCCATGTGCGGCTCGAGGTGGGCCACCGCGGTCTTCATCACCTCGGCGGACTGCAGGACGAACGGCAGCTGCATCTGGCCGGAGCCGAAGAGCTCGCCGACGACCTTCATGCCCTCCAGCAGCGTGTCGTTGACGATGTCCAGGGCGGGCCGCTCGCCGAGCGCCTCGTCGAGGTCGGCCTCCAGGCCGTTGCGCTCCCCGTCGATGATGCGGCGGCGCAGCCGCTCCTCCAGCGGCAGGGCGAGCAGTTCCTCGGCCTTGCCCGCCTTCATCGACTTGGTGTCGACGCCCTCGAAGAGTTCGAGGAAGCGCTGCAGCGGGTCGTAGCCCTCGCGGCGCCGGTCGTACACCAGGTCCAGCGCGACCTGTCGCTGCTCCTCCTCGATCCGGGCGATGGGGAGGATCTTCGAGGCGTGGACGATGGCCGAGTCCAGCCCGGCCTCGACGCACTCGTTGAGGAAGACGGAGTTCAGCACCATCCGGGCGGCTGGGTTGAGGCCGAAGGAGATGTTCGACAGGCCGAGCGTGGTCTGCACGTCCGGGTGGCGCCGCTTGAGTTCGCGGATCGCCTCGATGGTGGCGATGCCGTCCTTGCGGGACTCCTCCTGGCCGGTGGCGATGGTGAAGGTCAGACAGTCGACGATGATGTCCGACTCGAGGACGCCCCAGTTGGTGGTGAGGTCCTCGATGAGGCGCTCGGCGACGGCCACCTTGTGCTCGGGGGTACGGGCCTGGCCTTCCTCGTCGATGGTCAGCGCGATCAGCGCGGCGCCGTGCTCCACGGCCAGCCGGGTGATCCTGGCGAACCGGGAGTCCGGGCCGGCCCCGTCCTCGTAGTTGACGGAGTTGATCACGGCGCGGCCGCCGAGCTTCTCCAGACCGGCCTGGATGACGGCGGGCTCGGTGGAGTCCAGCACGATCGGCAGGGTGGAGGCGGTGGCGAACCGTCCGGCGATCTCGGACATGTCGGCGACGCCGTCCCGGCCCACGTAGTCGACACACAGGTCGAGCAGGTGGGCGCCCTCGCGGATCTGGTCGCGGGCCATCTCCACGCAGTCGTCCCAGCGGGCCTCCAGCATGGCCTCGCGGAACTTCTTCGAGCCGTTGGCGTTGGTCCGCTCACCGATGGCGAGGTAGGAGGTGTCCTGCCGGAACGGGACGGTCTGGTAGAGCGAGGCGGCGCCGGGCTCGGGCCGCGGCCGGCGCTCGGTGGGCGTCATGTCGCGCACCCGCTCCACGACCTGGCGCAGGTGCTCCGGGGTGGTGCCGCAGCAGCCGCCGACGAGGGAGAGGCCGTACTCGCGGACGAAGACCTCGTGCGCGTCGGCCAGCTCCTCCGGGGTGAGCGGGTAGTGGGCGCCGTTCTTGCCCAGGACCGGCAGACCGGCGTTGGGCATGGCGGAGACCCGGGTCCGGGCGTGCCGGGCCAGGTAGCGCAGGTGCTCGCTCATCTCGGCCGGGCCGGTGGCGCAGTTCAGGCCGATCATGTCGATGCCGAGCGGCTCCAGCGCGGTGAGCGCGGCGCCGATCTCGGAGCCCAGCAGCATCGTGCCGGTGGTCTCGACGGTCACCTGGACCAGCAGCGGCAGGTCGGCTCCGGTCGCCGCCAGTGCCCGCCGGGCGCCGATCACCGAGGACTTGGTCTGCAGCAGGTCCTGGGTGGTCTCCACCAGCAGCGCGTCCGCGCCGCCCGCGATCAGGCCCTCGGCGTTCTGCTGGTAGGCGTCGCGCAGTGCGGGGTACGGGGCGTGGCCCAGCGTGGGGAGCTTGGTCCCCGGGCCGATCGAGCCGAGCACCCAGCGGTGCCGGCCGTCGGCGGAGAACTCGTCCGCGACCTCACGGGCGATCCGGGCACCGGCCTCGGACAGCTCGAAGATCCGGTCGGCGATGTCGTACTCCCCCAGTGCGGCGAAGTTCGCACCGAAGGTATTGGTCTCCACGCAGTCCACGCCGACCGCGAAGTACTCCTGGTGAACGGAGCGGACGATGTCCGGCCGGGTGACGTTGAGGATCTCGTTGCAGCCCTCGAGCTGCTCGAAGTCCTCCATCGTCGGTTCCTGAGCCTGGAGCATGGTGCCCATGGCCCCGTCGGCCACCACCACTCGGGTGGCGAGTGCCTCGCGCAGTGCGGAGGCTCGGTCGGCTGCGGCGGACGATGGCGCTTTCGAGGCCATGGATCAGCTCCCTGGGATGCGACGGCTGTCGGCTTTGCGCCCGTCCGGGGACGGCGCACGCGGCAAGCCTAACCTTCGGGGCCGTCGGCGACTCGGGCGTATCAGCGGGCGGACAGCCGGGACGTACCGAGGGGTGGGCGCGGGACCGGTTTCGGAGGCAGACTCTGTGTCGCTACCACGGGGTCGACATCAGCCGATAGTGTTCGGCATTGTCGAATCCGTAGTTGGAGGAGGTTGCCCGATGGCGCGGACGATCCAGTCGCTCGAGCGAGCGGCTGCGATGCTGCGGCTGCTGGCCGGTGGCGAACGGCGGCTCGGCCTGTCGGAGGTGTCCGAGGCGCTGGGGCTCGCCAAGGGCACGGCGCACGGAATTCTGCGCACCCTCCAGCAGGAGGGCTTCGTCGAGCAGGACCCCGCGTCCGGGCGCTACCAGCTGGGCGCGGAGCTGCTCCGGCTGGGCAACAGCTATCTGGACGTGCACGAGCTGCGGGCCCGGGCCCTGGTGTGGACGGACGACCTGGCGCGGTCCAGCGGCGAGAGCGTCTATCTCGGCGTCCTGCACCAGCAGGGCGTCCTCATCGTCCACCACGTCTTCCGGCCGGACGACAGCCGGCAGGTCCTCGAGGTGGGTGCGATGCATCCGCTGCACAGCACGGCCCTGGGCAAGGTGCTGGCGGCGTACGACCCGGTGGCGCACAGCGAGGCGGCGGAGGGCGACCGGAAGGCGTTCACCGGCCGGACCGTGACCGACCTGACCGCCTTCGAGGGAGTGCTCGACCTGACCCGGGCACGTGGCTGGGCCGCCGATGTGGAGGAGACCTGGGACGGCGTCGCCTCGGTGGCCGCCCCCATCCACAACCGGCGCCGGATGCCGGTGGGTGCGGTGGGGATCACCGGCGCCGTGGAGCGGGTGTGCCAGGACGGCGAGCTCCGCTCGCAGGTGGTGGCGGCGGTGCGGGACTGTGCCCGCGCGGTCTCCCGGGACCTGGGGGCCGGGCGCTTTTGACAGCGCCGCGGCGCACGCCCCACGGGCCGGCCGCACTCTCCGCGTCACGCTTGGACAACGGAACGAGTTCGAGGTCCCGGCCCTATTGACGCGGTCCGACCCGTGGAGAAAACTGCCGTTCGCCGGTCGGCATTGTCGAACACCTGACGACAATATTCGCTATGGTGGGGCTCGCTGCGGACCGGCCACCGCCCTCACCGAGGGCGCGGGCCAACGGGAGGGACCCCGTGGCCCGCCTTCCCCTGGACGAAGGACAAGGAGTCGCGGGTGTCCAGCTCCGACATCTTCATCGGCGAGACCATAGGTACCGCCGTACTCATCCTGCTCGGCGGCGGTGTCTGCGCCGCCGTCACGCTGAAGCGCTCGAAGGCCCAGAACGCCGGCTGGCTGGCCATCACCTTCGGGTGGGGTTTCGCCGTGCTCGCCGGTGCCTATATCTCCACCAGCCTCTCGAAGGCCCATCTCAACCCGGCGGTCACCGTCGGCCTGGCCGTCGACAGCGGCCAGTGGGGCGATGTGCCGTTCTACCTCGCCGGTCAGATGCTCGGCGCGATGATCGGTGCCACATTGGTCTGGTTGGCGTACTACGGCCAGTTCCAGGCCCACCTCACCGACCCGGAGATCGTCTCGAAGACCTCCGGCGAGGAGGGCATGGTCGACCAGGACTCCGCTCCCGCGGCCGGCCCGGTGCTCGGCATCTTCTCCACCGGCCCGGAAGTCCGGAACCCGGCACAGAACCTCATGACGGAGATCATCGGCACCGCGGTGCTGGTGCTGGCGATCCTCGCCCTGGGCCTGAACAAGGGTCTCGGCGACGGTGGTACGGGGACCCTGATGGTCGCCCTGGTCGTCGTGGGCATCGGCCTCTCGCTCGGTGGCCCGACGGGGTACGCCATCAACCCGGCCCGTGACCTCGGACCGCGTATCGTGCACGCTCTGCTGCCCCTGCCGAACAAGGGCGGCTCGGACTGGGGCTACGCATGGGTCCCGGTCGTCGGCCCGCTGATCGGTGGCGCCCTCGGCGCCGTCATCTTCCAGCTCGCCTTCTGAGCCCCTCCCCGACTCTTCAGACCACAGGAGCAACCGTGACCGACGCACACACCGCCGGCCCCTTCATCGCGGCGATCGACCAGGGGACGACCTCCAGCCGCTGCATCGTGTTCGACAAGGACGGCCGGATCGTCTCCGTCGACCAGAAGGAGCACGAGCAGATCTTCCCGAAGCCGGGCTGGGTCGAGCACAACGCCGCCGAGATCTGGACCAACGTCCAGGAGGTCGTCGCCGGTGCCCTCGACAAGGCGGGCATCACCCGCGAGGACATCAAGGCGATCGGCATCACCAACCAGCGTGAGACCACGCTGCTCTGGGACAAGAACACCGGCGAGCCGGTGCACAACGCCATCGTCTGGCAGGACACCCGCACCGACGGCCTGTGCAAGGAGCTCGGCCGCAACGTCGGCCAGGACCGCTTCCGCCGTGAGACCGGCCTCCCGCTGGCCTCGTACTTCGCCGGTCCGAAGATCCGCTGGCTGCTCGACAACGTCGAGGGACTGCGCGAGCGCGCCGAGGCCGGCGACATCCTCTTCGGCACCATGGACTCCTGGGTCATCTGGAACCTCACCGGTGGCACCGAGGGCGGCGTGCACGTGACGGACGTCACCAACGCCTCCCGCACCATGCTGATGAACCTGCACACCATGCAGTGGGACGAGAAGATCCTGACCTCGATGGAGGTCCCGGCCGCGGTGCTGCCGGAGATCCGCTCCTCCGCCGAGGTGTACGGCACCGCCAAGGGCGTCCTGGAGGGTGTGCCGGTCGCCTCCGCACTCGGTGACCAGCAGGCCGCACTGTTCGGCCAGACCTGTTTCGCCGAGGGCGAGGCGAAGTCGACCTACGGCACCGGCACCTTCCTGCTGATGAACACCGGCGACAAGGCCATCAACTCCTACAGCGGTCTGCTGACCACCGTCGGATACCGGATCGGCGACGAGCCCGTGGTGTACGCGCTCGAGGGCTCCATCGCCGTCACCGGCTCCCTGGTGCAGTGGATGCGCGACCAGATGGGCCTGATCAACAGCGCCGCGGAGATCGAGACCCTGGCGAGCTCGGTCGAGGACAACGGCGGCGCGTACTTCGTGCCGGCCTTCTCCGGCCTGTTCGCCCCGTACTGGCGCTCCGACGCCCGCGGTGTCATCGCGGGCCTCACCCGGTACGTCACCAAGGCGCACATCGCGCGCGCCGTGCTCGAGGCCACCGCCTGGCAGACCCGCGAGATCGTCGACGCGATGAGCAAGGACTCCGAGGTCGAGCTCAGCGCGCTCAAGGTCGACGGCGGCATGACCTCCAACAACCTGCTGATGCAGACGCTCTCGGACTTCCTGGACGCGCCCGTGGTGCGCCCGATGGTCGCCGAGACCACCTGCCTCGGCGCGGCCTACGCCGCCGGTCTGGCCGTCGGCTTCTGGCCCGACACCGACGCCCTGCGCGCCAACTGGCGGCGGGCGGCGGAATGGACCCCCCGGATGGACGCGGCCGTTCGCGACCGCGAGTACAAGAGCTGGCTCAAGGCCGTCGAGCGGACCATGGGCTGGATCGAAGACGAGGAGTAATCATGAGCACCCTGCAGAGCGTCCCGACTCTCGGGACGCACCCGGCTGCCGGTTCGACCCCGAGCCGCGCCGAGACCCGGGAACGGCTCTCGAAGGCCACATACGACCTCCTGGTGATCGGCGGCGGCATTCTGGGCACCTCGGTGGCCTGGCACGCCGCGCAGTCCGGGCTGCGGGTGGCAATGGTGGACGCCGGCGACTTCGCCGGCGCCACCTCCTCCGCCTCCTCCAAGCTCGTCCACGGCGGCCTGCGCTACCTGCAGACCGGCGCGGTCAAGCTGGTGGCGGAGAACCACCACGAGCGGCGGGTGCTGGCCAAGGACGTGGCCCCGCACCTGGTCAACCCGCTCACCTTCTACCTGCCGGTCTACAAGGGCGGCCCGGTCGGCGCCGCCAAGCTGGGCGCCGGTGTCTTCGCCTACTCCGCGCTGTCCGCCTTCGGCGACGGCGTCGGCAAGGTCATATCCCCGGCCAAGGCCGTCGCCGGGAACCCGGGCCTGCGCACGGACAACCTGAAGGCCGTCGCGGTCTACTACGACCACCAGATGAACGACTCGCGGGTGGCCGTCATGACGGTCCGCGCCGCCGCCGAGTCCGGTGCCGTGGTGCTCAACCACGCCGAGGTCACCGGCCTCCGCTTCACCCACGGCCGGGTCAGCGGCGCCGAGCTCAAGGACCGCCGCGACGGCACCGAGTTCGGTGTGAACGCCCGCGTGGTGCTCAACGCCACCGGCCCCTGGGTGGACCACCTGCGCACGATGGAGGACAAGGGCGCCGCGCCCAGCATCCGCCTGTCGAAGGGCGCGCACATCGTGCTCAAGCGCAAGGCGCCGTGGAAGGCCGCGATGGCCACCCCGATCGACAAGTACCGCATCACCTTCGCCCTGCCGTGGGAGGACCAGCTGCTGCTGGGCACCACCGACGAGGCCTACGAGGGCGACCCGGCGGATGTCCGCGCCACCGAGTCCGACATCCAGCAGATCCTGGATGAGGCGGCGTTCTCGGTCCGGGACGAGCACCTCGACCGGGACCTGATGACCTACGCGTTCGCCGGTCTGCGGGTGCTGCCCGGCGGCCCCGGCGGCGTGGAGTCCGCGAAGCGGGAGACCGTGGTCTCCGAGGGCCGCGGCGGGATGCTGTCGGTCGCGGGCGGCAAGTGGACCACGTACCGGCACATCGGCCGCACCGTGATGAACAAGCTGGCGCAGCTGCCCGGCAGCCCGCTGAACGAGGACATGGAGCCGGTCTCCAGCCTCGTCCGCCGGGTGCCGCTGCCCGGCATCGCCAACCCGAACGCGGTGGCGCACCGGCTGCTGGTCGACCGTGAGCCCGGCGTGCGGATGGACCCGCTGACCGCCCGTCAGCTCGCCACCCACTACGGCTCGCTCTCCTTCGACATCGCCCGCCTCGTCAACGAGGACCCGTCGCTCGGCGAGCGCATCCACCCGGACGGTCCGGAGATCTGGGCGCAGGTCGCCTACGCCCGGGACCACGAGTGGGCGGAGACCGTCGACGACGTGCTGCGCCGCCGGACGACGCTGACCATCCGCGGCCTGGACACCGACGACGTCCGCGCCCGGGTCGAGGAGATGCTGGCCGACAAGGCCTGAGCACGCCCGCGCCGCACGGCGGAAAGGGGGAGAGGCCACCGGGCCTCTCCCCCTTCGGCGTACGCTCACCGCACCGGCCCCCGTACCGCACGGAGCCCGGTTCCCGCCGGATGACGTCATGCTTCGGACAAGGCGTCCCCCGCAGGGCATAAGGTGCCCGGCAGACATCGGAGGTCTGCCCCGGAGGAGCCCGGCCCCGGACGAGGAGCGCTGATGGCCGTCACGGACGAGGCGATCGAGAAGATCAAGGCAATGATCGTCTCGGGCGCGCTGCGCCCCGGTGACCGGCTGCCCCGGGAGAGCGAACTCGCCGCGGAACTGGGCCTGTCCCGGAACTCCCTGCGCGAGGCGGTGCGCGCCCTCGCCCTGATGCGGGTCCTCGACGTACGGCAGGGCGACGGCACCTATGTGACGGGCCTCGCTCCGCAACTGCTGCTGGAGGCCCTGGCGTTCGTGGTGGACTTCCACCGCGACGACACCGTGGCGGACTTCCTGGCCGTCCGCCGGCTGCTGGAGCCCGCGGCGACGGCCCTGGCCGCGGCACGGATCGACACCGCGACGATCGAGGCGCTCGGCGACCGGCTGGACGCGCTCGGGCCGCACCCGTCGGTGGAGGAACTGCTCGCCGCGGATGGGGAGTTCCACCGGACCGTCGTGCGGTCCGGCGGCAACGCGGTGCTGTGCTCCCTGCTGGACGGACTGGCCGGCCCGGCCGCCCGGGCGCTGGCCGGGTACGCCCTGACGGAGGACGCCGTGAGCCGCATGCTGCACGAGCACCGGGCGATCCTGACCGCTCTGCGCGACCGCGACGCGGAGGCGGCCCGGTCCTGGGCGACGGTTCACATCGCGGGCGTGGAGCAGTGGCTGCGCTCGGCCGACTGACCGCCTGGCGCCCTGTCATCCACCCGCATCAATGGCTGGATCTGCACGCTCTCGGCGTAAGTGCATCCGATCTTGTTCGGAGATCCGATGTATCGGCCCCCGGGAAGGGCCTCCCGGGGCGGTCCCGGGGCATTCGCCCAGGACAGCTCGGATGAATCTTCAGCCGACTCCGGCCGGGGGCTGCGGACCCACCGGCCCGAAGCCGTAGGCTGGGGGCGCACGTATTCGGTACGCAGAGGAATGACAGCCGGGGCGGTCCCACACCACGCTCCCGGTCGGAAGGAGGCGCTGGGTGATCGAGCTCGAGGGGGTTCCCGAGCTGATCGACCCGGTCATGGTGGCCGCGTTCGAAGGCTGGAACGACGCCGGCGACGCCGCCTCCACCGCGGTCGCGCATCTGGACCGGGAATGGAAGGGCGAGGTCTTCGCGGCGCTGGACGCCGAGGACTACTACGACTTCCAGGTCAACCGGCCGAACGTCTTCGTGGAGGGCGGGGTCAGGAAGATCACGTGGCCCACCACCCGGCTCTCGGTGGTCCGGATCACCGGCCCCAAGCCCCGCGACCTGGTCCTGGTGCGCGGCATGGAACCGAGCATGCGCTGGCGCTCGTTCTGCAATGAAATCCTGGGCTTCGCCCATGAGTTGGGCGTGGAGATGGTGGTGATCCTGGGCGCGCTGCTCGGCGACACCCCACACACCCGGCCGGTCCCGGTCAGCGGGGTCACCTCCGACCCCGACCTGGCCCGCACGATGGACCTGGAGGAGACCCGGTACGAGGGGCCCACCGGCATCGTCGGCATTCTGCAGGAGGCCTGCACCCACGCGGGCGTACCGGCCGTCAGCCTCTGGGCCGCGGTGCCGCACTACGTCTCCCAGCCGCCGAACCCCAAGGCGACCCTGGCCCTGCTCAACCGGCTGGAGGACCTGCTCGGACTGCGCATCCCGCTGGGTGAGCTGCCCGAGGACGCACGGGCGTGGCAGGTGGGGGTGGACCAGCTGGCCGCCGAGGACAGCGAGGTCGCCGAGTACGTCCAGTCGCTGGAGGAGGCCCGGGACACCGCCGAGCTCCCGGAGGCGTCCGGGGAAGCCATCGCCCGGGAGTTCGAGCGCTATCTGCGGCGGCGGGACGGCCAGCCGGGGCCGGGACAGCCCGGCGGGCACGCGACCGAGGGCGGGTCCACGGCCGACGGCCGGGAGAGCGGCCCGTTCCTGCGGGACGGCTCGGGCGGACGGAGCCGTCCGTCGAAGCCGGCCCGGTCCGACGCGGACGACACCGGGTCCGGCACCGGCACGGAGTCCGACTCCGGTACCGACGCGGGGGCCGGGACGGACTCCGGTTCCGAATCCGCCTCCGACCCGGGCCCGGAGTCGGGTACGGGGACCGGCGCCGGAGACGAGTAGAGCGGGGGCGGCACACCGCTCACCGCCGCCCCCTACCTGCCTAACACCCTTGCTCTTCCGCTGCCCGGTTGCCCGCTTCGGCCCCCGGCCACCACCGGGCCGGGGCGAGCGCGGCGAGGCAGCACCCCTCGGACCCCTGCGGAGCCGAAGACCGAGCCCACGCCCGGCTCCCGCACACCGCGTCCGGTCACCCGACCGGTGCTCCCCCGTGCCCCACTGTCCCGATCGACACTGTCCCGATCGACACTGTCCCGATCGACACTTCCCCGATCAACGCGACGGGGGCGCCTCCCGCAACGGGAAGCGCCCCCAACAGCCCGATCACCGTGGGACGGTGGGTCAGAGTGCGACGCCGAGCAGGGCGTCGACGGCGCGCGACACCAAGCCGGGCGCCCCCTCGTCGGTACCGCCCTCGGCGCGCTGAACGGCTGCCCAGCGGTCCACGGCGGCGAGCGCCGCGGGTGCGTCGAGGTCGTCCGCGAGCGCCGCGCGGATCTCTTCGACCAGGGCGTCGGCCGACGGCCCGTCCGGCCTGGAGACCGCGGCCCGCCAGCGGCCGAGGCGCTCGACCGCCTCGTCGAGCACGGCGTCCGTCCACTCCCAGTCCGACCGGTAGTGGTGCGCCAGCAGTGCCAGCCGGATCGCCGCCGGATCCACCCCGTCCCGCCGGAGCGCGGACACGAAGACCAGGTTGCCCTTGGACTTGGACATCTTCTCGCCGTGCAGCGCGACCATCCCGGCGTGCACATAGGTCTTCGCGAAGGGGTGCTCCCCGGTGAGCGCCTGGGCGTGCGAGGCGCCCATCTCGTGGTGCGGGAAGGCCAGGTCGGAGCCGCCGCCCTGGACATCGAAGCCCATACCGAGGTGGTCCAGCGCGATGGCGACGCACTCGATGTGCCAGCCGGGGCGGCCCCGGCCGAGGCTGGCGCCGTCCCAGCTGGGCTCGCCCTCCCGGGCGGCCATCCACAGCATCGGGTCGAGCGGGTTCTTCTTGCCCGGCCGATCCGGGTCGCCACCGCGCTCGGCGGACAGCAGCCGCATCGCCTCGGCGTCCAGACCGGAGACCGAGCCGAAGGCGGGGTCGGACTCCACGGAGAAGTAGACGTCCCCGTCGAGCTCGTAGGCCGCACCGATGTCGCGGAGCCGTTCCACGAGCGGCACGATGCCGGGTATGGCCTCGACGGCGCCGATGTACTCGCGCGGCGGCAGCATCCGCAGGGCCGTCATGTCCTCGCGGAACAGCGCGGTTTCGCGCTCGGCCAGCTCGGCCCAGTCCGTTCCGGTGTCCTCGGCCCGCTTCAGGAGAGGGTCGTCCACATCGGTGACGTTCTGGACGTAGTGAACCTGCCGCTTCGTGTCCAGCCAGACGCGCTGGACGAGGTCGAACGCGTTGTAGGTCGCCGCGTGCCCCAGGTGAGTGGCGTCGTACGGAGTGATGCCGCAAACGTAGATGCGGGCGACGGGACCGGGATCGAGGGTGATCGGGCCCCCGGTCGCTGTGTCGTGAATCCGGAGGTCGCGGCCACTGCCGGGCAGGGCGGGAACCTCAGAAGCGGGCCAGGCATACATGCCTTGAGCCTAACCGGATGTACGTTCCCCCAACGAACCGGACCGCAGGGTTGGCCGGATCGGCCCTCTTGCGCAACCGCCTCCCACCTGCTCCGATCCGCCGCACCGCCCGGCGGCCCGCCCCGGGGCCGTCCGGGGCACCGGGCCCGGGACCGCTCCGCCCGGGGAAGCGCGAGGTCAGACCGGCGGCCAGGGGATGGCCGGCCACTGCCCGCCCGGCTCGGGATGGCGTCCGGACCGCAGCAGCGCCTCGACCCGGTCCCGTACGGCAGCGGTCTCGGCCGCGGTCACCAGCTCCGCGAGGCGGCCGGCCAGGCCGCCGCCCTCGGCCAGATCCGCTCCGAGCCGGCGCAGCACCGTCAGCGCCTCACCGGTGAGCGGCTCACCGGCCCAGCCCCAGAGCAGCGTGCGCAGCTTGTCCTCGGCGTTGAAGGTCACGCCGTGATCGATCGCGTAGAGCTCGCCGTCGGGGGTGCTCAGCAGATGGCCGCCCTTGCGGTCGCCGTTGTTGATGACCGCGTCGAGGACGGCCAGCCGGCGCAGCCGCGGGTCGTCGGCGTGCACCAGCAGCGCCGTGCGGCCCTCCCCGACCTCGGCGAAGCAGACGCCCTTCCAGCCGGGTCCCGGCTCCTCGTCCTCGACGAGGGCCAGCAGCTCGGCCTCGGGGTCGGACTCGACCCAGAGCTGGCACATCCCCTCGCCGTACGGGCCGTCCCGCAGCACGGTGGGCGGCACCAGGTCCCATCCGGTGGCCCGGGAGAGCTCGTAGGCCGCCACCTCGCGCCGGGCGAGGTTGCCGTCGGGGAAGTCCCACAGCGGACGCTCGCCGGCGACCGGCTTGTAGACGCAGTCCGCCCGCCGGCCGTCGTGTTCCACGGTGCACAGGAGCACCGCGTTCGACGCCTCCCGGACCCGGCCGCGGACCGTGAGCTCCCCGTGCGCCAGCAGGTCGTGCACCGCCGCGGCGTCCGCCCCGGCCCGCTCCGCACCGCTGCCGTCGGCCTCGGCGCAGGAGCCGTTCCGGGTCACTCCTCCCCGCGGCGGTATCCGTTCTGGCGCGGACATACGTGTCCTTCCGGGTCGAGTGGCAGGCTGCACAGCGGGCACGGCGGGCGGCCCGCGTTGACCACCTCGAGCGCCCGCTTGGCGAACGCCCGGGCCATCTCCCCGGTGATCCGCACCCGCAGCATCGGCGGGCCGTTCTCCTCGTCCTGGAGGAGCCGCTCCTCGGCCTCGGCCAGGTCCTCGTCGGTCTCCGCCTCGAGCTCGACCAGGGCCTGAGCCTCGACGATCATGCGCTGTTCCTCGCCGTCCCAGGCCAGCGCCATGGTGCCGACCCGGAACTCCTCCTCGATGGGGGCGTCGAGCGGCGCGGTGTCGGAGAGGTCGGTCGGTGCCATGGCCGGCACCGGCGCGTTGCCTCCGGTGCGGCGCACCACCTCGTCCAGCAGCTCGTCGATCCGCTCGGCGAGCGCCGCCACCTGTGTCTTCTCGAGAGCGACGCTGGTCGTCCGCCCGGCCGCGGTCGCCTGGAGGAAGAAGGTCCGGCGGCCAGGCAGCCCGACCGTACCGGCGACAAAGCGGTCCGGAGGGTCGTAGAGGAACACCTGACGGGACACGTCCTGCTCCTTGGAATCGGGGGTCGGAAGGGGAAAGCCCGCCTGGTCGGGTGCCCGGGCCGCGGCCCGTCCACCCTACTGCGCACAGCGATCACGCTGCTCCCGCGGCACCGCCCACGGCTGCGTCGCCGTCGTTGCCCGCGGCGCCGCCCTCCTCGGGGACCAGTCCGCGGAAGTTCCCGGTGTCCCCGAGCCGCAGCACGAACGGGCGCAGCGGGGTGTAGCGGATCGCGGTGACCGAGCAGGGCTCGACGGAGACACGCTGGAACTGGTCCAGGTGCAGGCCCAGGGCGTCGGCCACCAGGGACTTGATGATGTCGCCGTGCGAGCACATCGCGTACACCGCGTCGGCGCCGTGGGCCGCCTCGATCCGGGCGTTCCAGTCCCGGACGGCGTCGACCGCGCGGGCCTGCATGGCCCGGACGGACTCGCCCTCCGGCCCCGGGAACTCGGCGGCGGAGGGGTGCCGCTGGACGGTGGTCCACAGCGGCTCGTCCGCCAGCTCCGCGAGCTTGCGGCCGGTCCAGTCGCCGTAGTGGCACTCGCCGATCCGGTCGTCGGTGTGCAGCGGCAGGCCGGGCCGGGCGGCGAGCAGCGGGGCCAGCGTCTCGCGGCAGCGCTGGAGCGGGCTGGTGACGGCGGCGGCGAGCGGCAGCCCGGCCAGCCGCTCGGGCAGCGCGGCGGCCTGCGCGGCACCGAGCTCGTCGAGGGCGACGCCGGGGGTCCACCCCGCGAGCACCTTGGCGGTGTTGGCGGTCGAGCGGCCGTGCCGGACAAGGATCAGCGTGGGCATGTACGCCACCCTACGGGTCCGCGCAAGCCGCGGCCCGGCTTCCCCCGGGGTGCGTACGGTGGCCACGGGGGAATGCCCGCAGCCGCAGAGGGGAGAATGGCCGACGTGATCGTGGACTGTGCCATCTACCGCGACGGGCGCCGCACCGAGGGCCCCGCCGACTTCTCCGACGCGCTCGACGAGGCCCGCGCCACCGGGAACGCCTTCCTGTGGATCGGGCTGCACGAGCCGACGGAGAAGGAGTTCGACCTCGTGACCAGCGAGTTCGGGCTGCACCCGCTGGCCGTGGAGGACGCCCTCTCCGCCCACCAGCGGCCGAAGCTGGAGGTCTACGACGACTCCCTCTTCCTGGTCCTCAAGCCGGTGCTGTACGACGACTCGGTCGACACGGTCACCACGGGCGAGCTGATGGTCTTCGTCGGCGACTCGTTCGTGGTGACGGTCAGGCACGGGGAGGGCGCCCCGCTCGCCGAGGTGCGGCGGCGTCTGGAGGAGACTCCGGAGCTGCTCAAGCACGGCCCGACGGCGGTGATGTACGCGGTGAGCGACGCCGTGGTGGACCACTATCTGGATGTGGCGACGGAGCTCCAGGTGGACCTGGAGGAGCTGGAGTCGGAGGTGTTCGCCCCGGTCGGCCGGGACACCAGGCCCACCGCGGCGCGGATCTACTCGTTCAAGCGGCAGGTCGTCGAGTTCCGCCGGGCCACCGGGCCGCTCGCCGAGCCCATGAGCCGGCTGGCGGGGGCGGGCGTGCCGTTCGTGCACGAGCACTCCCAGCCGTTCTTCCGCGATGTGAGCGACCACCTGACCCGGGCGAACGAGTACGTGGAGGGGTTCGACCGGCTGCTCTCCGACATCCTGGGCGCGCATCTGGCGCAGATGGGCGTCCGGCAGAACAACGACATGCGGAAGATCTCGGCGTGGGCGGCGATGGCCGCGGTGCCGACGATGATCGCCGGGGTGTACGGCATGAACTTCGAGTACATGCCGGAGCTGAAGTCGGTCTGGGGCTACCCGGCGGTGCTGGCCGTGATGGCGGGCGCGGTGGTGTGGCTGTACCGCACGTTCAAGCGGCGGGGCTGGCTGTGACCGCCGGCCGGTGACCGCGTCCGGACCGGGCGGGCAGCGCTGCGGGCCGTTCTCCACCGCGGGCCGCTCTCCGGCGGGGCCGCGCAGCCGGCGGCGGCCGGTCAGGCGAATTCGGGGGCGGCCGACGCCGGTCCGCCGAGGGCGTCCCGCCGCTCGGGCATCCGAAGGCTGACCATCCGGTGCCAGCCGCCCAGCCGCTCGTAGACGTAGAGGGCGTGGATGCCGGCCGCGAGCGCGGCGGACCGGGCCCGGGACCAGCCCAGGATCCGTCCCATGTGGTCCATCACGGCGAGGCTGACGTCGCGGTACACCTTGATCTCGGCAAGCGCGCTCTCCCGGAGGATCCGCTGGATCGTCCGGCCGTGTCCCGCGGCCGCGAGGCGCAGCAGCTCCTCGTGGCAGTAGGCGAGGTGGTTGTCCTCGTCGTTGGAGATCATCCGGACCGCCTTGCCGATGTCCGGGTGGTCGGCGAAGTGCTTGCGCAGCAGCTGCATCTGCTCGGAGGCGCGCTGTTCGGTGACCCTGCTGTGGGCGAGGTAGGCGACGATGTCCCGCTCGGAGAGCGGCTGGTCGGCGCGCAGCTTCTCGTGGGCCAGCCCGATGCCCCGCGCCTCCAGGAGCATGGTGTAGTCGGTGTCGCCGGGGACGTCGACCGGGTCCAGGCCCCGCTTGCGGAGCAGGGCGTTGAAGATCCGGCCGTGCTTGTCCTCGTCGGCGCCGTGCCGGACGATCTTGAGGCTCAGCCCGCGCTGGGACTCCGGGACGAGGGCGGCGATCCGGCCGTTCTCCCAGCCTCCCTGCGCCTCGCCGCTGGCCGCGATGGAACAGAACAGCCGGAACGACGCGTCGTTGTCGAAGATCTCCTGGAACAGACCTCTGGCCGAGAGCATCACTGCCACCTCCGTACGCGCGTCCGCCCAGGAAGAGTCAAATGCGGTCGCAGTGGGTCGGCAACAGGGGCACGGGGAAACACCGCCGAACGGAGGAGCGGGCCGACGGCGTCCGTCCCGCTCCCGGGGGCCCGTTCGTCCGGGCACCCGGGGCTCCGACGTCGGAATTCCGGGGGCATTCGGGGCCGTGACGGGCGTAACCCGCGGGAGGCGGACGCGTTGTGCTGGGGGACGGCCGTGGCGGGGTCGACCCCCGAGCCCCCACCACGGCCGCGGAACCTTTCGGCCGATCCCGTCGGTGCCCCTGGGTAGGGTTATTTCCGAGCCTGTGCCTGGAGGGGGTTGTGAGACGGGTGGGCAAGTTCAGCAGGGCAGCACGGAGCCGTCCGACGCCCCGTCGGCTGGGGCCGGCGGGTTCCGACTGGTCTCCCCACGAGCGTCTGGACGACGCCGCGCGCGCCTATTTCCTGCACGCGGAGGTTGCGCTGGACGCCATCACCGGGGTGCTCGGGCGGCACCGGGTGCGGGGATTCACCCTGGAGCGGGTGGTGGACCTGACCGAGGCGGGCGCGTCGGTGTGGCAGGAGGCCGCGGTCTGCGACGGACGGCGGCTCGTGCTGTGGCACAGCGAGGAGCTGGCGGACGGCACCGACCCGGGCGGCACCGTGCTGGACTCGTCCGTGCAGGTGCTGCCGCTCGCCTCGATCCGCCATGTGGGGATGCGCACGCTGGTGGGACGGGACGCGGCGGGCCGCCGGATCGACCGGGGCGTGCATCTCGTCCTGGCGACGGGCATGCCGCACGAGCTGAACCAGCTGCCGGGGAGCGACCCGGAGGCACCGGTGACGGCCGCCCGGATCCGTCCGGAGGCGTTCCGGTTCAGCAAGTCCCTGGACGACGGCGGGCCCGGGCAGATCGCGCGGCTGATCGCCTTCGGGCGGCTGCTGGGGCGGCTGGTTCCGGGCTGACGCCCCGGCCCCCGCCGCCCCGTGCCGTGCACCGGCGCCGGCTGTCCGGCGCGCGGGGTCAGGCGAGACCCGCGCGCTCCAGGGCCTCGACGCCGGCGCGCAGCGAGGTGAGGCGCTCGTCGAGGGTGAAGCCCGCCGGGGCGAGGGAGAGCGTGGTGACCCCCGCGGCGGCGTACGCCTGCATCCGCTCGGCGATGCGGTCCACCGAGCCGAGCAGCGTGGTGGAGTCGATCAGCTGGTGCGGAACGGCCGCCGCCGCGCCCTGCTTGTCGCCGGAGAGGTACTTCTCCTGGATCTCGGCGGCTTCCTTCTCGTAGCCCATGCGCCCGGCGAGCTTGTTGTAGAAGTTCTGCTTGGCACTGCCCATGCCGCCGACGTACAGCGCGGTGTACGGGCGGAACTGGTCGGCGAGGGCCTGGACGTCGTCCCCGAGGGCCAGCGGGACGGTGGGCACCACGTCGAAGCCGTCCATGGTCTTCCCGGCCTTCTCGCGGCCGGCCCGCAGCGAGCCGAGCGTGGTCTCCTCGGCGTGCTCGGGGGCGAAGAAGATGACCAGCGCGCCGTCGGCGATCTCGCCGGTCTGCTCCAGGTTCTTCGGGCCGATGGCGGCGATGTAGAGCGGGATCTCGTCGCGGACCGGGTGCACCGTCAGCTTGATGGGCTTGCCGGGGCCGCCGGGGAGCGGCAGGGTCCAGTGCTCGCCCTCGTGGGTCAGCCGCTCGCGGGACATCGCCTTGCGGACGATCTCGACGTACTCCCGGGTGCGCGCGAGGGGCTTGTCGAACTTGACGCCGTACCAGCCCTCGGACACCTGCGGGCCGGACACGCCCAGGCCGAGGCGGAAGCGGCCGCCGGAGAGGGAGTCGAGCGTGGCGGCCGTCATCGCCGTCATGGCGGGGGTCCGGGCCGGGATCTGGAAGATGGCCGAGCCGACGTCGATGCGCTCGGTCTGGGCCGCGACCCAGGAGAGCACGGTGGGGGCGTCGGAGCCGTAGGCCTCCGCCGCCCAGCAGACGGAATAGCCCAGCTTGTCGGCCTCACGGGCGACCGCGAGGTTGTCCGCGTCCATTCCGGCACCCCAGTAACCGAGGTTGATCCCGAGCCGCATGCCGCTCTCCTTACCCATCAGTAACGTCGCTGTTCGGGGGACTCTAGCGTGCGGTGGCCGGATCCGTCAGGGCCGGGTTGTCCACAGGCAGCCGCGTGCGGTCGCGCGCGGACAGTAATCTCGACGCCCATGGAGCTAAGGCACCTCGGCAGGACGGGCCTCCGGGTCTCGCGGCTCGGGCTCGGCACCCTCACCTGGGCGCGGGACACCGACGAGTACGACGCGGCCGACCAGCTCAAGGCCTTCTGGGAGGCGGGCGGCACGCTGGTCGACACCGCGGACGTCTACGCGGACGGCGGTGCGGAGTACCTCCTGGGCCGGCTCATGGAGGATCTGGTGCCGCGGTCCGATCTGGTCGTCGCGACCAAGGCGGGCAGCGTCCCGGACCGTGACCGCCGGTTCGACGGCTCGCGCGGCCATCTGCTCGCGGCGCTCGACGCCTCGCTGGAGCGGCTCGGCACGGACCATGTCGACCTGTGGCAGGTGCACGCCTTCGACGCGGGGACGCCGCTGGAGGAGACGCTGCAGGCCCTCGACATCGCGGTGAGCAGCGGCCGGGCGCGCTATGTGGGGGTCTCCAACTTCTGCGGCTGGCAGCTCGCCAAGGCCGCCACCTGGCAGCTCGCCGCCCCTGGGACGCGCACCCGGCTGGCGAGTACCCAGATGGAGTACTCGCTGTTGCAGCGCGGTGTGGAGCGGGAGGTGCTGCCGGCCGCCCTGGACCTCGGGGTGGGGCTGCTGCCGTCGTCCCCGCTGGGCCGGGGCGTCCTCACCGGGAAGTACCGGAACAACGCGACACCGAGCGACTCCCGGGGAGCCTCACCGCAGCTGTCGGCCTTCGTGGCCCCGTATCTGGACGAGACCGCGGGCCGGATCGTGGACGCCGTCTCCACGGCCGCGGAGGGGCTGGCCGCCACACCGCTTCAGGTGGCTCTCGCCTGGGTACGCGACAGGCCCGGAGTGGCGGCGCCGATCGTCGGCGCCCGCACCGCGCAGCAGCTCACGGCGGCGCTGTCAGTGGAGGAGCTTAGTCTTCCGGACGAGATCTGCCGGGCGCTGGACGACGTCTCCGCTCCCGTGCATCACTACCCCGACCAGGACTGGAGCACCCTGTGACCACGGACCGCCCCGCCGGCGAGACCGCTGCCGCGCGGACACCCGACGACGCACCGGACCCCGGCGGCCCGGCCACTTCGGGAGCGCCGGACGGGACCGCGCGGGCGCCCCGTCCGGACAGCGGTGCGCGGGAGGCCGGTCCGGACGACGGGGCCCCGGACGGCGATTACGCGGACGGCGACTCCGCTGTGGGCGATTCCGCGGTGGGCGACTCCGCGGCCGGTGACTCCGCAGCGGGTGCTTCCGCGGCCGGTGATTCCCCCGTCGGCGATTCCCCGGCCGACGGCGCGTCCGGGGAGCCCGCCGCGGGAGGCGAACGGGCCACGGGCGACGGGCCGTCGAAGCGTGCGGCCGCCGCGGCCTCCCCGCCGTCGGGCACCGCCGGGGACCGGCCCGCCGCCGGAACGGACGCCGCCCCGGCCGCCGGGGACGGCAGCGCGCGTACCCCGGCCGCCGAGGCACTCGCCGCGGCGGTGCGGGCGGTGGAGAGCGGCGAGCGGTCCGCCGCCTCGTTCTTCACCGAGCAGAACCGCCCGGCTCCGCCCCGCCCCGCTCGGAGCGAGCCCCACCCGGCACCGGCGCCTGCCCCGACTGCGACCCCGGCACGGGCTCAGGCCCCGCAGAGCGGCCGGGCCGCTCCTCCGCCCCGTCCGGTGCGCACCGGACCGCCGCCCGCCGAGCGCATGGCCCGGGCGGCGTCAGTGCGGGAGGTGCTGGTGGCCGGCGGAGCGCCCGAGGAGCTCTCCGAGGCGGTATCGGGCGCGCTCGGCGAACGGGCCGCCGAGACCCTGCGGGCGGACCCCTGGCAACTGCTCGCCGTACCGGGGGTGCGCCCGGAGCAGGCCGACGCGTTCGCCCGGGCCCTCCTCGGCGGGGAGTGCGGGCCGGACGACGAGCGCCGGGCCCAGGCGCTCATCGGCTGGCTGCTGGAGCGCGCCGCGCTCGAGGGCCACACCGCGCTGGAGCCCTCGGCGCTGAGCTCCGCGCTCGCCCAGCGGTCCGTTCCGGACCCGGAGGAAGCCCTGCACACCGCGATCGCGGACGGCGGTGTGCTGGTCTTCCAGGACGCCCTCGACTCCCCCGGCGCCCCGCGGTCGGGCTCCGCGGGGCCGCACGCGGCGGCCGGGGGCGACGGCGGGGACGGCGAGGGCGAGGAGACGCCGGTGCGGGTCCTGCTCGGCCTGGACCGGTACGCGCTGGCCGAGGAGAGCCTGGCCGACGGTCTCGCCCGGCTGGTCAACACCTTCGCCCCGCGCGGCGGCCCGGCTCCCGTCGACGATCCGGCCGCGACGCCGGAGGCGCCCGCACCCGGCGCCGGGGACACGCCTCCCGGCGGATCACCGGAGGCCGAACCCTCCGCGGGCCTTGAGGACTCCGCAGCCGCCTGGCAGGCCGCCGCGGACGCGGCGGCGTCCCCGTCCGCCGCCGAGCTCATCCGGGCCGTGGCCGGCAGCGGCCTGGCGGTCCACACCGGCGGTGAGGCGGCCCGTGCCGAGCCCGCGGCCGTGGTGACCGCGGCCCGCGCGCTCGGTCTGCGGGCCTTCGCCGCCTCGCACAGCGAGGACGGCCGCCGCAGGCTGGCCGCACTCCTCGATCGCGCCGTTGGCGACCGCGCGGACCTCGACGCCGGTACCGCTGCCCCGGAGCGGAGCGGGACGGGTCAGGAGGCCCACCGGCCGGAGCGCGCCCACGACGGCGCGGAGGCGGCCGTCACCGTGGCGGGCCTCCTGTCGGGTGCCGAGGGGCCCGGCCGGGACCGGGACGGCGCCTTCGCCCTCGATGTGCTCGTGGTGCTGGACGCCCCCCAGTTGGACGTGGAGTCGGCCGCGATGCTGGTGGAGTCGCTGCCGGACGGCGCCAGGCTCGTGCTGAGCGGCGACCCGGGCGTGCTGTGGTCGGCCGGCCCCGGACGGGTCTTCGCCGATCTCCTCGCCGCCCGCACCTGTCCCCAGGTGGCGTCCCGTACGCCCGACCCGGGGCCCATCGGCGAACTCGTGTCGGGCATCGGCGTGGGCGAGCTGGGCGAGGTGGCGGCGCCCGGCAAGGAGGTCGTGATCGTCCCGGTGCGGGATGCCGGTGAGGCGGTGCACCGCACGGTCCAGCTGGTGGCGGACTCGGTGCCCCGGGCGATCGGTATCCCCTCCGACCACGTCCAGGTCATCACCCCCGGGCACGGCGGCGCCGCCGGCACGCGCGCGCTCAACGCGGCACTGAAGGAGCGGCTCAACCCGGGCCCCGGCCGCTTCGGCGGCTTCGACCCCGGGGACCGGGTCGCCCACGTCCCGGCGCCGGGCCGGACCCTGCCGGGAACGGTGGTGTCGGCGGACGCCGAGGGACTGCATCTGGACTGCGCGGGCGAGCCCGTCGTGGTGCCGCGGGAGCTGGTCGGCGACACCGTCCGGCACGGCTGGGCGCTCACCGCCCACCAGGCGGCCGGGACGCGCTGGCCCGCCGTCGTCGTGGTGCTGCCCGGTGACGCCACCGCGGCGCTGACCCGGTCCTGGGTCTACACCGCCTTCAGCCGGGCGGAGCAGCAGCTGTCGGTGGTGCACGGCGCGGAACAGGCGCTGCCGCGCGCGGTGTCGGAGGTGCCGGTGAAGGAGCGCACGACCCGGCTGCGGGCCCTGCTGAACGCCCAGGAACCGCCCGCCGGGTAGGAGGCGCCGTTCCGGCCGCCTGCTCCCGCCTTCCGTCGCGGGAGCGGGCACCCGTCCCCCGGTGTGCCACGGCACCGCCCCGGCCTGCGCGGGCGGGCGAGCCGCGCGGCGGGCATGGACGCGGCACAGCCGCCGCCGAGGTCGCAGCCGGTATCGGCGTCGCCGAGCGGACATCGGCGACGCGCCGTCGGTGTGGGCCGAGCGGCGCCGAACGGGCGGGGGCTCCGGTTCAGCGCTCCGAGTCGAGCGTCTCCCGGCTCTCCTCGTCGTCCAGCTCCTCGTCGAACACCGCGCTGACGTCGAACCG
The DNA here is from genome assembly GCF_057709105.1 of Streptomyces sp. bgisy100. Classification (NCBI taxonomy): domain Bacteria; kingdom Bacillati; phylum Actinomycetota; class Actinomycetes; order Kitasatosporales; family Streptomycetaceae; genus Streptomyces; species Streptomyces sp. bgisy100. Next base: position 42,930 of record NZ_JBYITE010000044.1, read on the forward strand.
GCACACCACCCGCTCCGGGTCCGCCTCGTCGAACGGGCTGTTCAGCCACTCCCCCGGCTCGGCCGCCTCGTCCGCGGCGGCGACCCAGAGGGTGGAGTCGCCCTCCTCCAGCCCGAACTCCTTGTGCCGGGAAGCGATCTCGTCCGGTTCGAACTCGCCGAAGAGCACGCCCAGGGCCGCGTGCACGCTGCTGCCGGCGTGCCCCGCGGCGCCGTTCTGCCCGTCGGCCGCCGGATCGGCGTCCGGGTCGAGATCGGCGACCCGCTGTGCCTGGGAGAGCAGCCGGTGCGGCTCGTCGACCGTGTAGTCCCGGCGGATCAGCACGCTGATGGCGCTGGGCTCGTCGGGCCCGGTGTAGACGGGCAGCGTGCCGTCCCCGGGGATCTCGAACGGGGTGACCTCGTCGTACGCGTCGTACAGCAGCTCGTCGTAGTCCTCAGCCGCCGCCGCCAGCGCGTTGAACGCGGCGTAGACGGCCGGATCGTCCTCCCCGGACCGCCGCTCGACCGCGTCGAGGTGGCGGTCCAGCGCGGCTTTGACCGCCTCGGCGGCGGCGCGTACCTCGGCAGCGGTGGGCTGGGCAGCATCAGACATAGTGCAGACGCTATCCGTACCAGGGCACTGCCCGCACAATAGATGCGATGCCGGAATATGAATTTCGCGATGTGTATGTGCCGCGGGGTGTCTCCCGTAAAGCCACCACACGTCTCCTCACCGAACACGCCGAGTACGGACACTGGGAGTTGGACCGCCTGCGGCTGAACCCCGACGGCAGCCGCAGGGTGCGGCTGCGCCGCCGGATCATTCGCCAGCTCCACGCAACCTGGTGACACCGGGCGCCGGGCCCCGCCGACCGGGCCCGGCGCCGACGAGCGCTGCCCTCGGCCGCCCCATGAGTCACACCTGCCCCGCACACCTCCTCGGCCCCGCCTCACCGGCCCCACCGTCCGCTCTCGCCCCACTCACCCGGAGCACGTCGCCGCCCCGTATGCCACACGACGGCCATTGCTGTGGAAGGGGAATCCCGGAAGCACTGCGGGACCGCGCCACGGTGCCGCGCCATGGTGTAAGGCGCGCCACGGCTCCCCGCCGGAATCAGAGCGGGCGTCGGAGAGGGCACGTCCCCGCCCGAGGACCGGCCCGCACCCGGGCGGACCCTGCCCACCCTTCCCGGGCCGGTGGACCATCCCGGTCAGGCGGAGTGACGCCGGCACTGCGACCGGCATCGGGAACAACGCGAGGAGCGGGCCCCGCAACCGCGGAACCCGCTCCCTGACGCACGGTCTGCACCGTGCGGCGTCTGCTTACCTCGACGCCGCCTTGGCGCGCCGGTAGAGCACCGCTCCACCGAGCAGCATCGCGGCGCTGGCCGGCAGCATGATGCCCAGGGTCTCGGCGGCACCGGTCTGGGCGAGCTGCGCCTGCCCCTCGTGCTGCGCGGCGGGCTTGTTGCGGTGGCCCGACGTGCCCTGGACCTCGTTCGGCTCCTCCGACTCCCCGTCGTTACCGGGGGTGTCCGGGGTGTCGGGGGTGTCCGGCGCGTCCGGGGTGTCGGGGGTGTCCGGCGTGTCCGGGGTGTCGGGGGTGTTCTGGTTCCCGCCGGACTGGTTGGCACAGCCGTTGCCGAGGGCCGGGTTCAGCGCGCCGCCCACCGAAGCGGTGTTGCCGCAGGCGTTCACCGGCAGGTTGATCGGCGCCTGGACGTTGTTGCCCGAGCCGAGGCCCGGCGAGTTGGCGGCACCGCCGCGGGCCTCGGAACCGGAGCCCGAACCGTTGGTGCCGCTCGCGCTGCTGCCCGAGCCGTTGCCGCACTTGTTGCCCGTCGCCGTGTTGAGCAGCCCGATCGCGGTGACGGTGTTGCCGCAGATGTTGACCGGGGCGTGCACCGGCGCCTGAATCGAGTTGCCGGACACGATGCCCGGAGAGTTACGCGCCACGGCCTCCGCGTTGGCGTCCGCGTGGGCGTAGCCACCGGTCACGGCCAGGACACCGCTCGCAGCCGCAACCGTGATCAGGCTCTTTCTCGCGACCTGTCGCATGAGTTCGCTCCCCTACTGCCTTTACCTGTTGCCTTCGGAAGGCTTGCGGGCGAATTCCCGCTCGCCAGGCCCCTGCGCCCCGGAGTGCATGGCGTGCGCTCCGGGCCCACGGGGGTCACACCCTCATGGGTTGCGAACAACCTCAGTGTCGGATGCAGGTGTTGCCGAAGACGGGTCCAGACCGCCAGTGGCAGCCGCGGCAGCGGCAACCTTCTGGATCATTCGTCCTCCTGTTGGCAATGCGGCCTCAGCGAGACCGCACAGCCTGTAACGAGAAGGGGGGAACCGAGCTACGGGACCTTCCGTGCGTTCACTCTTTCTGACCAAGGGCACCGGATTACGGAGCCGTGGAGGCGCTCCCCCGCACGCTCCGGGGAGCGTGCGGGCTCCGCCGGTGGCCGGACCGGCCCGTGCCGGGAATCAGCTCCGGTCCGGAACGTGCATCAGCTCCGGTCCGGAACGTGCGTCAGCTCCGGTCCGGAACGGGGGTCAGCTCTGGTCCAGGAAGCGGTCGAGCACCCGGACGCCGAACTTCAGCCCGTCCACCGGGACTCGCTCGTCGATGCCGTGGAACATGCCCGCGAAGTCCAGCTCGGGCGGCAGCTTCAGCGGCGCGAACCCGAAGCAGCGGATGCCCAGGTCGTCGAAGGACTTGGCGTCGGTCCCGCCGGACAGCATGTACGGCACGGCGCGGGCGATCGGGTCCTCGGCCTTGAGCGCCGACTGCATGGCGTCGACCAGCGCTCCGTCGAAGGTCGTCTCCAGCGCCCGGTCGGCGTGCACGTCCTCGCGCCGCACCCGCGGGCCGAGGATCCGGTCCAGGTCCGCGAGGAACTCGTCCTCGAAGCCCGGCAGGAAGCGGCCGTCCACGTGGGCGGTCGCCTGGCCCGGGATCACATTGACCTTGTAGCCGGCACCGAGCATGGTGGGCGCGGCGGTGTTGTTCAGCGTCGCGCCGATGAGCTTGGCGATCCCGCCGAGCTTGGCCAGGGTGGCCTCCATGTCCTCCGGGTCCAGCGGAGTGCCGAGCGCGTCGGACAGTTCGTCGAGGAAGGACCGCACGGTCTTGGTGACGCGGACGGGGAACTTGTGGCGGCCCAGCCGTCCGACGGCCTCGCACAGCTCCGTGATGGCGTTGTCCCGGTTGACCATCGAACCGTGGCCGGCGGTGCCGTCCACGGTGAGGCGCATCCAGTGCATACCCTTCTGCGCGGTCTCCACCAGGTAGAGGCGGAGGTTCTCGTTGACCGTGAAGGAGAAGCCGCCGACCTCGCCGATCGCCTCGCTCACCCCCTCGAAGAGCTCCGGGTGCCGGTCGACCAGGTACCGGGCGCCGTAGATGCCGCCGGCCTCCTCGTCTGCCAGGAAGGCGAGCACGACGTCGCGCGGGGGTTTGCGGCCGCTGCGCATCCGCTCCCGCACCACGGCGAGGGTCATGGCGTCCATGTCCTTCATGTCGACCGCGCCGCGGCCCCAGACGCAGCCGTCGGCGATCTCGCCGGAGAAGGGGTGGTGGGTCCAGTCGTCGGCGTTGGCCGGGACGACGTCGGTGTGGCCGTGGATCAGCAGAGCGGGCCGGGACGGGTCCTCCCCCTCGATCCGCACGACCGTCGAGGCCCGGCCCGGGTGCGACTCGAAGATCTTCGGCTCGAGCCCCACCTCGGCGAGCTTCTCGGCGACGTACTCGGCGGCGGCGCGCTCACCGGGACCCGAGTGGTCGCCGTAGTTGCTCGTGTCGATCCGGATCAGATCCCGGCAGAGGTCGACGACCTCGTCCTCGCCGGTGACGGTGCTGCTCGCCGCGGCCGAATTCGACTCGCTCACGCTGCCTCCTCGTGTTCGCGCCACGGAAGCGCCCCAGGCGGGGCGCCGCTCCGCGGCTTCGGTCCACGGCCATCCTCCCGCGCCGGGCGCCCCAGCCCAAGGCCACCGGGCCGCCGTCATCCGCCCGTCACAGTCGGCCGCCCGGGGTGCGGAGGCCCTCGGGCGGGTGATCGAGCAGCTCCGGATGTTTGCTATGGTTTTCCACGTCGGAACGGCCGCGGGCCTCCGGCGGACACCTTGTCCGGGTGGCGGAATGGCAGACGCGCTAGCTTGAGGTGCTAGTGCCCTTTATCGGGCGTGGGGGTTCAAGTCCCCCCTCGGACACCAGAGGAATCGCACCGATGGTGCCGGTCACTGCGACCGGCACCATCGGTTTTTTGTCGCCGTCGGCCGTTCGTCACCGCGTGGCCGACGGTCGGTCGACGGCGGAACGGTTGGTCCGGGCCGGGAGCGCCGTCAAAGCGGGGCGGCTCAGCTTCTCCGCTGGGGGCCTCCCACACGTCGTCGCACGCCGCCGACCAGGTGCGGCGCGGTGAAGCCGGCGCCGTAGACGAAGCGCATGGCGGGGCCGAACGACGGGGCGGCCAGCAGTCCGGCGAAGAAGAGGCCGCGGTGCGAGGACTCGAAGCGGCCGTTCAGCTGCGGCCCCCGGCCGCCGGCGACCCGGCGCAGCCCGGCGCGCAGCCCCGGGTCCAGCATCTGCAGCCGGGCGAGATCCGTCGTGAAGCCGGTTGCGGCGATCACATGCTCGGTCTCGACGGTGCGCCGCGAGCCGTCCGCGGTGGTGAATTCGAGCCGGACGCCGTCGCCCCGGGCGGCCGCGGTCCGCAGCCGGTGCCCGAGGGTGACCGGGACGCCGCTCTCGACGCGTTCCCGCAGCCACCACGCTCCGGCGGGGCCCAGCGCGGTGGACGCGATGCGCACCCGGGCGGCCGCCGGCAGCCGCCGTACCGCCCACGGGGTTTCGGAGAAGACCCAGCTGGGCCATCCGGTGCCCAGGCCGCAGTGCGGGTCGCGCAGCGAGCGGGCGAGGCTGCGGTGGAGGGGCTGCGGTGTGCTGTTCCAGGCGATCCGGCCGGCGCGGGCGACGACCTGCGCGGTGGCCCCTTCCTCCGACAGCAGCGCCGCGGTCTCCAGGGCCGCCTGCCCGGCGCCGATCACGGTGACGTGCCTGCCCTTGAAACGGGACAGGTCGTTGTGGTGGCTGCTGTGCGAGGCCAGGTCCGGCGGGAGTCCCATGAGCGTCCGCGGGACGTGGACCAGCGGCATCACCCCGACCGCCATGGCCACCGTGCGGGCCGGGATCGTCTCCCCTTCCCGGGTGCCGACGAGGAAGCCCGCCCCGCGCGGCCGTACGGCGGTGACGGTCCGTTCCTCGACCTCCGGCACGGCCTGCTCGGCGAACCACATCCCGTAGTCGGTGAAGGTGCCGATGGACATCGGGCTGCCGTGCTCGGCGGGCAGTCCGCGGGAGGCGCAGTACGCGGACAGGGTGCGGTCGCCGGTGGGGTCGGACAGGTTCGAGGACCAGGGCTCCGACTTCAGGAACATGCCCGTCGGCATGTGGTCCCGCCACGAGGCCATCGGACGGCCGAGCACGCGCAGCCGCAGTCCGGCCGCGGCCGCGTGGGCGGCGATGGACAGTCCGTAGGGGCCCGCGCCGACGACTACCAGGTCGTACATGGGTGCTTTCCACTCTCTCGTCGTGAGGAACGTGCGGTGGGTCGGGGGGAGTCAGGGGCGGTGGGGGCACGGGGGCCGGGCTCTCGGCCGGACGGTGGGTCAGGGGGCCAGGGCCGCCCGGGGGCGGGGGCGCAGCCGCCGCAGGCCCTTCCGGCCGCCGCGGCCCAGCCAGCCGGCGGCCATCGCGGCGAACGGCGCGGGGTCGTCGGCGGCGAACCAGGCGGTCTCCCCGGTCCGGCGCCGGGTGCCCCTGCCGGGGCGGCGGACGGTGTCGCGCCGCAGCCGTGCGGTGGCGGCGGTCGTGAGGCCGGACAGCAGGGCGTAGTTCTCCGCCACGAAGACCCGGCCGGGGAGGGGTTCCGCGGCGGTGACGGGCCGGCCGGTGAGATCGAGGTGCAGGGCGCGGACGACGTCCTGTCCGGCCCGGTCGGTGAAGAGCCGGAACTGCGCGCCGGGGCGGGGGTTGAAGTCGAGCAGGTGGTACCGGCCGGTGGTGGTGTCGCGCCGGAAGTCGAGGTCGAGAATCCCGCGGTAGCCCAGCCGCTGGGCGAGTCCGAGCGCGGCGCGTTCCACTTCGAGGTTGGGGAACCAGGTGCCGACGGCGGTCAGTCCGGTGCGCACCGGCCAGGCGAGTTCCTTGCGGCCGGTGCCGCCGACCAGGCAGACGGACTCCGCGCCGAAACAGCCGTGGAAGAACCAGTCGGTGCCGCGGCCGCCGGGAATGTGCTGCTGGAGCAGCAGCGGGCTGCCGGCGTGTGCGCTGTGCTCGTAGAGCGCGCGGGCCTGGTCGGGGGTGTGGACGAGCGTGGTGCTGCGCAGCCCCGTCGTCCGGGACAGCAGCCAGGGCCGGCTCCACTTCGCCACCACGGGCAGGCCGAGGTCCCGGGCGAAGCCGGCCGCCTCCCGGCCGCTTCCGGGGACGACGGTGAGCGGGTGGCAGATACCGGCGGTCCGGCACAGTTCGGCGAGTTGCGCCTTGTCGGCCACCCGCTCGGAGAGTCCGGTCGATTGATGAACCATCAGATAGCTGCCGTCGAGGTGGGGGGCGATCCGGTCGGCGGCGATCGCGCTGATGTCGTCCATGGGGATCAGCACCGCGGGACGGCCGATGTGCCGGGCGATGCGGCGGAGCGCGGGGTAGAGCCGCTCGAGGGAGGGGCCGCCGCCGGGCCAGTGGTGGGCCCGGTGCAGAAAGCGGGACCGGTTGACCGGGCTGCCGGGCGACTCGACGAGGGTGTGCACCTCGATTCCCGCCCGGCCGAGCGATCTGACGGCACCCAGTGTTCCGTGGTGAAAGGGGTTGTCGTCGAGGCGGAGCAGCAGTGCCGGCACACCGGTGTCGAACGTCGGGCGCGGAGCCGGGTGAGCCGCGGAGTCGTGGTGCACTGCTCCCCTTCGGGTCGATGGGCCGTGCGGGCGATGAATTCTCGAACGGGCTATCAGAATCCATTCAATGAGACTGTGCGAAATACGTCCCATTTACTGTCAGGGGGTATGCAGCCCGTCCGAGTTGCACGCCGGAAGGAGTAGCCATGTCCCACCCGTCCCGGCGGCTTTTGTCCATGTGCCTCGGCGTGCTCGCCGTGGTCGTGATCCTCACGGGTGCGGCCATGGCGACGGCCGGGCCGCTGCGGGGCGGGTCGCGCTCCTGGCGGCCGGAGCCGGCGGGGGTTCCGTGGGGAGCGTTCCTCGGCTCCGGAGCCGAGGGCGTACGGGACATGACGAGAATGCAGCAGTGGCTCGGCGGAACCGAGTTGCGCGTCGGGCACACCTATCTGCCGGGGAACCACTGGACCGACATCGAGGGTGACCGGGGGCTGCTGGGGGCGTGGGCGCGCTGGCGGAACGCGGACCCGGACCGGCTGTTCGTGCTGAACGTGCCGATGCTGGACCGCAACGAGGCCCGGGTGCCGGACCGCGAGGTGGCCGGACTCCTGGAGCGCGGGGCCCAGGGCGAGTTCGACGAGCACTACCGGACGCTGGCCGCGCGGCTGGTCGAACTGGGCCTGGCGGACACGGTGATCGTGCCGGGCTGGGAGATGAACGGCACCACCTACACGGGACGCTGCGCCCCGAACCCGGAGGCCTGGAAGGCGTACTGGATGGGCATCGTGATGGTTATGCGCTCGGTGCCGGGGCAGCGGTTCCGGTTCGATTTCGCGCCGAGCCGGGGGGAGGACGCCATCGGCTGGACGCACTGTTATCCGGGCGACGACGTGGTCGACATCATCGGCATGGATTCCTACGACCAGCCGCCCGGGAACGATTTCGACGAGCACGTCGACCAGCCTTTCGGACTGCGTGCCCATGTGGAATTCGCGGAGGCGCACGGCAAACCGGTCTCGTATCCGGAGTGGGGGCTCTTCCGGAACGGCGACAACCCGGAATACATGCGCAGAATGCTGAAGTGGATCGCGGATCATCCGCCGGAGTACCACACGATCACCGATTACTGTCCGCACGGGGTGTGGCGGTGCGGGAAGAATCCGCGGGCCTCCCGGGTCTTCCGTTCGGTGCAGTTCACCGGAGTTCTCGGCCCGGAGCAGGGGGCACGGGCGGACTGTCTGCAGCTGGGTCCGGTGCCGTGGCTGTCGCCGTTCGTCGGCCGGCGGCGGCTGTGCGTCCGGTTCTGGCAGGACTCCTGAGCCGGGGCTCCTGAGCCGGCCGCCGGGCCGCTGTCACCGCGGTCCGGCGCCGCCCGCCCGCCAGTTGTTGAGCCGGGTGCGCCAGGCGCGCAGGGCCGGGGCCCTGGTCCGTACCTCCTCGGCGAGCCGGGTCCGGCCCGCCACCTGTGCCGCGTAGAGCCGCAGCATCGGCTCCAGCTCCCGGCGGGCCAGCAGATAGCGCTGGTTGACCACGCGCTCCGGCCGCCAGTGGTGCTTGTAGGCCTCGTCGCCCCGCAGCAGGCTGAGGGCCCGGCCGGTCCGGGCGGCGCAGTCCGCGTCGTGGCGCAGCAGCATGGTGTTGATGTCGGCCTTGGCGGCCCGGAGATCGGGGTGGGCCCCGTACAGGTAGCCGCCGGCGAGGCCGGACGACGTCAGGGTCACGTCCACCGCGGCCACGTGGCCGTCGAGCCGGTACTCGGTGACGACGGCGTGCCCCGCCCCGACCATCAGGGGGACCGCTCGCAGCAGATGGGCGGCGAACCGGGGGCGGAGGTGCTCGGGGGTCACCCCGCGCCCCTGCCACTGCAGGCTGTGCAGCCGGAGCATGGTCTCGACCGCGCGGGGCACCTCGTGTTCGGGCACGGGGCGGTCCTCGAGGTCCAGGCCGGCGAGCTTGCGCAGCTTGGCGCGGGAGCGGCGGGCGCTGGACGCGGGCATCCGCCGGAGCAGTTCCTCGACGGGAACGCCCGGGAGCTCCAGGCACAGCGAGTCCTCCCGGCGGCGCCGGGGGCCGGGCCAGAGCTCGAAGAGCCGCTCGGCGGCGGCGCCCGGGCGGGCCTCCCGCAGGTCGACGACGGCGGCCCGGGCCGCCTGGCTCAGCCCGTTGACCAGTGCGTGCGCCGCGGCGTCCGCGCAGGAGTCGTCGATCAGCACATCGAGGAAGTCCGAGAGGGTGCCGCCCAGGGGGGTGAGGGCGGGCATCGGACGGTAGGTCAGTATCAGCGGGGCGGCGCCGACCAGCCGGCCGTCCCGGTGCACCAGCAGCAGCCGCAGCCGTCCCGGCGTCCCGTAGGACTGCCACCACGAGTGCAGCCAGGCGTGGGTCTGGAACGGGGTGGCGCTGCGGCAGCGCCGGTGCAGGCCGTCCCAGGCGGGGGCGAGCCGGGCGAAGCGGTCGGGGTCGCCGCACAGGGTCACGGACAGGCCGGTGGGAAGCTGCGGACCGGGCCGGGCGCGGGCGGTCGTCGGCGCCGTCACCTGGCACCGTCCGCGGCGGGCCGGTCCACGGCCCGTCGGCGGGTGCCGGGCTGGACCAGCATCACCAGGCAGCCCAGCAGGCCACCGGCGCAGGCGCCGACGCCGACGCCGATCTTCGCCGACGGGGAGGTCGGGGCGGCAGGGGTGAGCGCTTTGGAGAGGACCGCGAGCCGCACTCCGGTGTTGGACGCGGAGGCGTTCGCGTAGCTGGTGAGAGCGCGGGCGACCTCGTTGGCGTTGACGGCGGCCTGTTCGGCGCGGGAGTCACTGCCCTGGATCTCGATCATCGGGGCTTCGGGCGAGGTGAGGGCCCGGACGCGCTTCCGGAGGGTCTCCGCGGGGACACCGGCGGCCGTCTGGGCGTTGTCGAGGACGGCCCCGCCGGTGACGACCCGGCCGTAGGCGTGGGCGAAGCCGAGGGCGGTCGCCGGGTCCGCGGCCTTGCCGGGTGCCACCACCACATAGCTGGAGGCGGTGAACCGGGGCGCCTTCACCAGGCCGTAGACCCCGCCGAGGAGCCCGCCGAGCAGGGCCAGCAGCAGCACGGGCGCCCAGATGGGCAGCGGCCTGGGCAGGAAGGACGGGGAGGACAGGCGGCGGGCGGTCCGGGGCTCGGACGGCTTCGTCAGGACGGTTTCGGTCATGGCGGCGGTCACCTCTTCGGATGGGACAGGGTGGGAACGGAGCGGTGCGGTACGGCGGGCGGGCGGCGGGCGGCTCCGGCGGTGGCCAGGGCGCGGTCGTAGACGGCCACCAGTTGTTCGGCGCTGTGCGCGATGTCGTAGCGCCGGACGGCGGGAGCGGGCAGGCGGAGCGGGGTGGCGGCCGGATGCCGGCGGGCCGCGGCGGCCAGGGCGTCGGCCAGCGGCCCGGCGCCGGGGGCGATCCGGAGGGCGCCGGGAGCCTCGTCGGCCGGGAGTTCGTCGATGGCGGGGCTGGTGACGTGGAGGACGGGCAGTCCGGCGGCGAGGGCCTCCAGCACGGCGAGGCCGAAGGTCTCCTCGGTGGAGGGGGAGACGAACAGGTCCATGGCGGCGAGGAGTCCGGGAACGTCCGTGCCGCGGCCCGCGTCGGAGGCCACCGCGCCGCCGCACTCGCCGGTCAGCCGGACGCGGGCGGAGATGCCGAGCCGGAGCGCCTGTTCCCGCAGGGCGGTGCGCTCGGGTCCGTCGCCCGCCAGCAGCAGCCGGACGCCGGGCACGCGCGCGGCGGCGTCGAGCAGGACGTCGTACCGCTTTCCGGGGACGAGCCGGCCCACTCCCCCGGCCACGAAGGCGTCGTCGGGGATGCCGAGCCGGGCGCGGGCGGCGGCGCGGGCCGCGGGGTCGAAGCGGAAGTGGCCGGCGTCGATGCCGTTGGGCACCACCCGGATGCGGTGGCCGGGAACGCCCCAGGCGCGCAGCCGGGCCGCGACGGTGGCGGAGACGGCGACGGTGGCCGATCCCAGGCGCTCGGTGGCGAGGTAGAGGGCGCGGTTCGCGGCGGTGAGCGGCCGGCCCTCGATGCCGGCCGCGCCGAGGGAGTGCTCGGTGGCGACCACGGCCCGTACCCCGGCGGTCCGGGCGGCGGTGCGGCCGAAGACGCAGGCCCGGTAGAGGTGGGTGTGGACCAGGTCGTAGCGGCCTGCCCGGACCGTGCGGACGAGCCGGGGCAGCGCGGACAGGTCGCGGTTGCCGCGCATGCCCAGATCGGTGACGCGGGTGCCGTCGGCCCGGATGCCGCGGGCCACGGCGCCGGGGTTGGTGAGGGTGAGCACATCGCACCGGACCGGCAGGTGGCGCAGGAGCAGCCGGAGTTGCTGTTCCGCGCCGCCCGCGCCGAGACCGGTGATGATGTGCAGCACTCTCATCGCGCGACTCCGGCGCGCGGCGCGTCGGGCATCGCCCGGCGGCGGAAGGGGTGCAGCAGCCGCTTGACGGTGAGCCGCAGCGCGGTGTCGTCGTTGCCGATGTGGATGCGCGGCAGGGCGTACGGGCCGGTGAGCGGGCCGGGGTCGATGGCGCAGGCGTAGCTGTAGCCCGCGCCGCGCACGGCGCCGACGGCCCGGGCGTCGACGTCGCCGTAGGCGTAGCAGTAGCCCTCGACGGGGCGGTCGGTGATCTCGCGGAGCAGTTTGCGGCTGTGGGCGGTCTCCGCGAGGAGGGTGGCCTCATCGGCGTCGGGGAGGCTCACGTGGCGCAAGCCGTGGGAGCCGATCTCCATGCCGGCGATCGCGGCGTTCCGGACGCCCTCCTCGGTGAGCAGCGGCTTGCGGGGGCCGAGCGGGTCCCAGGCGTTGTCGCCGCCGAGGCGGCCGGGGAGCACGAAGACCGTGGCGGTGAAGCCGTGTTCGCGGAGCAGCGGGACGGCGTTCTCGGTGAAGTCGGCGTAGCCGTCGTCGAAGGTGAGGCCGACCAGCCGGGATCCGCGGCCCGCGGCGCGCTCCCGGAGCAGTTCGGCGATGCCCACGCCGCGCAGCCCGCGGTTCTTCAGCCACCGCAGCTGGCGGCGCAGCCGGTCGGGGGCGACGGTGACCCGGTAGGGGTCCTCCGTGCAGCGGGTGACGGAGTGGTACATCAGCAGCCAGGGTTCAGCGGGCATGGCGGCGCCTTCGGTCGACGGAGGAGAGCAGCAGCCGGATTTCCGGTGCGCGGAGGCAGAGGGCCGTGGCGGCGAACGCGGTGGGGACGACGAGGCCGCCGGCCGCCGCGGCGACCGGGGCGGTGCCGCACGCGGATGCCGCGGCCCAGCCGGCGGCCGTGGCGACGGCGGCGGCGAGCGCGAGCCGGCCCAGTCCCGTCGTCACCCGGCGGACGTCGACGGCGATGCCCTGCCGGCCGAGGCCGCGGAGCAGCAGCAGCGCGGTGACGAGGATGCCCAGCGCGTTGGCGGCGGCGATGCCCCGCACTCCGCAGTACGGGACGGCGGCCCGGGCACCGGTGATGGTGATCAGCAGTCCCGCGGCCATCGACGCGGCCGGGTGCCAGGTGGGCCGGGCGGCGGAGAAATAAGGCCGGATCAGCGCGCCGGTGAGGCTGTGGCCGAGCAGCCCGAGGGCGTAGACGCGCATCACGGAGGCCGTCGCCGCGGTGTCGTGGCTGTCGAAGGCGCCCCGCTGGAAGAGGAGCTGGATCAGCTGGGGGGCGCAGGCGGCGACGTACGCGGCGCCGAGCAGCACCACCAGACCGGCGAGGGTCAGGTCCCGCTCGACGCGGCGGCGGGCGCGGTCGGCCTGGCCGTCGGCCATGGCCCGGGCGACGAGCGGGAACGTCACCGTGCAGACCATCAGCGAGAGGACCATGGGGACCTGCGCCACCTTCTGCGCGTAGTTCAGGTGCGAGATGGCTCCGGCCGGCAGCGAGGAGGCGAGATGGCGTTCCACCAGGACCTGCGCCTGCCGGGTGAGGGCGAAGAGGGCGACCGGCGCGAGGACGGGGCCGCACAGGGGCGCCGTGCGGACCCGTGGCGTACGGACCCGCGGCGTCCGGTGCGGGCCACCGGACGGCGCAGGGGTGCCCCCGGACGGTCCGGCCGGCGCGGCGAGCGGGCCGGCCGGACGCCGCAGGCCGGGCAGGACGACGGTGCGGACGCGTGCCAGGGCGCCGGGCACGGCCGCCGGTACCGGAGAGCGGTCTCCCGGGCGCTCCGGGGCGCGGCGGAGATGCCGGCCGGTCCGGGCGGGCAACTGCCGCAGAATCGACGGCAGTTGCACCAGGACCATCAGAACGCCGCCGAGGGCGACCCCCGCGGCGGCGGCCCGGACCCCGCCCGTGCGGTGCAGGGCCAGCACGGTGGCGATGATCCCGGCGTTGTAGGCCACGTAGATGGCTGCCGGGGGCACGAACCGCCGGTGGGCGCGGAGGGCGGCGCTGAAGTATCCGGCGATGCCGAAGCAGAGGACGGTGACGGCGGTGAACCGGGTGCAGTCCACGGCGGTGCCGGGGTCGGCGAGTCCGGGCGCGAGCAGCCGGACCAGCCAGGGTGCCGCGGCGGCGAGCGCCACGGAGGATCCGGCGAGCGTCAGGAACAGCCGGGGGGCGGTCGCGGCGACGAGCCCGCCGACGGGATCCGGGCCCGCGTCCGCGGAGCCCGCGGCGCGCCGGGAGAGCGCCAGGCTGAAGGCCGGGATCATCACCAGCGCCATGGCGTCCTCGATGAGCAGGGTCGCGGCGATCTCGGGCACGGTCCAGGCGACGAGGAACGCGTCGGTCTCGCCGTTCGCGCCGAAGAGATGGGCGATCAACTGGTCCCGGACCAGCCCGAACAGCGCCCCGGCGGCGGTGAGGACGGCGGTGACGGCCGCGGCCCGGGCGACGAACCGCTCGCCCGGCCGGGGCGCCGGGGCACCGGCGGGCGCCCCGGTCCCGGCCGGTGTGCCGGCCGTGTGCTGCGGCACCGTCACCGCGTCGCTCATGGGTGGCCCGTCCCGCCCGGGACCATAGCGACCGCCGCCGAGGCCGGTGCCGGCACGCTGCCGACCGGCGGGCCCTCCACCCGGGCCTCGCTGCCCAGGGCCCACCAGGCGGCCAGTCCGTACATCAGGGCGGTGATGACGGTCTCCGGGCCGCCGATGTCCGCGTACAGGAAGTCGGCGAGCTGGTATACGAGCAGACCGGCGGCGGCCAGACCGCAGTCGGCGGGCTTTCCGGTGCGCAGGGCGCCCCGGCCGCGGCGCAGCCGCCGTACGCCGAGGACGAGGACGGCGGTCCAGCTGCCGACGACGGCCGTCAGCCCGACGAGGCCCTGCTCGCTGAGGACGAGCAGATACATGTTGTGCGGGGTGAGCAGCGGCTCCCGCTGGAACTTCGCGCCGGCGGACGCGGTGTCGCTGCTGGAGGAGAGGCCGATGGACGCGTGGGCGTCGCGGTGCGCCGGGTACCCCTTGAGCCCCACACCGGTCACGGGCGCGTCGCGCCACATGGAGACGGCGGCGGACCACATCGCGTACCGGTCGGTGACCGACCGGTCGGGGGTCTCGGCGACCTCGGTGATGCTGGTGAGCCGTTCGCCGATGAGTGCGGAACCGACGCCGGCCCCGCCGACCAGGACGACGGCGGCGGCGACCAGGACGGCCATGGAGCCCAGGGCGGTGCGCAGTCCGGCGAGGAGGAGGACGGCGGTGCAGGCCAGCGCGGTGGCGATCCAGGCCCCGCGGCTGAACGAGAAGGCGAGCGGGACCAGCAGGAGTGCCGAGGTGCCGAGCGCGGCGGGCCGCACCCAGCGGGGACTCCCGGCGGGCGGGGCCAGCCCCAGAGCGAGGGCGAGCACCACGCCGTGGGCGACGACGGTGGCCATGCCCATCACGTCGAGCGCGCCGAAGGTGCCGACGGCCCGGATGTACCGTCCGGCGTACGAGGCACCCGATTCGGTGACGTACTGGTGGACGCCGACCGCGCCCTGGAAGACGGCGACCGCGATCAGCGCCGTGGCCACCCAGCGGAAGTCGCGGCGGGAGCGGAGCAGCAGCAGGACCGCGGCCGGGACGAGGACGAAGATCTGCACGTAGCGCACGAAGCCCGGCAGGCTCGTCTCCGGATCCCGGGAGGCGACGGTGGCCAGGGCGAACGCGACGGCGGGCGTCCCCAGGACCACCACGGCGGTCCGGGTCAGCGGCCGTTCCCGGTCCCGCAGCAGGGCGACGGCGCAGATCACCACGAGCACGGCCGAGGCCACGTCGGCGGTGGTGATGTGCACGGCCGTGGTGATGTCCGCCTCGTCCCGCCGCCCGGGCGCGCAGAGCAGCAGCACGGTGGCGACGGCGGGCAGCACACGCCACAGCCCGGCGCAGCGGGCCCGCAGCGACGCCGGGAGGATCGGCAGGGTGGTCATCCTCAGCTGCCTCCGTGTCGGAAGAGGGAGCCCGCGGTGCGCAGCAGGATGCGGACGTCCTGCCAGAGCGACCACGTCTCGATGTAGTGGTTGTCGAACCGGGCCCGGTCCTCGATGGAGGTGTCGCCGCGCAGCCCGTGGACCTGCGCGAGGCCGGTGATGCCGACGGGCATCCGGTGGCGGGCGGCGTAGCCCGGGTGCGCCTTGCTGAACTGCCGTACGAAGAAGGGCCGTTCGGGCCGCGGACCGACCAGGCTCATGTCCCCGCGCAGCACGTTCCACAGCTGCGGGAGCTCGTCCAGCGAGGTGCGCCGCAGCAGCCGGCCGACGGCGCTCATCCGCCGGTCGTCGGCGACGTTCCAGAGCGTGGCGGACTCGTGTTCGTCGGCCGGGCGCAGGGTGCGGAACTTGAGGACGGTGAACGGCCGTCCGGCCATCCCGACCCGCTCCTGGCGGAAGATAACTCCCGGTCCGTCGGACCACCGCACGGCCACGGCGCAGGCCAGCAGGACGGGTGCGGCGCAGATCAGGGCGACCGCGGCGACCAGGACGTCCAGTGCCCGCTTGCCGAGGATGCCCAGGTGGTTGCGGGGCGGTGCGTCGAGGCGCCGGCAGGCGAAACCCCAGAGGTGGTCGGGGCCGCCGGGCCGGCGGGGTCCGGTGTCGGCGGCGGGTTCGGCGTGCACCAGCCAGACCGTGCAGCCCTGCTCGGCCAGCAGCCGGGCGAGCGCGGCATCCCGGGGGTCCTCCCAGGGGCCGCGGGTGAAGACGGCGTCCCGTACGGCGTTCTGGATGACGGCCCGGGTGATGTCCTCGGGCGACACGAGCACCGGGACGGGCAGCTCGGCGGGGGGTGACGGGTCGTCGGCCGGCTCCGGTGCGGGTGCTGGGAGGACCAGGCCGACCGGGTGAATGCCGTACTCCGGGTGGTCGTGCAGGGCCGCGGTGACCCTCCGGCCGGCCGCGCCGCCGCCGACGACCAGGGCGGAGTGCGGATGGCGCCGCCGGTTGCGGCGGCGCAGCAGGTGGACGGCGCCGCGCAGCAGTCCCGCGCAGGTCAGGTGCACCGTCACGACGGCCGCCAGCAGGGCCCACCCGGGGGCGGCGGAGGGGCGTACGCACACCAGGACGGCCGTCGCCACGCACCAGGCGATCACGCAGTGGGGCAGCAGCCGGGGCAGTTCGTCCAAGGCCGTGGTGGCGGGTCCGGGCCGGTGCAGGCCGCGTCGGGCGTTGAACAGCAGGACCACCGCCAGGGCCGGGCCGAGGGCGACGGCCGCCCGGACGGGCTCGCCGAGCGGGACCGCGGCGGCCGTCGCGGCGAGGACGTCGGCGCCGGCCAGCAGGACGACGGCACGCCCGGCGTACGGGGGCCTGCGCTGTTCGGCCGGGGCGGGACGGCGCGGCGGCCGGCGCGGTGTGAAGACGGGCACCGCACGGCTCGTGTCCACCGGCAGCGACATGACCCGCCCGGGCTTCGGCACCCCTGCGTTCTCCGTGCTCATCGCCTGATGCGCTCCCTGGAGTCGGTGGACGGGCCCGGCCGGTCGACGGGTCCCTGGCGCGCACCGGGTGCCGCTCCCCCGGGCAGGCCCTGCCCGGACGGGCCCTGCCCGGACGGGCCGTCCCCGGCAGGTGCGGGCGCGCAGGGGCCGGGCTCGGCGCGCGCGGCCGCGGACGGGCCGGGCTCTTCTGGGCGACCGTGTGCGGACGGGCCGCGCTTCGGGCGACCGGGCACGGACGGGTGAGGGGTGAACGGGGCCGGCCGGAGCAGGTCGCCGTAGAGGCGGGTGACGGCGGCCGTGGTGCGCCGGATGTCGTACGCGCCGCGCACCTGCTCGCGGGCCTGCTCCCCCAGCGTGCGGCGGCGTCCGGGATCGAGCAGCAGGGCGGTCAGCGCGCGGGCGAGCGCCCGGGGGTCCTCGGGCGGCACCAGACAGCCGTCGGCGTGGCCGGGGGCCAGACTCTCCCGTGCGCCCGCCACCTCGGAGACCACCACCGGGCGGGCGCAGGCCATGGCCTCCAGCGGGGCGAGCGCCATGCCCTCCCACCGGGACGGCAGGACGACGAGGTCCGCCGCGGTGTACCAGGGAGCGGTGTCGTCGGCGGCACCGGCGAACAGCACGCCCGGTGGCGCGGCTTCGCGCAGCGCGCCGTGGTCGGGACCGTCCCCGACGAGGGCGAGCACGGCGCCGGGCACCGCGGCCGCCACCGCGGGCCAGGCGCGCAGCAGGACGTCCTGGCCCTTCTGCCGGCACAGCCGTCCCACGCAGACCACCAGCGGTGCCCGGTGGGGCAGTTCCCGCAGGGCGGGCAGTGCGGCCCGGGCGTCCTCCCGGGCCGCCGGGCCGGCGGGCCGGAAGCGGTCGGTGTCGACGCCGTTGCGGACGACCGCCCACCGGCCGGGCACCCCGGCCCGGACACCGCGCAGCCGTTCGTCCTCGCTGACGCACAGCACCCGCTGCGCCCAGCGGGCGGCGTACCGCTCCCAGCGCAGGGCCAGCTCGGCGGTGCGCCCGCCGACGGCCTCGAAGGACCAGGCGTGCGGCTGGTAGACGGTGGGGATCCGGCCGCGGACGGCGAGCCGGGCGGCGAGCCCGGCCTTGGCGCTGTGCGCGTGCACCAGCCCCGGCCGGGCACGCCGGATCAGCCGGGCCAGCCGCAGCGTCTCCAGGGGAAGGCGCCGCCCCGGTTCACGGCCGGCGGGCCAGCTCAGCACCTCCGCGCCGGCGTCCGCCGCGGCGTCGCCCAGCCCGCCCCCGGGAGGGCAGGCGACCACAACGCGCAGGCCCGACCGGGCCTGGCTGCGCACCAGGTCGACGACGACCCGGGCGACGCCGCCGTCGACGGGCTGGGAGATGTGCAGCACCGTCGGCAGGCGTCCTTCACGCTTGTGTTGCGGCACGCGTCGCTCCCGTACACGGACCGGATGGAACCAGGCCCGGCGGCGAAACGGCGCCGCCGGGGTGCTGCGTGGCGGCGGCGTCAGCGACTGGCGTCGGCCTGCAGGAACAGGGCTCCGACGTGGTAGCCCTCCTCCTCGGTGCCGAAGCCGACCGTGAGCTCCTCGGCCCCGTTTCCGAGGACCGGCCGCAGGTCGTAGACGTCGGAGTCGTAGCCGAGGGTGTTGCGGTAGGAGGGCTGGCGCCCGGAGACCGGCCGGCCGGCGTCGGCGATCGTCGAGTTCATCGCGTCGTCGGCCGGGTTGGCGTCGTCGTGCAGCGCGACCGCCGGGGCCCGGTCGGCCCGCACGCTGAGCGCGTTGCGGCCGGAGCCCCGGTCCCCGTCGTAGGCGACGACGCCGAGACTGCCCGAGCCCTTGGCGGGGATGCGCAGACCGTCGAGTGTCAGGGCGTAGCTGCGCCGCTCCGCGCTCACGCTCTCGAATCCGTCCCAGACGGCGAGTTCGCGCAGCGGCGCGGTCTGGTCGGTGTAGGCGACGACCAGGGTCCAGCCGCCCCAGGTGCCCGCGGCCGAATGCCCCTTGGCGATATTGATCTGCGCCACCGTGAAGGCCCCGGGATTGGCGTCCTTCACGATGTCGGTGACATCCGCCGAGGCCGAGTAGGCGTCGAATCCATTGCCGGAGAGATGGCCGATCGTGGTGTCGGCGAGGACTTCCTTGTACTGGCCACCGGGTTCGGCGAAGAGCACCCGCCCGTTGTCCTTGACCGGCTTCTGCTCGCCGACGCGCAGATTGCCGCCCCAATAGAGGCGGGCATAGCTCACGGTGGAATTCTCGGGAAGTTTCAGCTCCGCCCGGCTGGAGTTGTAGGTGTTCGGGTCCTTGTCGACATCGATGTACGTCATGCGGTAATCGCCGTTGGACCCCTTGGCGCCCGCCTTCGCGTCCGCGCACGGAACCTTCGCACCGGCAGTGGACTCGCAGGTCACGGAGGTGTTGGCGGTCCGGACGAGGCCTCCGTGCTGAACCGCCCGATAGCGCTCGGTGAACGGAATCCGGGAGGCTTCCCCGACAGCCGCCGCGGCCGCGGCCTGCGGCAGCGCCGTCGTCAGGGCGACGGACGACAACGCGCACAGCATGCTCCGGCCCGTCCTGCCCAGGGAAACCTGCATGACTGACCCTCCGACTTCAGCAAGATAATCCGACTGATCAGACCCTGGCAGATCTCCCTTTCCGAATTGCGCAGGACGCGCCCGAATACGCCGAGCGGGTGGGGCCCCTTTCGGCGGAACGCCCGTGGCGCGCCGTAAGTGCGATGTACACAACGTCGATCGAACTGCTCGTTACCTTGTCCTCTCGGTTGATGACCACTGGAAGTGAGCCATCCGGGTCATCGCTCCACAACGTTTCGTCCGAACGAGTCCGCGGGGGCGCCCCGATGGCATCGCACCGTCAGGTCTACGACTACGAGCGCTACAGCCGGCTGGCCGGTCCGCTCACCGAGCCCGAGCCGGGCCGCCCCTACCGGGTCCGCTACCGCAGCCTGCTGGCGCAGGAGCCCCACCGGATCCGCGCCGCGCTGCTGCTCGGGGCGGCCCCCGTTCTCTCAGCCGTGCTCCTGGTCTGGCTGCTGCAGCCGGAGCACTGGGTGCACCGGACGTACGCAGCCGGGTGGGAGACGGCGGCGGACACCACGATGCTCGTCTCCATCGGGCTGATCGAACTGTTCCGGCTGTTCACGGTGGTCTCCAACGCGCATGCCACGCTGGTGGCGCGGGATCCGGTGCCGGTGGTGCCGGAGAAGGGCACCAAGGTCGCCTTCCTCACCTCGTTCGTGCCCGGCAAGGAGCCGATCGAGATGGTGACCAG
>NZ_JBYITE010000045.1:0-59865 GCF_057709105.1 Streptomyces sp. bgisy100
CCCCCCCTCCCCCCCCCCCCCCCCCCCCCCCCCGCGCACGGCCCGGGGCCGGGCGCCGGCGACGGCTGAGGTGCACGGGCCGGTGAGCCGGCTCTGCCGGACGCGCTCGGTCCGCTGCGTGCCGGCGTCCGGTGCGAACCGGTGCGCGGCGTCCTTCACCGGCGCCCCGAAGGCGTCCGGACGACGAACGGTGGCCGTACGGCGCGGTCACCGGCACCCGGCACCCGGCCCCCGGCACCCGGCCCCCGGCACCCGGCCCCCGGCCCCCGGCCCCCGGCCCCCGGCGCGCGGCGCGCGGCTCAGCGTGCCACCGGGGTGGCCGGTGCGACCGCCGGCCGCCGGTAGTGCTCGAACTGGGTCACCCCGTGGTAGCCGTAGCTCTCGGGGTGCAGCTCGTGCAGCGCGACGCCGGACCGGGAGAGCGGACCGAGGAGGTCCGACAGCAGTTCCCTCGCGGCGGCGATGAAGGCGGCCTTCTCCGCGGCACTGTTCGTGCCCAGGGTGAGGGACACCTCCACGTGCGCGTCACGGTCGCCGGACAGTGGCTCGCCGTCGACGAAGTAGTGGCCCGCCGGGACCGGAACGATGTGGACGACGGTCCGCGCACTCGATTTGTGCAGGACCGAGACCGCCAGCCGGGTCAGCCCCCGGGCGAGGGCGGACCGGACGTCGGCGGGGAGTTCGGAGTCGGTGACGGTGACCCGGATGTGGGGCATGGCTCTCCTCTGCCTGTTCGGGAAGCGTCCGCCGGGACCGGGGGCCGCGGAGCAAGCGTTGCCGACCCTGGCACCCTGGATCCAACACACATCAGTCATGGACGTATGAGGCTGCCGCATGCCCGTGAACCTCCCTCAGCTGAGGGCCTTTCTCGCCGTCGTCGACACCGGTGGTTTCAGTGCGGCCGCCGCCGAACTCGGCATCAGCCAGTCCGCGGTGTCGCACGCCGTCGCCGCCCTGGAACGCGAGCTGGACGCGCCCCTGCTGGTCCGTGCCACCCCGGCCCGGACCACGGCGCTGGGGGAGCGGGTCCTGCCGCACGCCCGCGTCGCGCTGTCGGCGGTCCGGGACGTGGCACGGGTCGCGGCCGACGCCGCCGGGGCGTCGACCGGGACCGTACGGCTGGCAGTCACCCCCTCCGTCGGCCAGGGGCTGATACCCGGACTGCTCCGGCACTGGGGTGAGGACCAGCCTCGGATCACGGTCCGGGTGTTCGAGGGCGACAGCGCCGAAGTGGCGTCCTGGCTGGAGAACGGGACGGCCGACGCCGCCGTGCTCGTCGACCCGCCGCCCGGCCCCGGCGTCCAGCTCGCCGTCGACCACTACGGCGCGCTGCTGCGCCGTGACCATCCCCTGGCCGATGAACCGGCCGTCGGCATCGGCGAGTTGGCCGACGACGCGTTCCTGATCTCCCCCAAGGCCTGTGAAGCGCGCATCCGTGCGATCCACCGCGCGGCCGGGCTGCCCTTCACCCCCGAGCAGCGGGTCCGGGACCCGGCGACCCTCGTCGGCATGGTGCAGGCCGGTCTCGGCGTGACCGTCCTGTCCGAGGTGTCGCGCTCGTCGATCCCGTCCGACCTGGTCCTGGTACCACTGCGGCCCCGGACCTCGCGCCGTCTCGTGCTGACCGGACCACAGGCCGGCTCCTGGCACCCGGCCGTCCGCGCTCTCGCCGAGTCGGCCGCCGGTCACCTGGCCCGCGATGTGCCCCGGCAGCTCGCGGGACCCGACGGAGCGGCACCACGGCCGGCCGGAGCCTGAGACAACCGGCCGGGCTCCGGGACGAAGAGGGGCCGGCCGGGCGAAGAGCCGGGCCGGCCGGTCAGGGCTTTCCCCTGCCGCACCTGGAGCGGTCCATGAGGCCTGCCCTTGTCGGCGGGCCACCGGGAACGCGCCGCTGCCGGCGCCCGAGCCCGGCGCCCGGCGGTACGCGCGCATGTGGCCGACGTGGTGCGGGGCCGCCGCGGTGCGCGCCGGCGCCGGACGATTGGTTCCGCCCCGTCCGGGAAGGTCCGATGGGGGCCGGGCGTCCCGGACGGACACCCCGGCCCCCAAAGGCCCACGGAACCGTGGCCGTCGAGCACCACGGTGAAGCGGAGGGATGCAGGTGACCAGCACACGGTGCCGTCCCCGGAGCGTGGGCCCTCCCCGGAGCGGGCGCCGCTCCCGCGCGGAGCGCCCGCCGGCCCGCGCGGCCGGGCCCGTCCCGTATGCCGCACCGCGCGGACCGGTGCCCGGATGAGCCGCCCGCTGCTGCACCGGAGGTTCCCCGCGCTGGCCCGGACGGTGCCGCACCTCCGGCTGGGCGACGGGCCGACGCCGGTACGGCCGATGACCGGCCTTCCGCTCCCCGTCCCCGTGTGGTGCAAGGACGAGGGCGGGTTCGGCTCCGGCGGGTGGGGTGGCAACAAGGTCCGCAAGCTGGAGTGGATCCTGCCCGAGGCCGAGCGCCGCGGTGCCCGGACCCTCCTCACCGTCGGCGGCCTGGGCACCAACTGGGGCCTGGCGACGGCCCTCTACGCCGGAGAGCACGGCCTGCACACCGCCCTCGCACTGATCGACCAGCCGCTGGACGATCATGTGCGGGCCCAGTTCGACCGGATCCGGCGCTCCGGCGCCACCGTCCACCTGACCCGCACCAAGGCCCGGACGATCGCCGCCGCGCCCTGGCTGATGGCCCGTCACACCACGGCCCGGCGGCCCCCGTACTACGTTCCGGCGGGCGGCTCCGCACCGGTCGGCACCCTCGGCTACGTCGAGACGGCCCTCGAAATCGCCGGGCAGGTGGCGCGCGGAACCCTTCCCGAACCCTCCCATCTCGTCCTGGCCCTGGGCTCCGGCGGCACGGCGGCGGGCCTCGCCCTGGGGCTGCGGATGGCCGGACTGCGCACCCGGGTCGTCGGCATCGTGGTCAACGACACCCTGCCGCTCGACGCCCGCGGCATTGCGGGCCTGGCCCGCAGGACCGAACGGCTGCTGCGCCGCCGCGGTGCCGCCACGGCGGCGGTGGGTCTCCGGCCGGAGGACCTGACCGTGGTCCGGGGCTGGCTGGGACCGGGCTACGGGCACCCGACACCGGAGGCCGAGGCGGCACGGCACCTCGCCGCCCGGGAGGAGCATCTGGACCTCGAACCGGTCTATACGGCGAAGGCGTTCGCCGCGCTCCTCGCACTCGGGGCCGAGGGCCGGTTCGGGGCCGGACCGGTGCTGTTCCTCCACACCCACGGGCCCCGCGGGACCGGCTGAGCAGGCGCGGGGCGGGTTGCGCCTCGGGACCCGAGGAGCGGCTGAACGGCGTGGCACTCGTCGGCCCCGGCAGAGCACCGCAGGCCGGCCTGCGGTCACCGGGCTGCGCCGGGGCGGTGTACGACCTGCGGCTTACAGCGCCTGCCGGAAGGCGGACCGGCCCGCACCCCGGTTACCTCCCGCGGTGGATGGGCCGTCGCGCGTTCTGCCCAAGGATGGCTGCGGGCGCCGACGCCGGGCCGACGGCCACCGCACTCGATCACCGTCCGGCACCGCACCCGGCCACGCATCCGGTTCGGCGTGCCACCCGTCCGACGATCCGTCTCACTCCCGGGAGAACCCCGTGAAGTCTGCTTCCTTGCGCGTCATCGCGGCCGCGACGACCGCCGCCGTCGCGCTGACCACCATGGGCGTCGCCTCCGCCACGACCGCCGACCGTCCGCACGAGCGGCCGTCGCGGGCCCGCGTCACCGGCTCCGCCGAGTTCGGCCTTCCGTACCACCCGGACGCCGATGTCCGCTCGTTCACCTTCGACGCCCGGGCCGTTCCGTACAGCCGGCCGATTCCCGAGGCGCCCACCGGGCTGCCCACCGACGCACGGGGCACGGTGAAGGTCTCCCACTACTTCGCCGAGCGGCACCGTACGGTCACCGCGGAGGGCCGGGTCGACTGCCTCGTCACCGGTCCGCGCACCGCGACCCTGACCGCGGTCATCACCCGGGTCGACGAGGGAGGGCCGGACTGGAAGGGCCGGCGCATCGGGTTCAGCGTGCACGACGGAGGCCAGGACCGGGGCCGTTCCTCGGACCGGGTCGGATTCTCCTGGGACGTCGTGAATGTGAAGTCGCCCGGGGACGAGCAGAGCGAGGGGGCCGAGACCGGCACCTGCATGGCCCCCGCCCCGTACGCCCCGGTCACCAAGGGCGGTTACACGGTGCGGCACGCCGAGCTGCCGCCGGTCCCCGGAAGCGCGGGCCGGGCCGGGAGAGCGCGGACGACAGCGGGGGAATGAACCCGTCGGTGACCGGGTGCCGTCGTCACCACGAGGACGGCACCCGGCGGAACGGAACAGGGGAGGGCCCCGGCGGAGGATTCCGCCGGGGCCCTCCCCTGGCGACCGTACGGACGCCGCGTCAGCAGGGCGTCAGTGGCCGAGTTTGTGCCTGGCCTTCTGCGCGTCCTCCTGCATGCCGCCCCGGAGCCTCTCGGCCCGGCCTTCCGCGGCCATACGGTCGTTTCCCAGTGCGCGTCCGGCGGCTTCCTTCGCAGCTCCCTTCGCCTGTTCGGCGATGGCAGCGGTCCGCTTCTGCGCGGTCATGGTGGTCACTCCTCAAGGCTCGAGGTGTTTCTCCCTGACAAGGGAGCGCGTGCCCGGGGCTCCGGTGCGCAAACCAGCCGGCTGCCGGCGTTTCACCGCGGCGGGGGGAGGCGGCGCGGACGGACCGGCACCGCCGATGAGGGCATTCTCACCCGGGGCATAAGCGCTCTTCCGGGGGAAGGGGAAGCTCGCCCGGCGCGACGGGGGAGCGCACCGGGCGAGACGTTCTGATCATGCCTCATCCCTCCTCCGAGCACACCAAGAATGCGATATTCCGCATACCGGAGCGGCGGACGGCCACGGGAACCCGTCGGTCCGTCAGCTCGATGAGGGCCGGGAGGCCGGTGTGCGCACGAGGGATGGCACGGCCGACGCGCCAACCGTTGCCCCCGCCCGCCTTCCACGCTCCTGTGGTGCGGAGCACTCCCGCTGACGGGGCGACAAACACCGTCACCAAGGCCGGTGTCGTGAAACTCACTCCCGCTGAGCGGGGGCGCAGGCCCCGGGCGCCGGTGAGCGGTCCGCGGTGCGCGCTGCGTACGGCAGGATGACAGGTCACGCGGGGCTGTCCCAACAGCCCTGACGTAGCAGTACTTTTCCGGAACGAACAGGTGACATGGTGACGACAGAGCGTGCCCAACACCCGACCGCGCGCGCCGCGGTGATGCCGGAGCGGGACCCCCGCGGCTCGGCCGGACCGGACACCCTTCCCGGTGTCGGGGGAGGCCGTCGATGATTCGGGCCCTCACCCTGCACGACGTGATCCTCGCCGCCGCCGCGATGGCCGCCGGCATCGCTGCCGGGCTGCTGTCCCGGGTGGCGCTGCGCTGGCTCGGGGTGCGCGCCCAGAGCACGCGGTGGAGCGGGGACGACATCATCGTCGACGCGCTCCGGACGCTGGTGCCCTGGGCATCGCTGACCGCGGGCGCCGCCGCGGCGGTCGGTGTGCTGCCGCTGAGCGGCACCATCCGGAACACCGTCCACCAAGTGCTGCTCGCCGGGCTCATCCTGGTGGCCACCGTCACCGCGGCGCGGGTGGCCACCGACCTGGTGCGGTCGCTGGCGCTGGCCCGTTCCGGCGTGGCCGGGTCGGCGACCATCTTCATCAACATCACCCGGGTCGCCGTACTGGCGATGGGCATTCTGGTCCTGCTGCAGACCCTCGGTGTCTCGGTGGCTCCGCTGCTCACCGCGCTGGGCGTCGGCGGTCTGGCCGTGGCCCTGGCGCTCCAGGACACCCTGGCGAACCTCTTCGCGGGTGTGCACATCCTCGCCTCCCGTACGGTGCAGCCGGGTGACTACATCCGGCTCAGCAGTGGTGAGGAGGGCTACGTCGTCGACATCAACTGGCGCAACACCGTGGTGCGTCAGCTGCCGAACAACCTGGTCATCATCCCCAACGCCCAGCTCGCGGGCACCATCACCACCAACTTCCACCAGCCGGTACGGCAGATGTCGCTGACGGTCCTGGCCAAGGTCGGCTACGGCGCCGACCTGGAGCGGGTGGAGACGGTGACCAACGAGGTGGCCGCCAAGGTGATGGCGGAGGTCGACGGCGGTGTCCCCGACTTCGAGCCGTCCATACGCTTCCACACCTTCGGGGAGTCCAGCATCGACTTCTCGGTCAACCTGGAGGCCTGCGAGTTCAGCGACCAGTACCTGATCAAGCACGAGTTCATCAAGCAGTTGCACCAGCGGTTCCAGGCCGAGGGCATCGAGGTCCCCTTCCCGAAGCGGACCGTGGTCCTGCACCACCAGGACCAGGAACAGCCGACGCGCGGGCGCAGGACGACGACGGACGCCGGGCTGCCGCCGAAGGCGGTGCTGCCCCTGCAGAAGACCGACGAGCCGCCGGCCGGGGACACCGCGACCCTGGTGCACTGAGCCGACGGCGGGGAGGGGGAGCCGTGCCGGGGCGACTGCCCACCCCTCAGGGGGAGCAGCGTGCCGTCCCGGCGCGCGGGGGAGTGCTCCCCGCCGAGGCCGTGCTCAGCACCCGGCGGTTGCCCTCGTGCCCTGGAGTCCATCACTTGGAGTGCTCTCCAGGTCAACGCTGAGTGGTCCATGCCCGCGGTGCGTGGCCCGTCCGGACGTCGCCCCCCGCCCGTGGCCCTGGAGGACTCACTTCCGGCCCGACCAATCCGCATGCGCCTTTTGCTCCGTATTGAAGGTAGCGCTGAGCGGATGTGAGGCCCGGCCCGGCGGTCTGCACGGGTGACGGGTGGTGTGCATGTCGCGCCGACCGTGAGCGCCGTGGACAGCAGCACCCCGCTTCTCACCGTCCCGGAGAACGCGATGACGATCTTCCAGCAGTCCGACACGGCCGTCCGGCAGCCGGAACCGGCCGTCCGCACACCCGGTCCGACGACCGGCCCGCACATCGGGACGGACGTCCCGGGGCCCCGCTCCGCGGAGCTCCTCGCCCGGCAGGAGCGCCGGGAGTCCAACGCGCGGGTCTATCCGAGGCATCTGCCCATCGCGATCGAGGAAGGCTTCGGCAGCTTCGTCCGGGATCTCGACGGCAATGTGTTCATCGACTTCCTGGGCGGTGCCGGTGTGCTCTCCCTCGGTCACAACCACCCGGAACTGGTCCGCGCGGTCACCGGTCAACTCGGCCGCTTCACCCATGGCCTCGACTTCCCCACACCGGCGAAGGACGCCTTCACCGAGGCCCAGCTCTCCATGCTGCCGACCCCGCTGCGGGACCGGATGAAGCTGCACTTCTGCGGCCCGACCGGCGCCAACGCCGTCGAGGCCGCCGTCAAGCTCTGCAAGACGGCCACCGGGCGCGGCGACATCGTCGCGTTCCAGGGCGGCTTCCACGGCGGCACGCACGCGGCAATGGCGCTCAGCGGGACGGTGGCGCAGAAGCGGCCCGTCGCCAACGGGATGCCCGGGGTCCACTTCTTCCCGTACTCCTACTGCACCCGGTGTCCGCTCGGCCTCAGCCCGGACACCTGCGAGACCAACTGCGTCGGCTACCTCGAACGGTCGCTCACCGACGGTCTCTCCGGCATTCCGCTGCCGGCGGCGGTCGTGCTCGAACTGGTGCAGGGCGAGGGCGGCGTCGTGCCCGCAGGCCCCGACTTCGTCCGCCGGGTCCGCGCCCTCACCCGGGACCTCGGGATCCCGCTCGTCGTGGACGAGGTCCAGACGGGCGGCGGACGCACCGGTACCTGGTTCGCCTTCGAGAGTTACGGCATCGAGCCCGACGTGGTCCTCGCCTCGAAGTCGCTCAGCGGTGTCGGCGCCCCGGTCGCGCTGATGCTCTACGACCGGCGGCTCGACGTGTGGGCGCCGGGCGCGCACACCGGGACGTTCCGCGGGAACCAGCTGGCGTTCGCCTCCGGCACGGAGGCGATCAGGATCTTCCGCCGCGACGACGTGCTGGGCAACGTCCGGCGGCGCGGCGAGCAAGTGGAGGACCGGCTCGCCCCGCTGCGGAGCCACCCCTGGGTGCACGAGATCCGGGGCCGCGGCCTGATGTGGGGCATCGAGCTCGCCGAGCCGCGCGTCGCCCGGCCCGCCGGTGACCTGGCCGCCCGGGTCCAGGAGCACGCGCTGCGGCACGGGCTGATCGTCGAACTCGGCGGCCGGGACGACTGCGTGGTGCGGATGCTCCCGCCGCTCAATGTGACCCCGGACGTCATCGACACCGCCTGCGCCATCCTCACCGACGCCATCGAGGCCGCCACCCCGACCACCCCGGCCACGCCGACCGCCACCGCGGCCACGTCGTCGGCCACCCCGGCCACCACCGTGGGCACGTCGTCGGCCACCTCGGCCGGACTGACCGCCACCCCGACCACACCGTCCACCACGGCCACATCGTCGGCCACCGCGGCCACTTCGTCCACTACCCCGACCACGTCGTCCACTACCCCGACCACCCCGTCCACCACCCCGACCGGCGCCGGGACGCCGCCGTCGTCCGTCGGGCGCCCGTCCGGCCGCCCCGCGACCCGGACACCCTGAGATGCCCCGGCCACCCGGAACGGGGGACGCACCGCCCGCCGCCCCGGTGCGCCCGGTCCGCGATCCCACGCAGAGCCAGGCCCTCCGCGATTCCGCGCAGGGCCCGGCCCTGCTGTCGTCCGGCTCCGAACAGGCCGTCCGCTGGCGGCCCGGCGAACGCCTGGAGCAGCTCTTCGAGGACCGGTGCGACCGGCTGCGGACCGCCGACGGACACAGCCCCGCGGCCGTGGACGCAGACGGCGAGAGCCTCACCTATGACCGACTGGACGCGCGGGCCAACCAGCTCGCCCGCCACCTGGCGGCCCGCGGCGCACGGCCCGGCGACCGGATCGCGCTCCTCCCCGGCCGGGCCGTGCACGCCTACGTGGGCATGCTGGCCGTGCTCAAGCTCGGAGCCGTCTATGTGCCGCTCGACGCCGCCTTCCCGGCCGACCGGCTCGCCTACATCGTGCGGGACGCCGGAGTGCGCCTGGTGGTGTCCGAGTCCGCGCTGCGGGAACGGCTGCAACAGGTGCCCGCCGGGGTGGTCTGCGTCGACGAGGCGGCGGCGGAGCTCGCCGCCGAGGACCCACGCCGCCCGGTCCGCCCGGCAGCCGCCGGCCCGCCCGACGACCTCTGCTACATCATCTACACCTCCGGCTCGACCGGCCGGCCCAAGGGCGTGGCGATCCCCCACGCCGCCGTCTGCAACTTCGTCCGGGTCGCCGCGGAGGTCTACGGCCTCCTCCCGCAGGACCGCGTCTACCAGGGCATGACCATCGCGTTCGACTTCTCCGTCGAGGAGATCTGGGTTCCGCTGCTGGTCGGAGCGACGCTGGTGCCCAAGCCGGACGGCGCCGCGCTGGTCGGCCGGGAGCTGGGGGAGTTCCTCATCTCCCGGGACGTCACCGCGCTGTGCTGCGTCCCGACCCTGCTGGCCACCCTCGACGAGGACCTGCCCGGTCTCCGGTTCCTGCTCGTCTCCGGTGAGGCGTGCCCGCGGGACCTGGTGACCCGCTGGCACCGGCCCGGCCGCCGCTTCCTCAACGTCTACGGCCCCACGGAGGCGACCGTCACCGCGACCTGGACCCCGGTGGCCCCGGACCGGCCGGTGACCATCGGCGTCCCGCTGCCCACCTACTCCGCGGTCATCCTCGACCCGGCCGGCCCCCGGGCGCTGGGGCCCGGCGAACTGGGCGAGATCGGCCTCGCCGGAGTGGGCCTGGCCAGCGGCTATGTGAACCGCGCCGATCTCACCGACCGGGTGTTCATCCCCGACTTCCTCGGCATCCCCAACAACCCCTCCGGCAGGATCTACCGCACCGGCGACCTCGGACGGGTCAACGAGGACGGCGAGATCGAGTACCACGGGCGCATCGACACCCAGGTCAAGATCCGCGGTTACCGGATCGAGCTGAGCGAGATCGAGTCGGTGCTGAGGAGCGTGCCCGGGGTCGCCCAGGCGGTCGTCGGCACCCACGGGACCGGTCCGGAGCCGGTCGAACTCGTCGGCTACTACGTGCCCTGCCGGGACGGCCCGCGGGCCGACCGCCGCCGGATCCACGACCACCTGCGGCGACGGCTCCCCGGCTACATGGTCCCTGCCTACCTGGAGGAACTCCCGGACCTGCCGCGGCTCGCCGGCGGCAAGACCGACCGCGCGCGGCTGCCCGCCCCCACCGGCCCCCGCTGCCTGGCCGGCCGGCAGCAGTACACCCCGCCGGCCGGCCCGGCCGAACGGACCCTGGCCCGTCTCCTCGCCGGAGTGCTGCACCTCGACCGGGTCTCGGCCGACAGCGACTTCTTCGCCGAGCTCGGCGCCAACTCGCTCCTCATGGCCCAGTTCTGCGCCCGGGTCCGGAGCCACGGCGATCTGCCGCCGGTGTCCATGCGGGACGTCTATCTGCACCCGACGGTCACCGGCCTCGCCGCCGCGCTCACCCGGGAGCACTCGGCCCCGGCCACCGAGGCCCCCGCCCCGGCGCCCGCCCGCACCCCGCCCCCGGTCCGCCGGGCGCAGTACGTCCTGTGCGGGACGGCGCAGCTCCTGCTCTTCCTCGCCTACACCTACCTGGGCGCGTTCCTGCTGATCGAGGGCTACCAGTGGGTCGCCGCCGGCTCCGGCCTCGTCGACCGGTACCTGCGCGCCACGGTGTTCGGCGCCGCCGCGTTCCTGCTGATGTCCCTCGTCCCCATCGTGGTGAAGTGGGTGCTCATCGGCCGCTGGAAGCGCCGCGACATCCCGATCTGGAGCCTCGGCTATCTGCGCTTCTGGACGGTCCAGACCCTGATCCGGCTCGACCCGCTGGTGCTGTTCGCCGGTTCACCGCTGTATCTCCTCTACCTCCGGGCCCTGGGCGCGCGGATCGGCCGGGGCGCGGTGATCCTCTCCCGGAACGTGCCCGTCTGCACCGACCTGCTCACCGTCGGCGAGAACACGCTCGTCCGCAAGGACGCGTACCTCGCCTGCTACCACGCCGAGAGCGGGTACATCCGGACCGGGCCCGTCACCCTCGGCCGGGACGTCCTGATCAGCGAGAGCACGGTCCTCGACATCGACGTGCAGCTGGGTGACGGCGCCCAACTCGGCCACGCCTCCTCGCTGCACGCCGCCCAGCGGGTGCCGGCCGGTGAGGTCTGGCAGGGCTCGCCGGCCGGTCCGGCGGACGCGGACTTCCGGACGGTGGGGCCCGCGCGTTGCGGCACCCGGCGGAGGCTTCTCTACGGGACGGCGCAGCTGCTCACCGTGCCCTTCGTCTATCTGCCCCTGGCCCTGGGCGCCGTGGGCACCCTGATCCCGGCCTTCCTCTCCGCACCCGCGGCGGCCGTGTCGAGCCCCGGCTTCTACCTCGACCAGCTGCTGGGCTCGCTGGTGCTGTTCTTCGGGCCGCTGCTGGCGGGGCTCGCCGTCGTCACCACCGTGCCGCGACTGCTGAACCGCGCCCTCGTCCCGGGCCGGGTCCATCCGCTCTACGGCTTCCACTACTCGGTGCAGCGGGCGATCTCCCGGATCACCAACACCAAGGTCTACCAGGGGATCACCGGCGACAGCGTGTTCATCGTGCACTACCTGCGGGCCGTCGGCTGGGACCTGACCCGGGTGGTGCAGACCGGCTCGAACTTCGGTGTGGAGCAGCGGCAGGAGTCGCCGTTCCTCACCGTGGTCGGCAGCGGCACGATGGTCTCCGACGGGCTGTCGGTCATCAACATCGATGTCTCCGCCACCTCCTTCCGCGTCACCCGGGCCGTGCTGGGCAAGGACAACTTCCTCGGCAACGCGATCGCCTACCCGTCGCGGAGCCGTACCGGCGACAACTGTCTCCTCGGCACCAAGGTGATGGTGCCCGTCGACGGCGCCGTCCGTGAGGGAGTGGGGCTGCTGGGGTCGCCGTGCTTCGAGATCCCGCGGTCGGTGCAGCGCGACAGCCGGTTCGACGCGCTCGACAGCGGTGAGGAACGGCGCCTGCGGCTCCGGGCGAAGACCCGGCACAACATCGGCACCATCGGTCTCTTCCTGCTGGTGCGCTGGATCGAGTTCTTCGGTCTGGTGCTGATCGCGACCTTCGCCGCGGAGCACTACGGGCGGTACGGCGCGGTCGTGGTCACCGGGGCGACCGTGCTCGGACTGGCCTTCACCCTCGGCTCGTCCGTGCTGGCGGAGCGGACGGTGGCCCGGTTCCGCCCGATGACCCCGCGGTTCTGCTCCATCTACGACCCGTACTTCTGGTGGCACGAACGCCACTGGAAGCTGAGCATGACACCGCCGTTCAACGGCACGCCGTTCAAGAACCTGCTCTGGCGGCTGGCGGGTGTGCGGATCGGCCGCCGGGTCTTCGACGACGGCTGCGGCATGCCCGAACGGACCCTGGTCACCATCGGCGACGACTGCACACTCAACACGGGCTCCACCCTCCAGTGCCACTCCCTGGAGGACGGCACCTTCAAGTCCGGCCGGATCGCCCTCGGCGACGGCTGCACCCTCGACACGGCCACGCTCGTCCACTACGGCGTGACGATGGGCGACGGCGCGGTCCTCGGCCCGGACTCCTTCCTGATGAAGGGCGAGGACGTCCCACCGCGGTCCCGCTGGCGGGGCAACCCCGCGCGGGAGATCCGCGGCAGAAGGGGTACCACCCGTCATGAACGGGGACGTGCATCGGCTGGATCCGCCCGCCCCGACTTCATGTCGTGATCGAAGACGTCCGGTACGAGGTCGAACCGGCCGTAGCCGACAGTTCGGTCAGCGCGCTGTCCCGTACCTGGTGCGCCGGCTGTGGGGGGCCGAGTACATGTACCCCTTCCGGCGCGTCACGGTGCGGAACCGTGCTGTAGGACGTACGGGGTTCGCCGGCTGTGTGAGATACCCCTCTCGCGTCGTCGTGGTGCTGGTGGCCCGAGGAGGCCGACCATGTTGTGATGACCTCCTCACCCCGCCCGCCGCACGTCAATGGCCGACCGGATCCGATGGACGGGACCACCTCGCTCGGTGGAGATTCCGCTCCCGCCCGCGGGTACCTGCTGGACAACGCGCGCGCCGAGGCGGGCGAGCGATTCGTCTGGCTGGCCGAGCTGTTCGACGTTGTGACGCGCGGGCACTTCGATCGACTGGGGGTCGGGGCCGGCTCGCGCTGCTGGGAAGTGGGGGCCGGTGGCCCCAGTATCCCGGAGGCGCTCGCGGCGGCCGTCGGTCCGACCGGGCACGTACTGGTCACGGACATCGACCCGTCGTGGCTGAGGACAGGCGACGGGTACGAGGTGCGCCGGCACGACGTCGCCGCTGATCCGCCCCCGGAGCCGGGGACGTTCGATCTGGTGCACGCCCGGCTCGTGCTGGTCCATGTACCCGACCGGGCTCGGGCGTTGGCCACGATGGCGGCAGCGCTGCGGCCCGGCGGCTGGCTGCTGATCGAGGACGCCGATACCGCTCTGCAGCCACTGGCATGCCTGGACGACAGCGGCCCTGCGCAGCGGCGGGCCAACCGGCTGCGCGACGCGGTCCGGGAGCTGCTGACGCGCCGCGGCGCGGACCTGCGCTACGGCCGGACACTGCCGCGGGCATTGCGTGAGGCCGGCTTGGTCGATGTCGCCGCGCGGGGCGCATTCCCGGTCGGCGGGCCGGCCTGCGACCGGCTGGAGGCGGCGACCATCCGGCACGTGCGCGGCGAGCTGCTCGCGGCCGGCCTGGCCGACGACGCCGAGATCGACGCGCACCTGGCCGCCGTCCACGCGGGCCAACTCGACCTGACACTCGCGCCGCTGATCTCGGCCTGGGGACGCCGTCCGGCCGACCCCCCGCCGGCACTCGGTTAGGTGCGGATCCAGGCGTTGTCCGGTCTGCCCACAGCGCTGTTGGCCGAGGGAGGCCGGGCAGCTCGCGCAGGTGCGTGCCGTGCGTCCCACCGGAGCTGGGGCCGGCCCGCGATCGGCGTCAAGCATCAGCTCGCCGAACGCCGCTGACGGGCGGGAGTGACCGTACGGCGGGAAGGCATCGGCACCGGTGCCCGGTGCCAGGTGCCCGGAGCCCGGTTCGGAGAGGGCCGGGGACAACGGAAACGGAGCATGAATGCGGAATGGCCGCTGAGAGAACCGGCCCGCCGCGGGCGACACGAAGGAGGTAATCGCGTCACCTGATCGTGGCGGTCCCCGGTCATCAGCGGTCGGGGGAAAAAGGCGCGCTGCTAGCGTCCCTGACCGACGGGATGCTCCATCAGACCGTTGTTCGCGGTCTCTTCGGAAAGGCAGAGAATGGCCACTGCAGCAGCTGACGTCGTCGGAAGCAAGATCGAGAAAATCTTCAACGCCCTGGACACCGACCGGGACGGGCACATCGACTGGTCCGATTTCCAGCGTCTGATCGACGGGTTCACCTCGGAGTACCAGCTGAACGGGAACGACCGCCGGACCATGGCACTCCACGCCTCCTACGCGATGTTCTGGCAGGAACTCGTCCGTCACGCCGACGCCGACGGAGACGGACGTCTCTCCAAGGACGAGTACATCGCGGCCTCCCGGAACGCGATCCTCGACACCAGCCGGTTCGACGCCATCAATGGCCTCACCCACGCGCAGTTCGACCTCATCGACGTCGATGGTGACCATCAGATCAGCCAGAGCGAGTTCAACAAGATGAGCACGCTCTGGGGAATTTCCGAGCCGGAGATGAAGGAATCGTTCCAGGCCCTGGACACCGACGGAGACGGGCACATCTCGCGCTCCGAACTCATTCGGGCCTCCCGTGAGTTCTTCCTTTCCAACGACCCGTCGGCGCCCGGAAGCATTCTCTTCGGCCGCGTCTGACAGCCACCCGCGGATCCCCTTCCGGTACGCCCGGGCCGCCGTCATGGCGGCCCGGGCGTTGCCTTGTGCGCCGGGAAAGGGATCTCGTTCGCCCCGGTGACCAGGTGCCGGCCGCGTGCCGCCGACGCGCGGTGGTGACTCCGCATGCCGGCCCGCGCTCAGCAGACGCAGAACTCGTTGCCCTCCGGGTCCTGCAGCACCACGCCGTAGTAGTCCATCCCCGGCTCGTCCATGACCCGGAAAACCGTGGCGCCGGCCCCGGTCAGCCGGCCCACCGTGTCGGTGACCCGCCGGGTGCGGACCGCCAGCGGGACGCCCCGTCCGCCGCCGACCTTCAGGTCGAGATGCAGCCGGTTCTTCACGGACTTGGCCTCCGGGACGTACTGGAACCACACCCGCGGACCGGTCCCGGCCGGATCGACGATCGACTCCGGGGCCTCCCCGGCGCCCTCCGGCAACTCCTCCTCCGGCACGCCCGTGTCCAGCCAGTACTGCCGCCAGGTGGCCTGCCCGCCTGGTGGGGGTTCGGGCACGTACCCCAGGGCCTCGGTCCAGAAGGCGACCATGCTCCGCGGGTCGGCGCAGTCGATCGTCAGCTGCAGCGTCATCTCCATGCGCGCAGCCTGCCAGAGGGGTCCGACAATCCCGCGGTTCACCGACACCCGGGCGTCCCGTCCGGGTCAGCCGCCGGGCTGTGCTGCCGTCCCACCCGGTGGGGCACCGGGACGGGGTGCCGGGCCCCATGAGCCCGCTCACCGGGACAGCCTCAAGCGCGAGCGGATGGCCGGGCGGACCGGGCCCCGCACAGTGCTCCGACCCGCCTGCGACGGTGGCATGCCCATGGTCTAGCGTGCTGATCGCTACGCGTGACAATGAAATAACCGAACGGGGACAGCACATGGCGAAGCGGACAGCGGGCCGCGCGGCTCTGATCGCCGGAGTGATGACGGTGGCCGTCCTGGCCTCCGGATGCAACGGCGCACTCCCGGCCGAGCGCGACCGGGACGACAAGCGTTCCTCGCAGCGTAAGTCGGCAACGGCGGCACCGGTCACGCGTGCCGAGGCCGAGAAGGTCATGGACCGCTACGAGCGCATCAACAACGCCGCCAACAAGAAGCAGGACGCCGGCCTGCTGTCCGGCATCGAGGCCGGAAACCTGCTGGAGCGGGACAAGGCGACCTTCGAGCAGTTCGAGACCCTGTCGAAGAAGGACAAGGATGCCTACCGGCAGGGGTTCACGTACCGCAAGCGCACCTACCTGATTCCGGCGGGGGCGAACTGGTTCGCCGTCACCGCCACGCCGACCTACTCCAAGGAAACCCAGCTCGTGGTCTTCGAGAAGAAGTCCGGCTCCTGGAAGATGACGGCCTCCGTCTGGCCGAAGGAGGAACTGCCGGAACTCGCCAAGGGGCCCGGCGGTCGTGCGGTGGCGGCCGACCTGGGCGCGAAGAGCGGTCCGCTGGCGCCGAACGAGCTGACCAACGCCTATGAGGACGTGTTCGAGACCGGTGGCCGGAAGGACGGCAAGGTCTTCGGCCCGTCCAGCACGCTGTCCGGAACGAAGAAGATCCACCGCGACCGCGGCAAGGAACTGGGCCCCGGGGCCAGGGTGACGTTCTTCGAGACCGAGCCCGCCCACACCGAGACCTATGCACTGAAGACCGAGAAGGGCGGGGTCCTGGCCATCGCGCCGCTCTCCCACAAGATCGAGACGCTGGTCACGCGTCCGGGCCTGGAGATCACACCGTCCGACACGGAGGCGGTCTACGACAGCCGCCGTCGGCCCGTCGTGATCACCGACCTGCACGGTCAGGGCCTGTTCCACCTCCCGGCCCGGGGCAGGCCGACGTCCCTCGACGTCACGTACGAGATCGTGGACTCGCACTGACGGATCCGGTATGCGCGTTGGGCGCGTCCGGCATGCGCGAGCGGTTCCGCCGTCGGTCCCGGCCCCTTTCCGCGGGTGCCGGGACCAGGGCGTGAACCGGAAGGTACAGGTTCCGGTCAGCGGTAGCCGGTCACATCGGCGGGCTTGCCCGGGTCCTGGACCTCGGTGAGGTAGCGCCAGGCGTCGGGACGGCTGCCGTCGAGGTCGGTGAAGCCGTAGACCTGGGCCAACTGCCCGCTGGACAGCGACTTCCCGTTCCAGCGCGCCACCTCGGGGTCCCCGGCGAGTGCCGCCACGGCCCGGCCGACGAAGGCCGGACTCTCGGAGATGGCGAAGTGCGGCGAACGCTGCGTGCCCACGCGCCAGTTCGCCTCGGTGACGCCGTACGCCTCGAGCATCGCCTCGGACCGCAGCCAGCCCGGGGTGAGCGAGAGGGCCGTCGCACCGTGCGGTTCCAGTTCGTGCGCCAGGGCGAATGCCATGCGATTCACGGCGGCCTTGGCGAGGTCGTAGAAGAACGAGACCCGGTAGTGGGCGGCGTTGTACTCGTCGGTCCCGTCGGTCACCTCGACCACCAGGCCGCCGGGCCTCTCGATGAGCAGCGGAATCGCGAAATGGCTGGTGATGGCGTGGGTGTCCACCGCGAGCCGCAGCGTGTGCAGCCCGGTGTCCAGGGACGATTCCCAGACGGGCTTGTTCCACTCGATCTCGGCGCCCCAGATGTCGTTCACCAGCACGTCCAGCCGGCCCTGTTCGCCGCGGATCCGGTCCACCAGCGCGCGCACCTCGTCCGGCACCAGATGGTCCACCCGGACGGCGATGCCGCGCCCGCCCGCTTCGTCCACGAGGGCCGCGGTCTCCTCGATGGTCTCCGGGCGGTTCATCTCCGACCGCTGTGACCCGCTGGTGCGCCCGGTGACATAGACGGTGGCCCCCGCGGCGCCCAACTGCACGGCGATTCCGCGCCCCGCACCCCGGGTGGCTCCGGCGACCAGGGCGACCGTGCCCGCCAACGACACCCCGATGCCTGCCGGTGAGCTCTCCATGCGGCAGAACCTAGCACGATGGGGATATTCCGCCGCCGATCCGGAACAACGGACATCCGTCATGTGTGGTGCAGCCTCCGCTGCCGTGCCGACCGGGCGAGGGCGCCCAGCGCTCCACGGACCCGACCCGCAGCTGTCCCGGGCGTCGAGGAACCGAGGGGCGCCCCGGCCATGCGGAACGGACGGTCGCTCCCGGCCGTCCGTACCCGGAGGGTGCTCCTGCGCGGGGCGTGACCGGGAGGTGAGGGGTACGTAGGGCGCTCCCGCCCGGTCACCCGCCCCGGCTCAGCGGTTGAACGCCGGGATTCCGAAGCGTTGCACGGCCTTGGGCCCTCCGTCGCCCTTGGCGTCCGTGCTGTTCACCGAGTAGACGAGCGTGCGGGACAGGTCGCAGGTGGCGGCGATGACGGTGTGGTAGCCGGGGCGGGAGCCGGTCTTGGCCCACACCACCCTGCCGTTCACTTCGAGCCGCTCCAGGCCTGCGCTCCGGTTGGCGCCGGGGATGTCCGGGACGGTGAACATCAACCGCAACTGCGGCTGCGGCACCACCTTCCCGCGGAACAGCGCGACGAGAAAACGCTCCAGATCCCGCGTCGTGGAGATCATGTCACCGGCCGCCCAACGGTCCGACATGTTCCATTCGGTGACATCGACCGGCTTTCCGCCCATCAGCTGGTACCCACGGTTGTGCGGGCCGTGGATGCGGGGGTCCCCATGACGGGGGAAGGAGGTGTCGCGCATGCCGAGAGGCCTGAAGATCCGCACCGCGGCCTGGTGCTCGTAGGAGTCACCGGTGACCTTTTCGAT
The DNA here is from genome assembly GCF_057709105.1 of Streptomyces sp. bgisy100. Taxonomy (NCBI): domain Bacteria; kingdom Bacillati; phylum Actinomycetota; class Actinomycetes; order Kitasatosporales; family Streptomycetaceae; genus Streptomyces; species Streptomyces sp. bgisy100. Next base: position 18,554 of record NZ_JBYITE010000045.1, read on the forward strand.
CAGCATCCCGAGGATCGTGTAGTTGATGTTGTTGTACTGCTGACGCGTTCCGGGGGTGAACGCGGGCCCCTTGGCCAGGCCCGAGGCCACCACTTCCTCGGGGGTGAGTGTCTCGAACCGGTGCGGGAACTCCTGCTCGACGGTGTCGCCGAACGACGTGCCGGGCTGGATTCCGCTGGTGAAGTAGAGCAAGTGACGTACCGTCACCGGTTGGCTGAACGTGGCCGGCAGCGGCCCCGGGAGGTACGTCTCGACCGAGGCGTTCAGGTCGACCCTGCCCTCGGCGGCGAGCTGCAGGACCAGTGCCGCCGTCACCACCTTGGTCGTGGAACCGGCCCGGAACCGTGCGTCTTCGAGGGCCCGGCTGTCCGTCCCCAGCTTCCGCACCCCGGCCGAGCCGCGCCAGCTTCCCTTCCCGCCCACCCGTATCAGAGCCGCGGTCGCGTCCCGGTCCGGCAGCCCGGCGAGAGCTGCCCGCAGAGCGGCCGTGTCGGGCCCTCGGCCGGTCGGGGCCGCCGCGCGATCCGCGACGGTGGGGCAGTCCGCGACGGCCGGGGAGTCCGCGGCGGCCGGGAGGGCCAACGGGCCTCCGGCGAGGCCGAGGACGATCACTGCGGCGAGGGCGGCACGGGTGCGTCTGTGCATGAACTGCTCCTGATCCGGGCTGAGTTGAGTGAAGAATGCGCTCCATTCTGGTGACGGCAGGAGGGACGGTGGTCCTCCGGAGGGAGGGGGACTTCCCTGATCATCTCTCGGGGTGAGTGGGCCCGCGGAGCGGTGGGGATGGGGGTATCCCCTGAGGGGTTGTGCCCGGGGGAGGCATCGTGAGCGGAGCGCCCCCGCGGGGACCGCCCGGCCCGGGGACCGCCCGGCCGCGGGGGCGGCGGCGGGCGGGCCCGCGGGCGCGCCCTGCGGGCTACGCGTCCGGGGAGGAGGACCTTCCGGCCCCACCGGTGCCCCGCCGTGCTTCGAGCGCCGCGATCGCCGCACGGATCTCACGGAGGGACACGGTTTCCTGATCCCTCCGGGTCCGCTGACGGTGCGAAGCGCCCAGGCTCCAGGACGGCGAGTCGAGCGTCGCCCGCGGTGTGCGCCGGGGCAGGGGCTGGTGGGCCACAGCAGTCTCCGTTTCCCCCAGATGAGCGCGGCCGTGCCGGAGCCGCAAACACTGGATGAGGTTCTATGTCAGGTAAGACCGATCCATCGGTTGTTCGGTTCCCGTACAGCCAGAAGTGCGGCAAACAGCCACCCATGGGGCATGCGCCGCCGAACGGCCAGGGGGCGCGGGGCTCTCCCCGCTGCCACTGCCACTGCCGCGACACCCCGCACCGGGACCGTCCGGTACGTCATGGCCTCCCGACCTCCCCGTTCTCCTGACTGTCCGGCCGGCCCGGCACTCCCGGGTCCCGTACCGCCTACCCCGTCGATGCCCTCACCCTGCACATCCGCCCCGCAGCCTCCACTTCTCCGCAGCCTCCACGCCGCCGTTCCCGGGCCGGGAGACGGCGGCGTGGAGTGACAGCCGGTGGCCGACGACGGCTCACTCCGCTCGGGGTGCCGCCGGTGCTTCCGTCACGTCCTCGGCTTCCTCCGCTTCCGCTGTCTCGGCCTCCTCCGCTTCGTCCGCCGGGCGTTCGATCGGGCGGATGCCGCGCACCCACGAGGGGTGAATGAAGGGGAGGCAGGCCTGGACGCCGCACTGCACCGGGTCGTGGAGGTCGTCCGGGCCGACGGACCAGTCCATGACCGGCGACGCGGCACCGGTCAGGACGGCTTCGAGCAGGTCGTTCCAGCCGCTGTACGAGCTCAGCAGCACCAGCTCGTCGGGGACGTCGAGGTCCAGGACGACCACTCCCTGCTCCCACTCGTGGAGGCTGAGCAACAACTCGACGGTGACGGTCACCCGCTCGTCCCGCGTGTCCGGTCCGGCCCAGGCCCACATCGGTGGCCTCCCGGCACAGTCGATGCCCCGCTGCCGCATTTCCCCCACCATCAGCTCGTAGGCCGACCGCCAGGTGGGACTCACCCGTTGCCAGTCCCCTACGAGGCGTCCCGCCTCCTCCAGGGCCGGGACGGCGTGGTGGTGCTGCACTGTCCACAATCGCATGGGCCGATGGTGCCACCCCGCCGGAGGGCGTCCGAGGGGTGACGGGGCCCGGGGGCGTGCTGAACGCCGGGTTCGCCGTGGAGCGGCTGCGGTATGGTTGGCGCGCCAGCAGGTGAACGATCGAGGAGGTGAGTCCCATTACCACTGCGGTAGTCCGGGTGCTCTCACCCGCCGGTCGTACGGTCCCCGAGCAGTAGGAGACCGCGAGAGCGCCCTTCGGTATCCCGGGAGGCTCTCATGTCGACATCACTGTCACTTCTTCTTTCCCCCTCGTCCGTCGTGACCAGACTGCGCGCCGGTGGCTGCGTCTTCGCCGAGGACGAGGCGCAGTTGCTGCTGTCCGCGGCGGGTACACCCGACGAGCTCTCGTCCATGGTCGAACGGCGGGTCGCCGGCCTGCCCCTGGAACACATCGTCGGCTGGGCGGAGTTCCGCGAACACCGGATCGCCGTGGAACCCGGGGTGTTCGTCCCGCGCCGCCGCACCGAGTTCCTGGTCCAGCAGGCCCTCGGCCTCGCCGGTCCCCGCGCCGTCGTCGTCGATCTGTGCTGCGGTTCGGGCGCCCTGGGGGTGTCGCTGGCGGCCGCCCTGAGCGGGGCCGAACTGCACGCCGCCGACATCGACCCCGCCGCCGTACGGTGCGCCCGCCGCAATCTGCGGACGGTCGGCGGCCGGGTGTATCAGGGAGACCTCTTCTCGCCGCTGCCCGCCGCCCTGCGCGGGCGGACCGACCTGCTGCTCGCCAATGTGCCGTACGTCCCCACGGAGGAGATCGACCTGCTCCCCACCGAGGCACGCGTTCACGAGGCCCGGGTGGCGCTCGACGGCGGCTCGGACGGTCTGGACGTCCTGCGCCGGGTCACCGCCGAGGCGTCGCACTGGCTGGCGCCCGGCGGCCACCTGCTGTTCGAGACCAGTGAGCGCCAGGCACCGCGTGCCGTGGAGACGGTGGTCCGGGGCGGCCTGACGGCCCGGACCACCGTCTGCGAGGAACTGGACGCCACGGTCGTCACCGGCACGAAGCCCGCTGAGGGGACCGGGGCGCCCGGGACCGCCGACTGAGGCCGGGGGCGGACGCTGTCGGAGTGCGGCGGGACGGATGCGCAGGCGCGGGGTCCCTCGCGGCTGGGGCGATCCTGTCGTTCGCGGTCGCCGCCACGCTCCTCTCGCAGGCGCTCTATGCGGCGCCCGGGGCGCCAACTCTCGCCGGGGCACGGGCCCGTACGGCGCCTTCACGCTCGGCGGCGTTGCGGCCGTCGCGCACGGTGCCCCCGCCACCGCCCGCGCGACGGCCGCGCCTCGCCCCGGTGATCCGTCACCGGGGCGACGGGCCCGTCAGGGCTCGTCCTCCAGGTCCTCGAGCCTGCGGCCGGTGCGGACCGAGCCGGGCCGGGAGCCGATCGGATCGTGGCGGGCGTCCGCGGCCTCGTCCTTGCGCTTCACCAGCACCCACCGTTCCTTGCCCGCCTGGTCGCCGGTGCGCGTCAGCGAGTAGCCGCCCCGCACCTTCTCTCCGTCCAGCCAGAAGGAGACATGGCCCCGTTCGACGGCGTCGACGACGGAGACCTCCCGGACCTCCCCGTGCACCAGCGGCCGATAGGTGCCGGCGTCCCAGATGATCACCCGGCCCGCCCCGTACTCGCCGCCCGGAATGATGCCTTCGAAGTCGAGGTAGTCGAGGGGATGATCCTCGGTCCGCAGAGCGAGCCGCTTGTCGCGGGGGTCGGCGGAGAGCCCCTTCGGTACCGCCCAGGACAGCAGTACGCCGTCCGCCTCCAGCCGGAAGTCGTAGTGCAGGGCCCTCGCCGCGTGCTTCTGGATCACGAAGCGCGGCGCGCCGTCCGGTGGGGAAGTGCCGCCGGTGGGTTCCGGTGTACGGGAGGCATTCCGCTTGGCGTGGTACTCCTTCAGCCGGTCCCTTCTCCGTCGGTCCCGGTCGTTCTCGGCCATGGCGGCCGAGTGCCCGTGCCGTCCGGCGACAAACCGGGGGAGCGGGGAGTGCCGGAGCTCGGACCGGCGGCGGGGCGCCGCTCTCCGCGCGCCCCTGACCTGGACGGGTGCCTCCCCACAAGCGACCGGGCTTCGCGGCACAGGTGGGGCGGCCCCGCAGCGGCGCGGCCTCTGACGCGCAGGTCGCAGCATCCGTACCCGCCTGCTGCCGAGAACGGAGAGGACGCGCTGGGACAGGTGTTCACCGAACGCTCCGGAGGCCGGGCGAGGCCGAGAAGCTCCGGGGGCCAACGGTGGCTTGATCATGACGCTCGACGGCGCGGGGGCGGGTGATGGCCAGGGGACGGTCACCGGGCCGCGGGCCCCTGAGAGGCCACCCTGGCCGGTCGTCCCACGAGCCGGCCGGGCCCTCAGGGCTGCACAGAGGCTCCGGGGAAGGCGGCCGAAACTTTGTCGCATGGCAAATATTGGGAGGGGTAGGCGCACGCCAACGACGACGGGGGCTACCGAGGAGGGCGTGACCGGACATGACCTTGTCTGTGCGTGCTGCCGCTGGGCAGCCGACCGTACCCGCCGAAACCGTGACCCCGTCCCCGGATGCGGCCGGCCCGTCGGCGGAGGACCTTCCCAGGATCGAGGACGCCAGCAAGGTGGCCCCGCACGACGCGCGCACCCTGTCGAAGACCTTCTTCGACCGGCTCGCCGTCCTGGAGGAGGGCACACCCGAATACCAGTACGTACGCAACACCCTGATCGAGCTGAACATCTCCCTGGTGAAGTTCGCCGTCCACCGGTTCCGCAACCGCCGGGCCGAGACCGAGGACATCATCCAGGTCGGGACCATCGGTCTGATCAAGGCGATCGACCGGTTCGACCTCTCCCGTGAAGTCGAGTTCTCCTCGTTCGCCGTGCCGTACATCGTGGGGGAGATCAAGCGCTTCTTCCGGGACGCCACCTGGGCCGTTCACGTGCCCCGGCGCCTTCAGGAACTGCGGACCGACCTGACCAAGGCGTCGGAGGTCCTCGCCACCCGCCTGGACCGCGACCCCACCCCCGCGGAACTCGCCGAACACCTGGGGCTGCCGGAGGAGGAAGTCCTCGAGGGCATTGTCGCCGGGAACGGCTACAACGCCGTCTCCCTGGACCTCCCCGCCACCGGCAGCGACAACGTCACCGCCGCCACCAGCTATGCCGAACACCTCGGGGATCTCGACCCCTCCCTGGAGAAGGTGGAGAACCTCCAGGCCCTCAAGCCGCTGCTGGAACAGTTGGAGGACCGGGAGCGGCAGATCCTGCAGATGCGGTTCGGCCAGGAGATGACGCAGTCCCAGATCGGCGCCGTCCTCGGCATCTCCCAGATGCACGTTTCCCGGCTGCTCAGCCGTGCCCTCCGACAGCTGCGCAGCGGACTGCTCAGCCACAGCTGAGACAGCTCTCCTTGCCTCCGTTCCCCGGGCGCCCACTCGTTCCCGGGCGCCGTTCCCGAGCGGCCGGTACCCGGGCGGTGCACCCCGATCACCTGTAGCGCCCGGCGCCGCCGTACCCGAGCAGCTCTTCCCGAAAAGCCCTCCCCTGACGAGAGGACCGAAGAACCGTGCTGATGGCCCACCCCGCCGTACTCCAGAAGCTGGTCGAGCAGTACGAGACCCTGCACCTGCTCCAGGCGGGCGAGGGCAGCGCCGAAGTGCGCCGTCGGATGGACGACATCGCGTACACCCTGTGCGTGTCCACGGGCACCCGCGATGTGGACTCCGCCCTCGTCGCGGCGCGGCACCGGCTGCCCGGCGCGCGGGTGGAGGACGACTCCGCCCTCACCATGTGAACCCGCGCAGGGTGAACCGCGGCTGAGCCGCGCGCGCCGGCCCGCCCCGTCACGGGTGGGCCGGCGCGGGGCTCACACCGCCGCGCCCTACTGCGACGATCACGATTGAACGCAGGGACGACGGATACGAGATCGCCGACGATCCGCCGTTCACTGCCGGGTGCTGTCCGGCGCGCCTGTGTCGAGCAGGGTCATGTCCGCTTCGTCGAGGACGAGTTGCGCCGCAGCCATGTTCTCCTCCAAGTGAGCGAGGGACGACGTGCCGGGAATCTGCACGATGGATGGCGACCTGGCCAGCCCCCACGCGATGGCCACCTGGTACGTGGTCGCACCGTGCCGTTCGGCGACCGTCATGAGGTTCGCCTCGGCCAGGGCGGCCCGGCTCCCGCCGAGTGCGAAGAAGGGCATGTAGGCGATGCCGGCGTCGGCGCACAGGTCGACGAGTACGGCGTCCCGCTGATCGAGCACGCCGAACTGGTTCTGCACGGCGGCGACCGGCGCGATGGCGCGTGCCTCGTCGAGTTGCGCACGGGAGACATTGCTGACTCCGAGGTGCCGTATCAGCCCTGCCGCGCGCAGCTCGGCCAGAACGGCGAAGCGGTCGCCGATCGGCACCCCGCCCACCGCGTCGAGCCGCCCCACACGCAGATACACCAGATCCAGGGCGTCGACGCCGAGTTGCCGCAGATTCTCCTCCACCAGTTCCCGCAGCTGATCGGGCCGGGCCTCGCCGTACATCTCCCCGCTCGCGTCCCGCAGCGGGCCGACCTTGGTGGCGATGGTGACGTCCGACGGATAGGGGTGGAGAGCCGTGCGCAGGATGTCGTTGGCGGAGAAGTAGAACGCCGCGGTGTCGAGGTGTCGGACGCCCAGCTCGACGGCGCGGCGCGCCACGGCCACGGCTGCTTCCCGGGGGACGGCGGGGCCGCCCCATCGACCGGGCAGTTGCATGGCGCCGAACCCCAGGCGGGGGATGGTGAGGGTGCCGCCCAGCGCGAAGGTGGCAGCGGCGTCGTGATGCGTATGAGGACTCATGGGGGATCATGCGCAGGTTTCCGGCTCTGTCGCAAGATCGCGCATTGTGGGGCGGGGCACGGTCCAGGTGCGGGGGCCCGCGGAGCTCCTCGGCGCCGCAGGCCCCGGAACCGGGTTTTTTATCGCGTAACTGGTGACCAGTCAGGAGGTCCAGTGCGCGATCGCACGGGGAACTCGATGCACCGGAGACTTCCTCGGCAGGAGGCCCGTGTGCGGTCAGCGGGTGGGGCCGCTCCAGTAGGAGTCTTCCCACCGTGCGGCGTCGGGGCTGAACTCGACCTCGATCCGGTCCGCGGCACCGGGCGGCAGTGAGAAGGCGTACCTGCCGACAGCTTTCCTGCCGGGCAGGACGTATCCGGTGATGACCTTCTGGCGTCCGCTTCCGTCGATCACCAACTCCGCGGAGGCGCCGTCCGCGTCATTGACCTCGGGCAGGCCGGTCTCGACCGCGACCCGCCGGGTGCCCTGATTGACCACGGTGACCGTGACCTGAACGGCCTTGTTGCCCTTGGCGTGACCGTGGGCGAAGGCGTCCGGGGAGAACGGTGTCGGCTCGGACACCGTGACCTTCAGGCCGTCGCCGAAGGTGTACGGCTCACCGAAGGAGAGGTGCCGGGCCTTCTCCGCGGCCGCTGCCGACTCCCGGGCTTCCTGAGCCTCCTTCCTGACCTTCTCGGCTTCCTTCTTGACCTTCGCGCGACTGTCGTCGACGACGTGTTGGACCGTCACCACCGTGAACACCGCACTGCAGGCGGCGATCAGCAGGCCGACGACGCCCAGGGCGAGACCACTGACGGCCAGTGCCTTGTTGGTGGCAAGGCCCTTGCGCGCGTGGCGGAGTCCGATGGCGCCGAAGGCCACGGCCAGCAGGGCCGGCAGCCAGGACAGCCAGAACAGGATGATGAACAGGCCGAGGACGACACCGACGAGGCCGAGTATCAGGGCGGCGGTGCCCATGCCGTTGCGGGGCTGCGGAGCCTGCATGGGATACGGCCAGTAGGGCCCGCCGCCGGGCCCGGACGGCGGAGCCCACACGCCCTGGTCCTGGCCCGGCGCCTGCCGACCCGTGGGTGCGGAGTCATCGGGGGAGTCGGGTATGGGCATGATGATTCCTTTGTCCGAGCCGCTGAACTCGTACCTTACCAAGCAATGTTCTGACTTTATTACCCCTCGGGGTTGATATCGGACTCTCTGTCATGGCTGGGAGCGTGCCGGTTCGGGGGGAAGCGGATTCGCCGTGCGGACGGCGGGGCCGATGTGTCGGGCAGGTCCTAGTGATGCCAGGCCTGGCCGCCCGTGTTGTGGATGAACCGCTGCAGCACCTTGAGGGTGGTCAGATACTCCTCGTCCGTGACACCGGCGTGCCGCTCCGCCCACAACTCGTCCTGCAGCGCGGCCACCTTGTCGAAGAACGTCATCCCTTCCGGGGTGAGGGCGAGCCGGCCCGAGCCGTCCTCGGTGACCCACCCCCGGCCGACCGTCGCGTCGATCTCCGCCCGCAGCCCCTCCTCGCCGGTGTCGAGGTAGTTCCGGAGCACGGCGGACACCTCGTCGCGGGTTCTCACCGAGCCGGAGCGGGCGATCTGCGCCAGGACCCACCACTGCGGCTGGGTGGTGCCCAGCTCGGCGAGCGCGCCGCGGGTGCGGCTGACGACCGCCTTGTAGGCGGCCCAGCTCCAGTAGCCGATGGGCTGGCGGATCAGCTCGGCGTCGCTGTGCGAATACTGCATGGAGGGTCGCTCCTTCATGAGTTCGGAACTGTTCGACGAAGAAGACCGTAGAAATTGAACCGGACTTGAGGTCAAGCACTGTGTCCCTGGGGGAGCGCGACCCCCGCGCCGCCACCGTCCCCGGAGCCGGTCAGCGGCTCGCGGCTACGATCGGCGGATGGCTCGAAACAGGAGGAACGCACGGCGCCTCGTGGCCGACGGGAACACGTATCTGTGGTCGTTGAGCCACAGCCACCGGACGCTGAGCAGCGGCGGGTTCGAGGACTGCTGTGACATCGTCGCCCTCCGGCTGCTCCGGTCGCGAGGCTGTGTCCGCATCCTCTTCCCGGGAGGTCCGGGGCGGTTCGAGCCCGGCGGGACCGTGCCCTCCGGAACGGTCGGCACCGTCGGGGGCGGATGTCTGAACCTGCACGAGCCGGGGACCGTCAGGGCCCTCCTCGACGAAGCGCTGGCCGCGGGCTGGCGCCCCGAAGCCCCCCGGACCGAGGACATGGACGGCTGGGCCTTCTTCGACACCGTCGTCGCGCGGCGGTCCGCGGTTGCGCGCGACTGATCCCCGGTCGCCGGGCGGCATGCGACGTATGGGCCCCGGCCTCGTCGGCGCCGCCGAGGGGCGCGGGGGCCATACAACAGGCGAGGCCACCGCCCTGCAGAGCAGGGCGGTGGCAGGGCAAACGGGCGGCGCGCCCGCCGGGTCAGCCCTGCGGATCCTGCGGCTTGGCCTCGACCTCGCGCAGGGAGTCGTCCTGGTGCTCGGTGCGGGCCTCCGTGCGGTGCCCGCGGGCGATGTAGTCCCGCACGACCGCTTCGACGGCGTCCTGGGGCGAGCCCACTCCGGCCAGGACCATGACCTCCACCACCAGTTCGGCATCGAGGCTGATGTTGACCTTGGCCATGGGAACGCCCCCTTCGTCGGACGGCCTGCCCGCGCGCCGACCAGGGTCGGCCGTGACCGTGTGGTGGCGCCGGGTGGCCCCACCGTACTCACGAGGTTCTGGCCCCTGCGGGTGATTCGCCATTCCGGGTGGATGCCGCGGAGCACCGGCCTCGGGCCGTCCGCTCTTCCGGTGGCCGCGGCATGGAACCCGGGCGGGGAGGGGAGCCGGTCTTCGGTGTCTCCTGCGCGAAGACCAACTCGCCTGCTTATCAGTGAGGATGACGTCTCACCACGTCAAGCCGGGAGAATCCCCTGCGACTCCGCTGATCCGGACCAGGCCTTGCCGCCCCCCATCGGAGACCTTCACGTACAGCGTGTACAACAAGCCGCGCTCCCCGGCGAATTCGCGCGTCCAGAGCAGGACGTCCTCGACCGGGGAGTCGGAGATCTCGAAGTCATCGGACTGGTTGTTCACGGTGTCCAGGAACGAGACGCGGTACACCGCGTGGTCCTGCTCCCAGGAGGAGTCCCTGGGATCAACTGGCCGAATCTGCATGCGGCCACCGTACGGGCCGGGCACATCCGATCACCGTAAAGATCTTCAGGGCCCAGCCCCAGACCCAGACCCAGGACCCAGCCCCGGGATCCAGGAGCGCACCACCCGCGACGCAGCCCCGGCGCCACCCGGCGTGTCGGCCGCCGAGGTGGCGCCGGGGCGCTGGGGGCCGCGCTCGCCGGCGCATGGGCTCCCCGCCCCGAGCGGGACCGGCCCCGTTGCGGCCGGTCCCGGTCCCTGCCCCGAGGGGCGTTGCGGGCCGGGACCGGCCGCGTCCCGGTCGTCCCGGCCCGGTCGTCCAGGTCAGAAGCGTTCCCGCGGCGCGACGCACAGCGCCCAGATGACGAAGCCGTACACCGCGATCAGCACGATCGACCAGAGCGGGTAGTACGGCAGGGACAGGAAGCACGTCAGGAGCAGCAGCCCGGCCAGCAGGACGCCGACCGCCCGCGCCCAGAGCGCGTCCCGGAACAGGGCGAGGCCCGCGAGCAGGGCCAGGGCTCCCAGCACGAGATGGATCCATCCCCAGCCGGACACGTCGAAGGCGAAGACATAGTTCGGCGTGTTGACGAAGATGTCGTCCTCGGCGATGGCCATGATGCCGCGGAAGATGTTGAGGACACCGCCGATGACCAGCATGACCGCGGCGAAGACCACCAGCCCGCCGGCCAGTGCGTCGGTACCGTCGGTGGGGCGGTCACTGCCCGCGCCGGGGCGCTCACGTGTTTGTGTCATGGGATTCCTCGCTTCGGCTGGGATTTCAGCTTCCGACGGCGGTGCGGTGGTGTCCTCACCCGGACCGGGTGAAATCCGGCGCGCCATGCCCCCGGGCGCCCGGCCCCGTACGGTGCCCGGCCCCGCGGGGCGCCACCTCCTGGGACCGGCCCGCTGACCTGGGGCATGTCGTATCCGACGCATCCGCGTGACCGGCCCGGAGCACCGGCGCCGGCCCGGTCACCTGGCCTCACCCGGTGCGGGTGATGCGGGCCGTCCGAGGGGCGGGAGAACCTGCCGGGAACGGCACCGGGAAGCGCGGCTGCCGGGCGGACGCTGTCCAGGTCCCCCGCATCCGGTCTCCCCGCATCGACCCGAGGGGGTCCCGTGGCTGAGGACCAGGACTACGACGTCATCATCATCGGCACCGGTGCGGGAGGCGGCACCCTGGCCCACCGGCTGGCGGAGTCCGGCAAGCGGATCCTGCTGCTGGAGCGGGGCGGGTACCTGCCCCGGGAGCGGGACAACTGGGAATCGAAGGCCGTCTTCGTCGCCGGGAAGTACCGGGCCCCGGAATTCTGGCTCGACAAGCACGGCCATGAATTCCCACCGGAGATCAACTACTACGTCGGGGGCAACACCAAGTTCTACGGCGCCGCCCTGTTCCGCCTGCGCCCGGAGGACTTCGGCGAGATCCGGCACCAGGACGGCATCTCGCCGGCCTGGCCGCTCCGGTACGAGGACTTCGAGCCGTACTACACCCGGGCCGAGCACCTCTACCGGGTGCACGGGCAGCACGGTGAGGACCCCACCGAGGGGCCGGCGAGCGCGCAGTACGCCCACCCGCCGGTCCGGCACGAACCACGGATCCAGCAGCTCAGCGACGACCTGGAGAAGCGCGGCCTGCACCCGTTCCACCTGCCGATCGGCGTCGACCTCACCCAGGACGAGCGGGGCGAGGCGACCCGGTCCAGCGTGTGCATCCGCTGCGACCGGGTCGACGGCTTCCCCTGCCTGGTCGGCGGCAAGTCCGACGCGCAGGTGGTCTGTGTCGACCCGGCTCTGGAACACGCCAATGTCCGCCTGATCACCCACGCCCACGTCCAGCGCCTGGAGACCGATGACTCCGGACGCCGCGTCACCGGGGTCGTCGCCCGGATCGCGGAGGAGGACACCGCCGTCTTCCGGGCGGACATCGTCGTCGTGGCGTGCGGAGCGGTGAACTCCGCTCTCCTGTTGCTGCGTTCGGCGAACGACCGTCACCCCCGCGGCCTCGCCAACAGCTCGGATGTGGTGGGACGGCACTACATGCGGCACAACAACCTGGCCCTGATGGCCGTGTCGAAGGAGCCCAACGACACCCGCTTCCAGAAGACCCTCGCCGTCAACGACTGGTACCTGGGATCCGAGGACTGGGACTACCCGCTGGGCGGCATCCAGATGCTGGGCAAGTCCGACGCCGAACAGATCCACGCGGAGGCCCCGCGATGGGCGGGGTCCCTCGCGCCGGACATGCCGTTCGAGGTCCTCGCCCACCACGCGGTCGACTTCTGGCTCTGCGCCGAGGACCTTCCGCTGCCGGAGAGCCGGGTGACGCTCGACGGCGACGGCCGGGTCCACCTGGCGCTGGACGAGGGGAACAACGTCGTCGCCCTCGAGCGGCTGCGGCACAAACTGCAGAAGATGCTCGGGCACCTCGGCATGCACGAGCACCATCTGCTGTCGCACAGCATCTACCTGCACAAGGGCATGCCGATCGGCGCCACCGCGCACCAGGCCGGGACGGTGCGGTTCGGCACCGACCCCCGTACCTCGGCGCTCGACCCGGACTGCAAGGCCCACGACCTCGACAACCTCTACGTCGTGGACACAAGCTTCTTCCCGAGCATCGGAGCGGTGAACCCGTCCCTCACCGCGATGGCCAACGCCCTGCGCGTCGGTGACCACATCGCCGAACGCCTGCGGTGACGGGCCGACGGGGCGTCACCACCACGGCGAACGATGCCCGTACGCCGCACCGGGGCACCGTTCGCCTTGGGCCATTGGCTTGACGTCTCTCGTCCCGGCGGGCGAATGACGCGGGGTGATCCATGCCGCGCGTCCCCGGTGGTGTTCTCTTCGACCGTGGAGACCCGGGACCTTCCCGTCCACCGGTGAGGAGACGGCAGTGAACACCAGCACCCGCGCGGACCGCAAGGACTTCTCCGTACCGCTGCTCCGCGGTCAGAGAGCACTGGTCACCGGGGCCAATTCCGGGATCGGCAAGGCGACCGCGATCGCACTCGGCCGGGCCGGCGCGGATGTCGTCGTCAACTACGTGGCCGACCGGCCCGCGGCCGAGAGCGTGGTGAAGGAGATCGAGGGGTTCGGCGTACGGTCCTACGCGCACGAGGCGGATGTGTCGCAGGAGGACCAGGTCGTCGGCATGGTCTCCCGGATGGTCGACGAGCTCGGCACCATCGACATCCTCATCGCCAACGCCGGACTCCAGCGCGATGCCTCGCTCACGGACATGTCCCTCGACTCCTGGCACAAGGTCATCGAGGTCAACCTGACGGGGCAGTTCCTGTGCGCCCGGGAGGCGGTCAAGGAATTCCTGCGCCGCGGTGTCGTCCCCGAGGTCTCCCGCTCCGCAGGCAAGATCATCTGCATGAGTTCGGTCCACCAGATCATCCCGTGGGCCGGCCATGTGAACTACGCGTCGTCCAAGGGCGGCGTGCAGATGCTCATGGCGACCATGGCGCAGGAACTCGCCCCGCAGAAGATCCGGGTGAACGCCATCGGCCCCGGCGCCATCAAGACACCGATCAACCGCGACGCCTGGGAGACGCAGCAGGCCGAGGCCGACCTCATGACGCTCATCCCGTACGGCCGGATCGGCGTGCCGGAGGACGTCGCCGACGCCGCCGTCGTTCTCGCCTCCGACCTGCTGGACTACGTCATCGGCACCACCCTCTACGTCGACGGTGGCATGACGCTCTTCCCCGGCTTCGCCACCGGCGGCTGACGGCACCTCAGCCGCGGCCGTCACCCCCATCGGACGGCCCGCGCCGGCACCGGCGCCGCGGCGGACGCAGACCCGGCCGGGACGGACAAGGGAGAACAGCGTGCAGGACCATGTGTCGCCGCGCCGGGTGGTGATCGTCGGCGGCGGATTCGCCGGTCTGTTCGCCGCGCGGGAATTCCGCCACTCGCCCGTTGCCGTGACGCTGGTCGACCGCTGCGCCCACCACCTCTTCCAGCCCCTGCTCTACCAGTGCGCCACCGGCATCCTCTCCGAAGGGCAGATCGCCCGGCCGCTGCGGTCCGTACTCCGCCGGCACCCCAACGTCCGCTGTGTCCTGGCCGAGGCCACCGGCCTGGACGCCGCGGACCGCGTGCTGTACGCCGACCGGCCCGACGGGACACGGCTGGAGCTCCCCTACGACGACCTGATCGTGGCGGCCGGGGTGCGGCAGTCCTACTTCGGCCACGACGAGTTCGCCGCGCACGCGCCCGGCATGAAGACCCTCGACGACGCCCTGGCGATCCGCCGCCGGATCTACCGGGCGTTCGAGCTGGCGGAAGCCGCCACGGACCCGGAGGAGCGGGACCGCTGGCTGACGTTCGCCCTGGTCGGAGCAGGCCCCACCGGGGTGGAGCTGGCGGGGCAGATCCGCGAGATCGCCACCCGCACCCTCGACCGGGAGTTCTCCGCGATCGACTCCGGCCGGGCCCGGGTGCTGCTCTTCGAGGGCGGGGACGCGGCACTCGGCTCGTTCGGCCCGGAACTCGCCCGCCGCACCGAACGCACCCTGGCCCTGCTCGGCGTCGAACTGCACCTCGGCACCCTGGTCACCCGGGTCGACGACCGGGGCCTCACCGTCCGCTCCCGGGACGGCGCGGCCACCGACATCCCGGCCGGGACCGTGCTGTGGACCGCGGGCGTCCAGGCCCCGCCGCTGGCCGACGCGCTGGCCCGGGCGACCGGAGCCGAGCAGGACCGGGCCGGACGCATCGTCGTCGACCCCTACCTCACCATCCCCGGGCACCCCGAGATCCGGGTCGCGGGCGACCTGATGAGCCTGAACGCACTGCCGGGCCTGGCCGAGGTCGCCATGCAGGCCGGGCTCTACGCGGCCCGGCAGATCCGGCACAGCGTCGAGCACCGCACCGCGGCACCCCGCCCCTTCGCCTACCACGACCTGGGCAGCGCCGCCTACATCAGCCGCGGCCGAGCCGTCGTCAAACGGGGCCGGCTGCAGATCTCCGGCGTGCTCGCCTGGCTGATCTGGCTGTTCATCCACATCGCCTTCCTCACCGGGTTCCGCAGCCGGCTCGGCGCCCTCCCCACCTGGCTGATCGTCTTCCTCACCGGGAACCGCCGGGAACGCGCCTTCACCTCCGGGGCCCTCGCACCGCACCGGGCCGGGAGGCCCACATGAACCTCGCCTCGGGACTGCACCTCGCCTCGGACCTGTACGTCGCCCGGGAACTGCACCTCGCCCCCGGGCTCGTCACGGGCACGCCCGCACAACTCCTGCCCGCCCGGGAACTCATGGCGTTCACCCTCGCCTCCCACATCCTCCTCGTGCCGTTCGGTGTCGCCCTGCCGTTCCTCACGCTGCTGATGCACTACCGCGCCCTGCGCAAAGCCGACGCCGTCGCCCACCTCCTCGCCCGGCGCTGGTCCGCGATCATGGCCGTCCAGTTCGCCGTGGGCATCGTCACCGGCACCGTGCTGTCCTTCGAATTCGGCCTGCTGTGGCCGGGGATGATGGGCCGCTGGGGAGACGTCTTCGGCATCGGATTCGGCGTGGAGGCCTGGGCGTTCTTCCTCGAGGCCGTCCTGATCGCCATCTACCTCTACGGCTGGAGCCGGCTGAAGCCGTGGACCCACTTCTGGCTCGGACTGCCGCTCCCCGCCGCCGCCCTGATGGGCGCCTTCGGCATCCTCGCCGCCAACTCCTGGATGAACACCCCGCGGGGATTCCGCCTCGACAGTTCGGGCAGCCCCGTCGACGTCGACCTGCGGCGCGCCGTGTTCACCCCCATGTTCGGCCCGCAGTACTGGCACTTCGTGCTCGCGATGGTCCTCACCGCCGGATACGTCGTCGCCGGGGTCTACGCGGTCGGCTGGCTGCGCGGCCGCCGGGACCGCTATCACCGGCTCGGGTTCACCCTGCCCTTCACCGTGGCCGCCGTGCTGAGCCCCGTGCAGTTCGTGGTCGGCGACTCCATCGCCCGCAGCGTCTACCAGAAGCAGCCGGTGAAGTTCGCCGCCACCGAACTGGTCTGGCGGACCGACACCCACGTACCGGAGTACCTCTTCGGCCGGATGCACCCCGACGGGTCCGTGACCGGCGGTATCAAGATCCCCCAGCTCGACTCGATCCTCGCCGGCTTCAGCCCGGACACGAAGGTCACCGGGCTGACCTCCGTCCCCGCCGACGCCCGGCCGACCGCCCGGCAGGCCACCATCGCCCACTGGGCGTTCGACACCATGGTCGTCCTCGGCTCCCTGCTGGCGCTGCTGGCCCTCTGGTACGCCTGGAGCTGGTGGCGGCGACGGGACCTCCCCGCCTCGCGCTGGTTCTTCCGCTGCGCCGCCTGCGCCGGGGTGGCCTGCCTGGTCACCGTGGAGTGCGGCTGGATCACCACCGAGGTGGGGCGCCAGCCGTGGATCGTGTACCAGGTCATGCGGGTCTCCGAAGCGGTGACCACCACCCGCGCCGAGGCCCTGTGGGCGATGCTCGGCGTGGTGGTCGTCGTCTACGTGCTCATCTTCGGCGCGTTCCTCGCCGTCGTCCTGAACATGCGCACCCGGTGGCGGATGGCCGACGAGGGCCTGGCCGGGGCCGGACCGCGCGGCGACAGTCCGGAGGACCACACGCCGTACGGGCCCGCCCCGGAACCGGCCGCGGTCCGCGCCGGCCCGTCCGGCGGCACCCCTCCCGGACACCCGCCTTCCGACCGGACCCCGGGTGGAACCCCATGATCGAGGCCGTCATCGCCTGGATTCTCCTCCTGGCCGTCGCCGCCTACGCCTGCGGGGGCGGCACCGACTACGGCGCCGGCTTCTGGGACCTGGTGGCCGGCGGAGCGGACCGCGGCAGCGCACCCCGCCGGCTGATCGACCACGCCATGGCGCCGGTGTGGGAAGTGAACAACGTCTGGCTGATCTTCGTCCTCGTCCTCATGTGGACCGGCTTCCCCGAACTGTTCCGCATCGTGTTCTCCGCGATGTGGCTGCCGCTCGCGCTCGCCGCCGTCGGACTCGTCCTGCGCGGCGCCGGGTTCGCCCTGCGGAAGCCCACCCGGCGTCTGGCGGGACGGCGGGTCTACGGGGCGGCGTTCGCCATCGCCTCCGTGCTCACGCCGTTCTTCCTCGGCGCCGCGGTGGGCGGCGTGGCCACCGGCAGGGTCGGCACCGGAACCACTGCCTCCGCCGACGCCTGGTCCAACCCCACCTCGGTCATCGCCGGACTGCTCGCCGTCGCCGCGAGCGCCTTCCTCGGCGCGGTCTTCCTCACCGGCGACGCCCGCCGGCTGGGCGAGGACGCCCTCGTCGCGTACTTCCGCCGCCGCACCCTGCTGAGCCTGGCGGTGCTCGCCGTACTGGCCCTCGTCGGCCTGCGCGTCACCCGCGACGACGCGAGCCACGTCCACTACGGGCTCACCCACGGGACCGGACTCGTGCTCGTCGCCGTCGCCGCCGGATGCGCCGTCGCCACCGTGCCGCTGCTCCTGCGGGGCGCCACCACCTGGCCCCGCGTCACCGCCCTCGGCTCGGTCGCTCTGGTCGTGGCCGCATGGGGGATCGCCCAGCGGCCGTACCTGGTGCCCACCTCCCTCACCGTCGCCGAAGGCGCCGGATCCCCCGCGACGCTGCGGTGGCTGCTCATCGTCACTCTCGTCGCCGTCGTGCTCGTCGGCCCCGCCCTGGTGTTCCTCTACTGGCTCGACACCCACGGGAAGCTCCAGCCGCTCACCGACGCGGAACTGGCGGACGAGCCCTCATGACCGCGCCCACCCCGCCGGCCCGGGAACCGCGGCCGCCCGGCCCCGACCGGCTGCGGGAGGTGCTCCGCAGCCCCGGATACCTGCGCGGCCTGGTCTTCTGCGCCCTGATCGGCGTCCCCGTGTCCCTGGCCGCCTTCTGGTTCCTGGTGGGCATCAACGAACTGGAGCACGCCCTCTGGGACGACCTGCCGCACGCCGCCGGATGGACGGATCCGCCCTGGTGGTGGCCGCTGCCGCTCGCCCTGGTCCCCGGAACCGTCGTCGCCCTCGTCGCCACCCGACTGCCCGGGAAGGGCGGTCACATCCCCGCGGACGGGCTCCACGCGGGAGGCGCCACCGCCGAGGCCCTGCCCGGTGTACTGCTGGCCGCCGCAGCAAGCCTGCCGTTCGGGGCGGTCCTGGGCCCCGAGGCACCGCTGATCGCCCTGGGCGGGGGCCTGGCCCTGCTGTTCAGCAAGCTCGTCCGGGCCGAACAGAGCACGCAGGGCAGCGCACTCCTCGGCGCCGCGGGCGCAGCCTCCGCACTCTCCGCGATCTTCGGCAACGCTCTGGTGGGGGCCGTGCTCCTGATCGAGGTCAGCGGAGTCGGCGGCACACAACTGCTGCTCATCATGCTGCCCGCGCTGCTCGCCAGCGGAGTCGGCTCGCTGGTGTTCACCGGTTTCGGCCGGTGGACCGGATTCGAGACCGGCAGCCTCGACATCGGACTGCCCACCTCCGGACTCCCCGACGTGGGCGATGTCGCCTGGGGGCTGCTGCTGGCCGTGGCCGTCGGCGCCACCACCCATCTGGTCCTCGCCGGCGGACGCAGGGCCGAGCGCTTCGTCGCGGCCCGGCCGGTCCGGAACACCCTGATCTGCGCGGTCGCCGCCGCGGCCTGCTGCGCCCTGTACGCGGTGGTCACCGGCCGCTCCCCGGCGGACGCCGCCCTGTCCGGGGAGGCCGCCCTCGCGGGCATGGCGTCCGATCCCACGAGCTGGGCGACCTGGGACCTGGTGGCCGTCCTGGCGTGCAAAGCCGTGGCGTACGCCCTGTGCCTGGGCAGCCTGCGCGGTGGACCGGTGTTCCCCGCACTGTTCCTGGGCGGCGCGGCCGGACTGCTGTGTTCCCCGCTGCCGGGCTTCGGCGTCGTCCCGGCCATGGCGGCCGGCATGGCAGCGTCGGTCGCATCGGTGCTCCGGCTGCCGGTCAGCGGTCTGCTGCTGGTGGTGCTGCTCCTCGGCGGAGTGAAGATGGTGCCGGTCGCGGTACTGGCCGCGGTGGCCGCGATCGTCACCACCGAACTGCTGCCCCGGAGCTCGGGGCGGGGGAGGGCTCCGGCTGCCGGGGGCGGTGGAGGAGACGCGGACGGTGGAGGCGCCGGCGACGGCGGGAACGGCAGTGGGCGGCCGCAACCGGCTTGAAAGGGAAGACGGTTTGTTATTGCGGGGCGCCCCTGTCGGTTGCATCCGCCCGGTCGGCGGCACAGCCGGGTGTGCCCGAGCGCCGCGGTCGGGCCAACCTGGGCACGCCGGTTGGCCGGCGCGCACGTGCCTGGGGCTATCCGGGGATGGCACCGGGGTCGACGCCGGTCAGGTCACAGCTGGTGTCCCACAACCGCGC
Source organism: Streptomyces sp. bgisy100 (assembly GCF_057709105.1). Taxonomy (NCBI): domain Bacteria; kingdom Bacillati; phylum Actinomycetota; class Actinomycetes; order Kitasatosporales; family Streptomycetaceae; genus Streptomyces; species Streptomyces sp. bgisy100. The sequence goes on from NZ_JBYITE010000045.1 coordinate 37,949, forward strand.
CGCGACGGAGGTGTCGGCAAGGTGGTTCCACACCGGCTCACGTCGGGGCTCGCCCCGCAGGCCGAAGACGCGCGGTCCCCATAGCTGGCCTCCGCGCACGGCCGGGTCGAGCACCGCTCGGACCGCGGGCCACGCGCCGGCATGCTTGCCCTGGACGACGAGCGCCGCAGGTGCCGCGCTCAGCCGCGCCCCGGCAGTCCGCACATGGACCGGCGGCCGTGACGGGGTGAGAGAGTCCAGCGCGCCGCCGGGATGGACCACCACGCTCGCCACCGTGCCACCGACGGCGCGCAGGCGGCGGTCGAGTTCGACACCGAAGTACATCTGCGCCAGCTTGGAACGTCCGTAGGAACGCTTGGGCCGGTAGTCCTTCCGGGACTGCAGGTCGTCGAGGTCGAGCCGCTCCGATTTCGCCGCGAAGCTGCCCACGGTCACGACGCGGGCCGCCGGCGCAGCCGACAGCAGCGGTACCAGCCACCGGGTCAACGCGAAGTGCCCGAGGTGGTTCGTGCCGAACATGAGCTCGTGACCGTCCCCCGTCTCCTCGCGCGGCGGATCGTCAAGCGCGACGCCGGCGTTGTGGACCACCGCGTCCAGGCATTCCACCCCCAGCGACTCCACCACCGATGGCAGCGACGAGAGGTCGGCGAGGTCCAGCCGGACGGCCCGCACCCGCGCGCCGGCGACACGTGCACGTATCGAAGCCATGGCGACCTCGGCCTTCGCAGGATTCCGGCTGCCGAGCACGACGGTCGCTCCGGTTGCCGACAACTGCTCCGCGACGAAGTACCCGATGCCGGCGTTGCCGCCGGTGACCAGGAAGACGCTGCCATCGGCCCGCGGCAGCCGTTGGACATTCCAGGGCGCGGTGGAGGATGTGGACGACACGGCGACGGGGCTCCCTTGCTGGAAGGCGGCTGCCGCGGCATGCGGGCAACTCGACCCCCACCGTTCCGGCAGCCACCGACACATCGCCTGTCGATCACCGACAGCCCCGCCGGTCGGCCGATATCCCACCGACACGGTGCCGGCTCGTCAACGCGTCACACGAGAGCCCCTCATGCAGAGTCGTGGTCTTCCTTCGTGCCCGCCTCGCCCAACTGCCGCTGAACGGAGACCGGCTCATTCCGTCAGGGGCTGGTGACCGGGTGCGGGCCCCGCACCGGTACTCAAGCGAGTTGCTTGTAGTAGAAGCTGCAGTCGCGGAGCGTTCCGGCCGGGTCGGTCGCATAGCCGGGGACGACGCCGTACCGGCTCCAGCCGGCGGAGCCGTAGAGGCGGTCGGCGGCGCTGTCCGTCTCGGTGTCGAGGAGCAGCAGGGTCGCTCCGGCGTCGGCCGCGCCTCGTTCGGCGGCGGCCAGCAGCGCCCGGCCCAGCCCCTGCCCCTGGGCGCCGGGGTGCACCATGAGTTTCACGATCTCGGCCCGGTGACGGCCGTTCGGCTTGGCCTCCAGAGCGAGGCCGACCGTGCCTATGAGACCGCCGTCGCGCCCCTCGGCCACCCACACGGCGAGGCTGCCGTCGGCCACGGCGGGCTGCCGGGCGGCCCACCAGGCCGCCGCCGCACTCCGGTCGAAGGGAGTGCGGAAGCCGAGCGAGGCGCCTTCCGCGACGACATCCGTGAGCAGGCCGGCCAGGCCGCTCACCGCGGCGCGGAAGTCGTGCGGCGACAGTCGGGTGATGGAGTGATGCACGGGGGTCCCTCGGTGGGTCGGTGATGCGGTGGGCCGGGGAGCAGCGGCGGGGGAGCGGACGTGGCGGGCCGGAGCCGGGGCCGACTTGCTCCGGGCCACCGCGCCCGGTGCGGCGGCCCCGGGCGCCGCCGTCTTCGGCGGGAGGGACGAGGCTCCGCTCATGGAAGGACCACCAGCACGGCGTACCGGACGGAAACGGGGCCGGGGTTGTGGAATCGCGAGTGCCCCCACAGCCGGAAGCGCAGACAGTCGCCCGCCCGCAACGCGTGCACCGCGCCTGCGGCGGTGATGTCGAGCGCGCCGTCCAGCACCCAGATGTGCTGCTCGACGCCGGGGACGGGCGGCTCGTCGTAGGAGATGTCGGCGCCCGGCTTCAGCAGGCCCTCCACGACCTCGCCTCGTAGACCGGGGAGCGGTGGGGAAACCGAACGCCGGGTGAATCCCGACTGCCGGTCCTGCCACACCGTTTGCTGCGCGGCCCGGACCACCTGTGGGGAATCCGACTCGACTTCGGCCAGCAGCTGCGACATCGTCCGCCCGTACGCGGCGCACAGGGAGCCGAGCAGCGTTGCCGTCGGGCTGATCTCCGCCCGTTCCAACCGGGACAGCGTCGAGCGGCTGATATCCGTGTGCCGGGCCAGCTCCTCCAGTGACCAGCCCCTGTCCGTGCGCAGCTCGGCGAGCCGCGCGGCCAGCCGGCCCTCCAGCCCGTCGGCGCCCCGGTTCGGGGGCGCGGAGTCGATTCTCATATCTGGGATGCTATCCCGGATCTGGGACGTCCGTGGTGGATTTCGTCGAGAAGGCGCTTGCTCGTGGCTCGGGTACGCCCGGGGCGGGGCCGGTGCCCGAGCGGAAGGCCCGGCGACCTTGCAGGAACCCGAACACCCGCAGGCCCGGGCGCGCACCCGACGGGAAGCGGAGGGCGCTGCCGGTCAGACCGTCACCGTGGTGGTGACGCGCATCAGAGCAGGTGTGCGGGGCACCGAACCGAATCCGAACCGCACGGGAGGGTCGACGGGGGCGAGAGCGCCGAGATCCTGCCCCTCCAGGAGCCCGGTGGCGCCGCGGAGCCGGGCGTGGTCCCACGCGTCGTACCGCTCCCGCCGTCCGCCGCCCGCGGTGCCCCGGGTGCGCACCCCGGGCAGCAGCAGCCGGGCGGCGGTGTTCACCAGTGCGGACCAGGCGGGCAGTGCGGCAAGGGGGCGGGGGACCGCGTGGAGGAGGACGCCCAGGGCGCTGCGCCTGCCGATGCCGAAGCGAAGGCTCAAGGCGCCCGCCTCGACCGTCCAGGTGGCCGCTTCCGCCGTGACGGTCACCGGAACCACGAGCACCCGGTCGAATACGTAGGTGGTGGCGACGAAGTCCGCGATGTCCGGGGCAGGGGCGAGCAGTAGCCGTTCGCCGTCCGGCTGCTCGATCATCACGTCGCTGAACGGCCCGAACGGCGAGCTCGACCAGTGGCCCAGCACCAGACGCGTACCTGATGCGGTTCCGATTCCGGCGATCCAGCCGTCGAACCGTAGGTCCCTGCCCGTCTCGGCGGCCTTGCCCGTCATGGTGACCGGGTGCCCCGAAAATCAAGATCACCCCAGTGGGGCGGGCTGTTCCGGCCGATGGCGGGAGATGTCGAGCCGTTCGTGGGGCACGTCGCGAGCCGCATCACCGGACGCGGCTCGTCATCGACGGGAACCGCGGCATCGTCGGCCCCTTTCCGCTGCGGCGTCGACGGAGCGGTTTCGCCGACCACCGCCGAGAACACCTGCCCGGCCGATACATTCGGCCTCCGGCGAAGGAAAGGGATGCGGTGGGCATCAGCGACTGGCAGCGCACCACGCTCATGCAGGTGCGGGACGGGCAGGCCGGGACCGGTCACGGCTGGGTCACCGAGAAGTCCGGCATCAGCAGGGAGTCCGTCGAGGCGTTGCGGAGGCTCGGGCTGTGCGAGACCGCCGACTACGCGGTGCGGGCCGTGATGGAGCCGCAGCCGGTCGAGTGGGCGGCGCGGCTCACCCCCGACGGTCACGACGTGCTGCTCTTCGCCGAAGCCCGTCGCGAGGGACCGCCCCTGCACCGAACCGAGAGCGAACCGGCGCCCGGGCACCGCGAAGTCCTGCTCCGCCCGGGCGAGATGACCGCGCTGCGGGTCTTCCTCCACCTCGCCGGGCATCTCCGCCTCGAACCCGCGCCCGGCCTGGCCGACGCGGTACGCGACGCACGCTTCCGGAGCACGGAGAACCGTTGGGCGCTTCATGTGACGCATGCCCAGATGCACTCGATCGCCCGCGCTTTCCACCTCGAACGCCTCACGGGACACGCCACCGCGTCCAATCGTTTCGCCCGCGAGTACGGCGTCCGTTATCCACCGGAGCGGCGGTAGTCCATCCGGGCCCTGGGTTCACTTCGTCGCAGCGGCGGTGCCGGCAGCCTCTCAATGCCTCCCTGATCGGTCGGGAAGGGAGCCAGTTTCCCCGTGTGTCGCTGAATTCACCGAGGCCTGGGCGGCCCGGGCGGATGCGGGGGATTCCGTTCGGGGAGTTCCTGTGGACGGGAGGGGTGGACTGTGCAACGCGGAACGGGTGCCCGACGGCAGTCTTGCGGAGCTCGAACGGAATTGGTCTTCTCAACTCCGATGCGACCGCTGTCCGGGGCCGGGAAATCCGGTGCGGAATCGGTCCGGCCTGCTGTTCCGTGACATGCGGTGCCGATCGATTCGTCCCGTTGTGCGGGTGTGTGCCCGAACGGATCCGGCCGTCCGGGCGGATCCGGGAGCGGGTTTTCCGTGGTTCACCGAGCGCTTGCCGAAGCCTTCCGGACCTGCACATTCCGAGTTTGAGGGACATCGGGAAAGGGCTAGGGTGAGGGCGTCGTTCATCGACCGATTCACGGGGTAAGGACAGAATTTGAATATGGCACGGAATGCTGTGACCGGTTTCGTCACGGGCGGAGTCGCACTTGCGGCCCTGTTCGCCGGAACGCCCGCGCACGCGGTGAAGAAGGAGCACACCGTCGTGGATGCGTCGAATACGCGGGCCATGGTGCTGATGGCCGACACGGCGACCGACAAGGTGTATTCCGTCTCCGGGGTGTACACCACTCCGGAGCGGGGTTCCACTTACGTGCGCAAGATGGTGAAGAAGCCCGGCGAGCCCGCCAAGGCGTGGGGCGGCTGGGAAAAGGCGAAGCGGGACGCGGAACCGGACCACCTCGGATATCCGCACCGCTTCACCTGGAAGCTCGCGGCGGACGGCGTGAAGTTCCCGAACGGGACCCGCGTCTCCGTCCAGATCAAGGGGCACGGTTCCTCACCGGCCTTCGCGATCTGATCCGGAGCACCGCGCCAGGGCCACCCGAGCCATCGGGTGGCCCTCCGCCGTGTTCGGGAGACGCGGTGGTGTTCCGGCCCTTCATGGCGAGGAAGGGAAACCGACGACGGTTCCACACCGTTGTCGGCGCCGGATGGTGCGCCGATCGCCGTTCCCGCATCGCTGCCGGAGTGGTTGCCGGGCCGACGGCGCATCGAAACGGAACTTCGGCCACCGGGTGCTTTCCCCACCGGCACCCCCTTGCTCACCCCAGGAAGGCCCGGGAGTCGGCCGGTAGACCGGTCCGGTGGTGAGCGCCATGGATCGATGGGCCCCGGTCCGGAAGGCTCCTGAGGCATGACAGAGACCACCGGAGCACCACCGGACGCCCGTCGGCCTGGGGCCCCGCCGTCCGGTCCGCCGCCATCGGTGACCGCACGCCACGCCGTGACCGGCCGCCATCCCACTACCGGGCGCCACACCACCGCGCCCCTTCCCTGCGGCAGCCCCGGTCCCACCCGACGCCGCGTCTTCCGCGGGCTCGCGGCATCGGCCGTCGGCATGCTGGCTGTCGGCACCGCCGCCGGCACCGGCCACGCCGCACCCTCGCGTACGCCCCGCGACCCGGGCGCACTCGATCGCGCCGCGGTCCGCAGGGAACTCACCACGCTGATCGCCACCCAGAACCTGCCGGGCGCACAGGCCGTCATCACCGATGCCGCCGGCCGGGTGACCGAGATCGGGGCCGGAGCCGGTGACCTGGACACCGGCCGGCCGTTCCCGCACCGCTCGCGGCTTCGCGTGGGAAGCAACACCAAGTCCTTCATCGCCACGGTCGTACTCCAGCTCGTGGCCGCCGGGCGGGTCGTGCTCGACGCGCCGGTGGAGCGCTATCTGCCCGGGACGCTGCACGGCAACGGTCACGACGGACGCCGCATCAGTGTCCGCCGGCTGCTTCAGCACACCAGCGGCCTCCCCGATTTCGAGCAGGTCGTGGACGTGGAGACGCCGGGCCACCGCCGGCCGGAGCAGGTCGTGGCCCTGACGCTGCGGTACCCACCGCGTTTCCCGCCCGGTGCACGCTGGGAGTACTGCAACCTCAACTACGTCCTCCTGGGCATGCTCATCGAGCGGGTCACCGGGCACTCCTACGAGCACGAGGTGGAGCGCCGGGTCATCCAGCCGCTCGGCCTGCCCCACACCTACTGGCCCCGTTGGTCCGAGCAACGCCTGCACGGCCCTCACCCGACGCCGTACCGGCCGACGGAGAACGGCGGTCACCGCGAAGTCACCTGCGTCAATACCTCCGGGATCGGAGCGGCAGGTGCCCTCGTCGCCACCGCGCAGGACCTCACCGTCTTCTTCACGGCACTGCTGTCCGGCGCACTCCTGCCGGCGGCCCAGCTCGCGCAGCTGCGGGCGACCGTCCCGGCGGATCTCGCCCGCGGAGCCGAGTACGGTCTCGGGCTCGCCCGCTATCCGCTGGATCCGGCCGCGGGCGGCGGCTGGTTCTGGGGACACGGCGGCACTCTCCCGGGCACCCGTACCCGGGGCGGCGTCGGGGCGGACGGCCGAGCCGTGCTCGTCGCCGTCAACGAGGCGGCCACGGGCCCCGACTCCGCCCAGGCGGTGACCGACACGGTCGGCCGGATCTTCCGGCACGTACCGCGAAAGTTGCACGTACCCGGAAAGACCGCCGTGCACCGGCGACTTCTGACGGAAGGCGGCCCCGCATGACGGCCCCGCGCACCGCACGTATCGCGGCGGTCGGCGTCCTCGCCGCGGCGACCGCGTTCACCGTGCTCCCCGGCTCCGCCCCCGCGGCGCCCAGGCCCGGGACCGCCGCCCGGCTCGCGGGGCCCTCGCCGGGCACAGCGGCGCCGGCCGCCACCGGCTCAGACTCCCTGCGGCGCTTCACCGAGCAGCGCCCGGACTGGCGCACCTGCGAGCACAAGGAACTCGACGAGGCCGGTGCCCGGTGCGCCACCATCCGGGTGCCCCTGGACTACCGGAACCCGGAAGGGCGCACGATCACCGTCGGCTTCTCCCGGATCAAGGCCACCGACACCCGGCACCGCATCGGCGTGATGATGCACAACAGCGGTGGCCCCGGCGGCATCACCCTCGACATGCCCCTGCTGTCCGTCCCCGCCATGGGCAGAGAACTGGCCGCCCGCTACGACCTCGTGGGCATGGACCCGCGGGGCGTGGGCCGGAGCAGCGCCCTGCACTGCGGAACCTCCGGGCACTGGCTCCGCTCGGCGGGCTACGACAGCGCCGGCTTCCGTGCCCAGGCCCGTTACGAGGCCCGGCTCGTCGACAGCTGCCGCAAGAGATACGGGAAGAAGGTGTCGTACCTTCGGCACTTCACCACCCGGAACACCGCCCGCGACATGGATCTGCTCCGAGCGGTGCTGGGGGAGCGGCGGACGTCGTACTTCGGCGTCTCCTACGGCACCTATCTCGGCGCCGCGTACGCGAACATGTTTCCCGGCCGGCCGGACCGGCTGCTGCTGGACAGCGCGATCGACCCGGCCCGGTGGAACGTCTCCATGCTCCGCGACGCCGCCCCGGCGAACGAGAGGTTCCTCGACGCCTGGGCGCGGTGGGCGGCGCGCCGCGACGGCACCTACGGCCTGGGGCGCACCGCCGCCGAGGTCCGGGCGAACGTCGAGGGCATCGCCCGCCGGGCCGCCCGGGAGCCGCTGACCGTGGGCCGCTACACCGCCGACGGCCAGCTCGTTCCCATGGTGCTGGCCGCCACGATGGCCGACGACCGGCAGTTCGCCCGCGCGGCGGAGAACATCCGGGTGCTCCACGACGCGTCCCGGGGCCGCACCGTGCGCCCCACCGAGGATCTCGCCCTGTTCCTCGGCCGGCCCACCGCCGACATGGACACCCAGAACTCGCTGCAGCTCGCCCTGCATTGCGGGGACGCCCGAGCACCCCGCGACCTGGCCTGGTACCGGAGGAACGTGGAGCGCAGCCGGGCGAAGGCACCCCTGTTCGGCCCGCTGTTCAACGGCGTGAACCCGTGCGCCTTCTGGCCCGGCGAGCCACTGGAACCACCGGTGCGCACCGGCAACGCCGCACCCGGGCTGATCGTCCAGGCCACCGGTGACCCCCGCACCAGCTACGGGAACGGGCTCGGGCTGCACCGCAGGATGCCCGAGTCCCGCATGGTCACCCTCCGGGCCCAGGTGCACGGGGTGTACGGCATGTACCCGAACCGCTGCGTCCGCCGGACGGTCAACGACTACCTGCGGACGGGCGAGCTGCCCGCCCGGGACGCCGTCTGCGAGAAGGACCGGGGGCGAGGAGCGGGCTGACACCCGGCAGCGGTCGGGGTCTCCGCTCCCGGCGCGGGCTCCGGACCGCTTCCCCCAGGGCCCCGAACCGCAAGCGTCCAGTCCACCCGGCACGAGCAGTGCCGGGTGGACTGGACGGGCCGTGCGGTGAGGTCAGCGGTCCTCGTGGAGCACCATGGCCGAGCCGCCGCCGCGGCGTTCGGGCTCGGCCACCGCGGTCATCCGCCCGTCGCGCCGGAACTCCAGAGCGGCCGCCGCCCCGATCTCCGGAGCGGGAGTGAAGGCCTTCGGCGCGAGCACGAACCTGTGGCCGAGACGCTCCAGCCGCTTGCGCTCCGGCGACTTCAGGAAGGCGGGCTCGGCCTCCGTCGCCGCCTGGTTCCGCTGGGAGATGCGCGGTGCGGCGACCGCCTCCGGCAGCGACATCCCGAGGTCGAGCCGGTTGACGAGCGTCTGGAGCACCGTCGTGATGATCGTGGCGCCGCCCGGCGAACCGACGGCGAGCTGCGGCTTGCCGTCCCGCAGCACGATCGTCGGCGACATGCTGCTGCGCGGACGCTTGCCCGGGCCCGGCAGGTTCGGGTCCGGGGTGCCCTTCTCCAGCGGCGCGAAGTCGAAGTCGGTGAGCTCGTTGTTGAGCAGGAACCCGCGCCCGGGCACCGTGATGCCGGAGCCGCCGGTCTGCTCGATCGTCAGCGTGTAGGACACCACGTTGCCCCAGCGGTCGGCCGTCACCAGATGGGTGGTCGACGGCCCTTCGTGCGGCTGCTTCGTGCCGGTGCCCCGGTCGCAGCCCGCGTCGGGACGGCGCGGGTCACCGGGGGCGAGCGGACTGGTCAGCGCCTTGTCCGGACGGATCAGGCAGGCCCGTTCCGCGGCGAACCGCTTGGACAGCAGCGCCCGGGTGGGCACCTTCGAGAAGGCCGGGTCGCCCACCCAGCGGTTGCGGTCGGCGAAGGAGATCCGGCTGGCCTCCAGATAGCGGTGGAGGGCCTGGGTCCGGTCGGCCTTCGACAGCCCCTTCTTCTCCAGGATGTTCAGCGCCTCACCGACGGTGGTGCCGCCGGAGGAGGACGGCGCCATGGAGTAGACGTCCAGCCCGTGGTAGCCGGTGCGGGTCGGCTTGCGGGGCACTGGCGTGTACGCGGCCAGGTCGCGCTCGGTCATCAAGCCGGGCCGGGCCTTGTGCTCGGACCCCGGGGCCATCGGCGGCTTCCGCGCGGTGCGCACCACGTCGCGTCCGATGCCGCCGTGGTAGAGCGCGTCCACGCCGTCGCGGGACAGCTCCCGGTAGGTCCGGGCGAGATCCGGGTTGCGGAAGAGGGAGCCGACCACGGGAAGCTTCCCGTTCGGCAGGAACAGCTCCTCGGTGGACCGGAAGTGGCGGAACCGCTTCTCGTTCATGGCGGTCTGGGCCCGGAACTCGTCGTTGACCACGAAACCGTCGTCCGCCAGGCGTGTGGCCGGCCGCAGCGTCTCCGACAGGGGCATCGTCCCCCAGTCGTCCAGGGCCTTCTGCCACGTGGCCGGGGTCCCGGGAACGCCCACGGACAGACCCGAGTTGACTGCCTCCTCCGACGGGAGGGGCTTGCCCGTGGCGGGGTCGAGGAACGAGTCCTCACGCATCTTCGCCGGGGCGGTCTCCCGGCCGTCGATGGTGCGCACCTTCCGGGTCTTCGCATCGTAGGACACCAGGTAGCCGCCGCCTCCCACCCCCGCGGAGTACGGCTCGACCACACCGAGCGCGGAAGCGGTCGCCACCGCCGCGTCCACGGCGTTGCCGCCCTTGCGCAGCACCTCCAGCCCGGCCCGGGACGCGTACGGGTTCACGCTGGAGACCGCACCCCCGCTGCCCCGGGCGACCGCCTTCTTGGGCGGCGGCTTCAGCCCGGTGGCGGAGGCGGCCGGCGCGCCGTCGGCGGACGAGGACGGGGCGACCACGGTATGGACGATCAGGGGAAGTGCCAGCGCGGTCACGGACGCGGCAACGACAACGGCACGGCGGACAGCCATGGAGCCTCCGGGGACTTCGGTCGAGGGGTGCCCGAAACCCTCGCAGCGTTGGGGCGGGCCAGCAATGTCGACGCGCAAGATTTGCGCGGGATCTGAGGTTCCCGGCGGGTAACCGAGTGGCCCGCCGATCCCGGGAGATGTCCCCGTTTTCCGGCCGTCCGGCCCGCCCGCCACAGATTTTCCAGCCGCTCCGCCGAAAAGTGTTATCGCCGTACTGCCGTCCGCTCTCCTCTGCGCCGGACCGACCGGCGCAGCACCCGGAGAGCGAGCAGCCATGCACCACGAACACGACGACGACACCCGCACCCTGGCCCCGGTCACCGGCAGCGGCGGTGACCGGCGGGCCGGACGGCGCGGCCGGCGGGCCCGCGCCCGGCGCCTTCCGGGCGGCATACCGGCGGTGGCGGGAGCCCTGGTGGTCGCCGCCGCGGTGGGCGGCGGCGCCTACGCCCTGAGCGGGCCGGACGACGCCGGGCGGGACGCACCGGCCGCCGCGTCCGTCCGCAACGCCCCCGCCGCCGACGCACCGTCGACACCCGAGGCGACCCCGGCCCCCGCCCGGACCTCCGCCTCCCCGAAGCCGCGCCCCTCCGCAAAGGCCCGGACCGAACGGCCCGCACGGCCCACCGCGACGCCCCGGAAGCCCCGCCGCACGGCCACCCCCACGCCCGCCACCGGCGGGGACACCGCCCAGCGCCCGGAACGGAACACCCGAACCCCGCGCACCACCGGCGGCGCCCCGGCCACGGGCCGTGCGGCGGAGGCCGTGGCGCGGATCGTCTCCCTCGCCAACGCCGAGCGGGCCCGGGCCGGCTGCTCCCCGCTGCGCGTCGACCGCCGGGTGCAGGCCGCCGCCCAGGCGCACGCCGATGACATGGCGGCCCGCAACTACTACGACCACGCGAGCCCCGAGGGAGGGCAGGCCGACGGCCGGATGCGCAACGCCGGCTACCCGGCCGGGAAGTGGGGGGAGAACATACACAAGGGGCCGAAGGACCCCGCGACCGCCATGCGCGACTGGATGAAGAGCCCCGCCCACCGGGACAACATCCTCGACTGCGGCTTCAAGGACTTCGGTGTGGGGGTGAACTTCAGCGGCAACGGGCCGTGGTGGGTGCAGAACTTCGGCACCAAGGCCTGACCCGGCGGCCCCGGGGCGTGGCGCGGGCTGAGGGGCCTTGCGCGGTGCCCTGGCACCGCGCCCGTTGTGAACAGCCCTGGTAGCGGAGCTGCCAGGGCTCTCCGGTGCCTTGCGATGCGGGCACCGGACCACGCGACCTCATCGGCCGCTCATCGTGCAAGGACCCCTCAGCCCGGCTCGGCGAGCTCCTGGACCCACAGCGTCCCCTCGGAGCCCGGCACCGCGGCGACCCCGGTGTCCCGGTACCGGCAGTCGAGCATGTTCTCCTCGTGGATCGAGCCGTCCGTCCAGGAGTCCACCACGCGGGCGGGGTCCGACGGCCCCCGGTTCAGGTTCTCCGCCCAGCGCGACCAGTCGTAACCCGCCGCCGAGATCCGGGCGTCGGCGTGTTCCCCCTCGGGGTTCGCGTGGTCGTAGTAGTGGCGGGCCGCCATGTCCCGGGCGTGGGTGCGGGCGGCGGCGGACAGGCGCGGATCGATGCGCAGCGGCGCGCAGCCGGCGTCCGCGCGTGCGGCGTTGACCAGGGAGGTCAGCCGCTGCTCCGGCCCTGGGCCCGGCTCCTGCCGCGGCGCGGCGGGGGTCGTGCGGGGCCGCCGGGACGGTTCGGCGGCCCGCGGGGTCCGCTTCGGCGGCGGGGACGAGGGCCGGGCTGTGGTCGTGGACGGAGTGGGGGCGGGCGCCGGGGACTCGGTGGCGGGCGTGCGGGTGGACGGTGGCGCGGCCACGGACGGACGTTCCGCCGGAGCCCTCCCGGACGGCCAGAGCAGGGCCAGGACGACCCCGCCGGCCAGCAGTCCGCCGGCCACCGCGGCGGACCGCCTCGCCCGGCTGCCCCCGGCCGCATCCGGGCCGGACGCACCGGGTCCCGGAGGCTGGACGCCCGTCGAACCGGAGCTCGGCAGCGGGGTGCCCGTCGTGGCGGAGTACGTCGGCGGGGTGCCCGTCGTGCCGGAGTTCGGTAGTGCAGCGCCCGTCGTGCCGGAGTCGGCCGCTCCGTCGGCGGGGGCGGGGCCGGGCGAGCCGGGGGTGCCCGGGGCGGTGGCCGGTGGGTTCGGCGCGGCCGGCGACGGCCCGGCAGGAGCGGCGGGCCCGGTGGGAGCGGGCGCCGGATGGCCGGAAGGTGCTGCCGCCGGGATCTGTGGTCCCGCGGCGCCGTCCGCCGGGAGGGCCGTTCCGTGGGCGACGGTCCCGGCCGGGCCGGACAGCCACGACGGGGTGCCGGCCCCGGACAGCGGGAGGACCAGGGCCAGCCCCGCGAGCAGTCCCTCGGCGGGAACGAGATCCGTCCAGTGCCCCGCGCAGCGGCGGCAGGTACGGGCATGGCGGGCGATGCGTTTGCGCCACAGCGGTGCGGGCCGGCCGTCCCAGGCCGTGGTGACGGTGGCCAGGGTGGGGCAGCGCGGTTCGGAGGCCAGGGCCCGCACCACCACCCGCGCGACCTCCAGTTGGTCCTTCATCCGCTTGACCCGGACCGCGGTGTGCTGCGGGGTGGTGTCCAGGGCGGCCGCCAGCTCCGCCCGCGTCAGTGTGCCCGCCGCCTCCTGCCACCACAGGGCCAGCAGATGGCGGTCGTCGGCGTCCAGCCAGCGGGTCGCCTCCGCCACTTCGCGGCGCTGCCCGGACAGGCCCAGGCGCAGGATGCTGAGATCCGTGAAGTCGCCCGTGGGGTCCGGGGCCTCCGGCGCCAGGTCGAGGGAGGTGACGGCCGTCTGCTGCCGGGCATTCCAGCGGCGGCGTATCTGGTTCATCGCGATGGCGACGAGCCAGGAGCGGAATCCGGTGGGCTCGCGGAGCCCGCCGAGTCCGTCGAGGGCGCGGAACATGGTCTCCTGCACCACGTCGTCCACATCCGCGTGCCCGTCCAGGGCCCGGCCCACGATGTTGTAGACCAGCGGGAGACAGTCGGAGACCAGGCGTTCCCGGGCGTGCGGGTCCCCTGCCCGGGCCGCGGTCACCAGTTCCGGTATGGGGATGTCGTGCCTGTTCTGCACTGTGCTCGTCCTCGCTCGTTCGGCCCCGTCGTATGGAGATCCGTCGGCGCCGCGCGGATGACGGAAACCGGGAGCCGAACCGTCCGGACGCGGCGGACGGGGCCGGTCTTCCGGACGGTTCGGTCACCGGACGGTTCGGTGGGACGGGCGAACGGCGGTGGGGGCGGCACCGAGGCGGGGTACTGCCCCGCACGGCAGTCGTGGCCGGCCGGGAGCCCGGCCGGCCCACCGCGAACGCTCCGCGGCCGACCGTACTGCTGGGGTGCGGTCCGCCCCGGACCGGCGGGCCGTGCAGGCGCCGGCGGTCCGGCGGTCCCGGGCGGCCCGGCGGTCCGGGAGAGTTCGGCGGTCCAGGAGGGTTCGGCTCAGCCGATGACGCCTTCGATCTCCACGAGCAGGTCGGAACGGCAGATGTCGACGGTGAACCAGGCGATGTCCGCAGACGGGTGGAAGGCCTCCTCACAGGCCTGCCGGACGCGCGCCAGGTGCTCCGGGTGCCGGACATAGACCTTCACCTGGGAGAGGTCGGAGAGTTCGTATCCCCGGGAGATGCCGTGCTGCGCGAGGTTGGATGCGCTGATCAGACGCTCGATGTTCTCCAGCGCCACCTGGCACTGCTTGTCGACACTGTCGGCGTGAACGGTCTGATGGCCGAGAATTCCGGCGGTACCCGAGATGTAGAGCAGATTCTCGTCCGGCCCCGCGCCCCGAGGGGCGAGATGGGTGGCCCGGGCGAAACTCGGCGACTTGGGCCCGTACTCGACCGGATAGTTGTAGGCGGGAACCTGGCGCGGATTCTCGATATTGACCCGGGTGCCGGTACGGGAGGCGAGAAAGTAGAACGCGACGCCCCCGCCGAGCGAGCCGATGCCGGTCGCCGAGGGCATGTCCCGGCCCTGCGCGGTGTACTGCTCGAATGCCTGCGCCCGGCCGCGGCAGAAGTCGCGGTAGACCTCGAGCCCTTCCCCGTTGGGTTCGTTGATCCGGCCGATGAGGTTCCACATACGGAAGACGCTCTGGTGGCCGAGCCGCTCGACGAGGTCGAAGGCCGCTGCGTAGGCGGCGCGGGTGGCATCGGTGTAGAGCTCCTGCTCGGGTATGTGCCCGGCGCAGAACAGATAGTCGTCGTTGTAGGCGTAGTGCAGGCCGTTCTCGGTTCCGGTGCGGACCGGCCGGTCGACCGTCCATCGCTCCGTGCGCGCCCGGTCAGCCGTTTCCGTCATGTGGACGCTCAGGACCGGGGCATTCCCGGAGGTAAGCGGAGTCGAGACCTCCGGGCCGTACACGACGTCGCCGATCACGAACCGGCCGGACTGAATTCCGGATTCCCGGCCGGGGACGAGGTACTCGCATCGCAGCATTGCAGTTCTCCAACACGCCGCGGTCAGCGGCCCGGTGATGAGGTGGGTGTGAGAGGGAAGGCGTGGGGGTGGCACGCGGTGACGCACGGCGAAAACCGGCCCGGGGTGCAGGACGCACGCCGACGGGCCGTCGGGCACTGACCTTACGACACCGATCGTTCTCGGACACAAAGAATGCCGACCTGGTCAACTTCACTCGTGCACCCAACAGTTGTGAAACCGATCACAGCGACGGCCGCCAACAGGCGTTCTCAGCTGGGGAGATGGTTCCCTCGGGGCTCGTAGGATTTCGGATCCCGATGGTGTTCGAAGCGGCGCTCGTAGGCTTACGAGCGTTGCCCGCGACGAAGGACGAGACAGCCCGATGACCGTACACACCGACCGCGAAAACGCCTGGATCCAGCGATTCGGAAGCTCCTCCTCCGGTGATCTGTCCCTGGTGTGCTTTCCACACGCCGGAGGGGCCGCGAGCTTCTACCACCCGCTCTCCCGGATGCTTCCCTCGTCCGTGAACATGCTGGCCATCCAGTACCCGGGGCGTCAGGACCGGCGCGCCGAGCCCTGCGTGGAGAACCTGGCGGAACTGGCCGACCGCGTCCACGAGGTGCTGCAGCCGCTGACCGGGCAGCCGCTGGCCCTCTTCGGCCACAGCATGGGGGCCACGCTGGCCTTCGAGGTGTCGCGGCGGCTCGAGGAGCAGGGTGTCACCCCGGTGCATCTCTTCGTGTCCGGCCGCCGCGCCCCCTCACGGCACCGCTCGGAAGGCGTGCATCTCCGCGACGACCAGGGTCTCATCGAGGAGTTGAAGGAGCTCAGCGGCACGGACGCCAGGCTGCTCGACGACGAGGAGCTGCTCCGCATGATCCTTCCCGCGCTGCGGGGCGACTACAAGGCGGCCGAAACCTATGTCTACCGACCGGGGGACCCGCTGGCCTGCCCGGTGACGATGTTCACCGGCGACGCCGACATCCGGGTGAGCGCGGAGGATGCCGCAGCGTGGCGCGAACACACCACCGGCCCCTTCGAGTTGATGACGTTCGACGGCGGACACTTCTTCCTGACCGGCCACATGCAGCGCATCACCGAAGTGATCACCAGCGCGCTGCGCTGAACGGCAGGCCGGGCGGGGTGTGCGGCGGCGGTCCCGGCATCGAGGGCCGCCGTCGGCGCGGACGGATTCGTCGGCACCCTGTGGCATGCCCTGAAGGGGGCGTTATGCGGTGGTGCCCCCGCCTTCTGGGGCTGAGCGGTGCAGTCTGCGGAAGGTGTCTGGGGGGTAGGTCACCCCGGCCTGCGGAACGATGCCTGAGGGGCCCGTCAGGCATGACGGCCCATCAATTTGCCCGCCCAGATGTCAGATCATGCGCGGATGGGACCTGCGTCACATTGACTTTGTTCGACGCAAGTAAAAAAATCGTCATTTGATGGGGCCATGCCCTCATCAGAAGCAATCCGCTCGTCGGCACCCAGGGAGGACGCCGAGCCGGTGACGGCGCGAGCGGGCACGACCGGTGGGACTGACCAGCCACCGGTCGACACGGGGGTCAGCCGTCGGAGCAGGGGCGACGGCACATCAAGGGGGATACGCAGGATGCTCGGTCGGCACGGCTTCACAGAGCCGCCGTCCCACGGCCTCGGCGGCGACGGTCACGGCCGGCACCACACACCGGAGCAGGCGGTTCGGCCCGGCCGCCGCCGTGCCACCGGTCTCCGCACCCCCGGCTCCGGAGCGATCCGCAGCCACCCGCGCCCGCACCTGACCGCCCGGACTGCGGGCGGTGCACCGTCACAGGCGATCCGCACTCCGCACCCGAACCCGCACCTGCACCCGCACGGAACGGCAGTCCGCGGAACAGCCACTGCCGGAACAGCCACTGCCGGAGCAGTCGCTGCCGAAACCGCCACCGCCGGAGCAGCTGCTGTCGAAGCAGCCCCTGCCGGAACAGCCGCCCACGGGAACGCCGTTCGGAGGAGCGCCGTTCAAGGCCACGCCCGTCACCGGAAGCCCGCCCACGGTGGCCGGTGCACGGCCACCGTCCCTGCCGCCCCCACGGACCGGGCCCCCGCGGCGGCCGCCGCCGCACGGCACTTCTCACGACGCTCCCACGGGCACACCGCCGCACGTTGCGAGCACCGCCCCACACGCCTGGGCTGAACGCCCCACCGGGCTCTGCGCCCGTTTCTGCGGATTCACGAACCACGAGAGGGAAAACGACGTTGCGCGCGGAGCTGATCCAGCCACTGTCCGAACTGCTGCGTGAGCACGCCGAGCAGCGCGGGAACCAGGTCGCCTTCGACGACGGGCGGCGCGGCGCGACCTACCGTGACCTCGAACGCCGGACCGCCCGGCTGGGCGGACACCTCGCCGGGCTGGGGCTGGAGCGCGGCGACCGCGTGCTGTTCCTCCTCAACAACAGCGTCGAGGTCATCGAGACTTACCTCGCCGTCACCCGGGCCGCCTGCGTCGGGGTGCCCGTCAACCCCCGCTCCGCCGA
The DNA here is from genome assembly GCF_057709105.1 of Streptomyces sp. bgisy100. Lineage (NCBI taxonomy): Bacteria > Bacillati > Actinomycetota > Actinomycetes > Kitasatosporales > Streptomycetaceae > Streptomyces > Streptomyces sp. bgisy100. The sequence continues at coordinate 55,254 of NZ_JBYITE010000045.1, forward strand.
CGCCGAGGTCGCCCACGCCATCGACGACAGCGGCGCCCGCGTCGTCGTGGCCGATTCCGCACACCTGGAACAGGTCACGCGCATCCTGTGCGACGGCCGCGACCGGGTGACCCTCGTCCTCGTCCAGGACCCGGGCGCCGCGCACCCGGCCACGGTCCCGCACCGCTCGTTCGAGACCATGGCGACCACGGACCCGGACACGCCGGCCCCCGACGACCTCGGTCTCGACGAGCCGGCGTGGATGCTCTACACCTCCGGCACCACCGGCCGGCCCAAGGGTGTCGTGTCCACCCAGCGCAGCTGCCTGTGGTCCGTCGCCGCCTGCTACGCACCCGTCCTCGGACTGTCCGAGAACGACCGTGTGCTGTGGCCGCTCCCGCTCTTCCACAGCCTCGCCCACATTCTCTGCGTCATCGGCGTGACCGCGACCGGGGCCACCGCCCGGATCATGGGCGGGTACGCCGCCGAGGACGTGCTCGCCCTGATCCGCGACGAGCCGTTCACCATGATGGCCGGGGTCCCGACGATGTACCACGACCTGGTACTCGGCGCCCGCGGAACACGCCTCGACGCATCCGGACTGCGGGTCTGCCTGGTCGCGGGGGCGGTGACCACCCCCTCCCTGAGCCGCGCCTTCGAGGACACCTTCGGCCTCCGGCTCCTCGACGGCTACGGCAGCACCGAGACCTGCGGCATGATCGCGATCAACCGGCCCGACGGCCCCGCGGTCAGCGGATCCTGCGGCCTGCCGGTCCCCGGCCTCGGTGTCCGGCTCGTCGATCCGGACACCGGCCGCGACGTCCCCACCGGCACGGAAGGCGAAGTCCGGGTCAGCGGCCCCAGCCTGATGACCGGCTACCACAACCAGCCCCTGGCCACCGAGGAGGCCCTGCGCGACGGCTGGTACCGCACCGGCGACCTGGCCCGGCAGGACGACGACGGCTACCTGACCATCAGCGGCCGCATCAAGGAACTCATCATCCGCGGCGGGGAGAACATCCACCCCGCGGAGATCGAGGACGCCCTCCGCGCGGCGCCCGGTGTCGCGGACGCGGCCGTCGCCGGCCGGCCGCACGAGAGCCTCGGCGAAGTTCCCGTCGCCCATGTGATCCTGGACGACAGCGGCACCTACAGCGGGGAAGAGGTCCTCCGCACCTGCCGGGAGCGGCTGGCCAACCACAAGCTGCCTGCGGCGCTGTACGCGGTCGACACGATCCCGCGCACCGGCTCCGGCAAGATCATTCGGCATCTGCTCGCCGAACGCCCCGCCCGCCTGCTCACGGTGGGGGACACCGGGCACGAAGCACTGTTCCGGGTCGACTGGGCCGAGGTTCCGACCGCTGGGTCCTCCGGGGCCACCCGGGACACCGACGGCCTCGACGCCGGGGGAGCCGGGTGGGCCGAGACCGGTCCCCGGCACCTGCTGACCGGCGCCGACGGCTACCCGGACCTGGCCGCGCTGCGCGTCGCCGTCGACTCCGGCACGCCTGCGCCGGACTTCGTGGTCTGCCACCTCCCGCAAACCCCGGCGGACGGGACTCCGGTCCGGCACATTCCGGCCGAAGGGATTCCGGTCCCGCACACCCCGGCCGGCGGGGCTCCGGTCCCGCACACCCCCGACGGGACTCCGGTCCCGCACGCACCGGCCGGGGCCCGCCCGGCCGACGGCGCCACGGCGCGCGCCGCCGCCCGGGCCGCGCTGGACACCGTGCACAGGTGGCTGTCGGACGACCGGTTCGCCACCTCCCGCCTGGTCCTCGTCACCCGCGCGGCCGTTGCCGCCGTACCCGGCGACGACGCCCCCGACCTGGTCGGCGCAGCGGTGACCGGTGCCCTACGGTCGCTCCAGACCGCACACCCCGGCCGGCTGATCCTGCTCGACACCGACGACCACCAGGCCTCCCGAGCCGCCGTTCGCGCTGTCGTCGCGACCGGAGAGCCGCAGCTCGCCCTGCGCGCGGGCCGGGCGTTCGCCCCCCGGCTCCGTCCCGCCCGCTCCACCACGCCCGATGTCCGCCCCTGGAACCAGCACGGCACCGTCCTGATCACCGGGGCCCTCGGCACCGCCGGCCGACGGATGGCACGGCACCTCGTCCGGGCACACGGCGTACGCCATCTGGTGCTGGCCGACCCGGCCGCCGACCGCGCCCCGGACGCGGCCGGCCTCCGGGCCGAACTGTCCCGCGCCGGAGCCACCGTCACCCTGGTCACCTGCGACGTGAGCCGGCGCGCGGATGTGGCACGGCTCCTGGAAGAGCTCCCGTCCGAACACCCCCTCACCGCGGTGGTGCACACCGCCGGCACCGCGGACGACGACGCGATGACCGCAGAACCGTCCCGGCCCGCCGACGACGTCCACGGCGACCGTGTCGACGGGACTCCCCGTGTCGACGGGACTCCCCGTACCGACGGGACTCCCCGTACCGACGGAACCGCTCGTACCGACGGAACCTGTCGTATCGACGGTGCCCTGCACCTCCACGAACTGACCGCGGGCCTCGCGCTCGACGCGTTCGTCCTCTTCTCCGACGCGCCCGGCACCCCGGGTGGCGGCGCCGCGGCGGGCTTCCTCGACGCCCTCGCCCAGCAGCGCCGGGCACAGGGACTGGCCGCGACCTCCCTCGCCTGGGGCCCCTGGGCCGGCACCGGCTCCCCGGAGGCCGCACCGGGACACGGCACGCTCTCCGCCGATGAAGGGCCGGCCCTCTTCGACCTCTCCAGGACCCTGGACGACACCGTCCTCGTACCGCTGAGGCTCGATCACGCCGCACTGCGACTGCGCACCGCCGACACTCCGTTGGCCGCCCTCTACCGCGACCTCCTGCCCACGGACGCCGAGGACGCCGACGGCGCGACGGTGCTGTCCGCACTGCGCGACCGACTGACCGGTCTGTCCGACGGGGAGCGCCGGCGCGCCCTTCACGAACTGCTGCGCACCCAGATCGGTGCCGTGCACGGGAACCTCGCCGGGGCGGCCCTCCGCACCCACCGCAGCTTCCGGGAACTGGGCTTCACCTCCCTGACCGGGGTGGAACTGCGCAACCGCCTGGCCGCCGCCACCGGGCTGCGGCTGTCCGCGACGCTGGTTTTCGACCACCCCACCCCCGAGGCACTCGTCCGCCACCTCCACACCGAACTGCTGGAGACCGCCGAATGGCGGGGCACTGCGGAATCCCCCACGGCCGCCGGAACCGCCGACACCCCCGCCCATGACGACCCGGTCGTCATCGTCGGCATGGCCTGCCGCTTCCCCGGCGGTGTGACCTCACCGGACGACCTGTGGCAGCTCCTCGCGTCCGCCGGCGACGCCGTCTCCGGGTTCCCGGACGACCGCGGCTGGGACCTGCAACGGCTCTACCACCCGGACCCCGACCACTCCGGCACCAGCTATGCCCGAGAGGGCGGTTTCCTGCACGACGTGGCGGAGTTCGACGCGGAGTTCTTCGGGATTTCGCCGCGTGAGGCGCTGGCGATGGACCCGCAGCAGCGGCTGCTGCTGGAGGCGTCCTGGGAGGCGCTGGAGCGTGCGGGCATCGACCCGCTCTCGCTGCGCGGCACCCGTACCGGGGTCTTCGCCGGCGTGATGTACCACGACTACGCCGCCCGACTGGACACGGTGCCCGAGGACATCGAGGGCTATCTCGAAACCGGCAACGCGGGCAGCGTCGCCACCGGCCGCATCGCCTACACCCTGGGCCTGGAGGGCCCCGCGGTCACGGTCGACACGGCCTGCTCGTCGTCGCTGGTCGCCCTGCATCTGGCGGCGCAGTCGCTGCGGCAGGGCGAGTGCACGATGGCGCTGGTGGGCGGTGCCACGGTGATGTCGACGCCGGGTGTGTTCGTGGAGTTCAGCCGTCAGCGGGGTCTGGCGGCGGACGGCCGGTGCAAGGCGTTCGCGGATGCGGCGGACGGTACGGGTTGGGCCGAGGGTGTGGGGATGCTGCTGGTGGAGCGGCTGTCGGACGCGCGTCGGAACGGTCATCCGGTGCTGGCGGTGCTGCGGGGCAGCGCGATCAATCAGGACGGTGCGTCGAATGGTCTGACGGCGCCGAACGGTCCGTCGCAGCAGCGCGTGATCCGGCAGGCGTTGGCGAGCGCCGGGCTGTCCGCCGAGCAGGTGGATGCGGTGGAGGCGCACGGTACGGGGACGAAGCTGGGTGATCCGATCGAGGCGCAGGCGTTGCTGGCCACGTACGGTCAGGGGCGTGCGGCGGAGCGGCCGTTGTGGCTGGGTTCGGTGAAGTCGAACCTGGGTCACACGCAGGCGGCGGCGGGTGTCGCGGGTGTCATCAAGATGGTGCAGGCCATGCGCCACGGTGTGCTCCCGCAGACCCTCCATGTCGACGAGCCCTCGCACCACATCAACTGGGCAGCCGGAGACGTACGGTTGCTCACCGAGCCCGTCGCCTGGCCGCGGACCGGCGGCCCGCGCCGAGCCGCTGTGTCGGCCTTCGGCGTGAGCGGCACCAACGCCCACGTCATCCTGGAGGACCCGGCGGCCGACACCGCGGTGGGCCCGATTCCCCCGACCGGTGCTCCGGCGACGCTTGGCGCACTCACCGATGCGCCGCAGCGCGAGATCCCGGCGGTGGTTCCGTTGGTGTTCTCGGCG